>NZ_CAXBCJ010000017.1:0-152448 GCF_963974565.1 uncultured Imperialibacter sp. | reverse complement strand
CAAAACTAAATTGCATAGAAGCTTATGCTTTTACAATCATAAGGCCTAAAGGGCGCATCGATTACTATAGCAGGCCCTTTAAGGATTGAGGGGTGCCCGGCTTAGGGTAAAATGCTCTTAACTTAATAGCATTGAGGAAGACGCTACACGCCCGGGAGATAAGCTCCTAACTGGCAACAGGTTTTTGTTGGCATTATTTCTGGTATCCCTATCTTAGCACCAAAGCCAACCAACCATGAAAAAATATTATCACCTGTTCATTATTTTAGGCGCTGTTGCCATGCTCTCAGGCTGTGCCAGTGGGAAAAAAGCGCTCCAAAAGGGTGACTACGAAAGGGCAGTGTCGCAGGCGATCAACCGGCTCCGGTCCAACGACGGGCAGAAAAAGGCCAAAGCGACGCTCGAAAAAGCCTACAAGTATGCGCTGGAGTCTCACTTGGGAAATATCAAAAAAGCGAAAGCTTCCAACGATATTATGAAGTGGGAGTCGGTTGCGAGAGATTATCAATACATCAATTTTTTAGCTGACGAAATCCAGAGATGCCCTGGCTGCAGGGCGGTAGTGCCCAACCCGGCCCGCTACGATGCTCAGCTGACCGAAGCAAAGAGAAATGCCGCAGAGGTGCACTATAACCTTGGAGTTGAAGCGCTAAAGCGGAAAGAACAACGCACCAAAGCCATTGAAGCACATCAGCATTTTATGGCCGTTCAGGCGCTGACTCCCAGGTTCAAAGACGTGGAAGATATGCTTGGCGAGGCGTTGTACTATGCCACACTCCGTGTGGTAGTGGAGCCAATTCCATCGCCTTCCCGCATGTTCAATATCAAGCACGAGTTTTTCGTCAACAAGATCAATGAATACCTGCACAACACCGTGATCAATCAATATGTGCGGTTTTACACTCCAGGCGAAGCAAATGCCGAGAAGTTGGATTATGTGCATCACATCATCACCATGGAGTTTGACCGCTTCAATCTGGGCAACGTGTACAGCAACAAAACAACCACCGATGTTAGCCGGGACAGTGTGGTGATTGCCACTAAAGACAACGTGAAAATTTATGGCACGGTGAAGGCCAAACTTACCACCAACGAAAAGGCCATTACAGGGAATGGTGTGTTGGATTTTAAGGTGTTCGACAACAGCCTGAATAAAGTAATCACGCAGGAGAAGTTTCCAAGTGAGTACACCTGGTCGATTCGCTGGGCCTCCTTCAATGGCGACGAACGTGCACTCACCGAGGAGCAACTCAAAATGGTGAATACAGTCGAGGCTTCCGCACCCGGTCCTCAGTTTATGTTCGAGGAATTTACGGCACCGCTTTATGATCAGGCCATTAGCAAGATCAGGAGTTATTACCGCAATTTTTGACGGGTTTTCGAACGAATCAATCGTTGTATGGATGCAAACTCAACTGCGTGACGGCAGTCCCGGAGCGCCGCCAGACATAAAATCCCGATTCGATTCAAAAGTTGAATTTCTGATCTGCCCTAATGACAGCATGTCCTGGCTGTTCATTTCCGTCTCCTCAAAAAAATCAATTATATTCATCCCCCTGTTCTAATATACAATCCCTTATGCGCTACCTGCTCATCCTATTACCCTTTGCTCTCCTCCTCTCCTGCCATACTACGCCTCAGCAAGACTGGCCAGCTGAGTCCCTCACCACCAAACCATGGACACGCTGGTGGTGGATGGGCAACGCTGTGGACGATGCCAATATCAGAAAGCAGCTGATCGCCTACCACGAGGCCGGGCTGGGCGGCGTAGAAATCACCCCCATCTATGGTGCTATGGGTTTTGAAGAGCAGTACATCGACCACCTCTCCAAAGACTGGATGGATCGACTGCAAACTGTGATCCGGGTGGCTGACTCCCTGGGCATGGGCGTCGACATGAACCTGGGCACAGGCTGGCCCTACGGTGGCCCGCAGATCACGCCGGAGTATGCTGCCTCCAAAATGATTGTGCAACAATATACCTTGAAAGCAGGGCAAGCACTGAAAGAGAAAATTACTGTCAACGATGAGAAGCAGGCAGCCATGCATCCCAAGCTGGCAACATTAATGGCTTATAGGCCTGAATCAACCATTGACCTGACTGATTCGTTGAATGAGAATGGGTTTTTGCAATGGGTACCCGACGCCAACTATGAGCTCTATGCCATCTTTGCCGGCAAAACGGGGCAAATGGTGAAACGAGCCGCCCCGGGAGGCGCCGGTCTGGTGATGGATCACCTTAATAAAGAATCTTTCCCCGTTTACACAGCCCGATTCGGAGAAGCCTTTGGCACACCCGGCCCCAATATCCGAAGCTTTTTCAACGACAGCTATGAGGTGTACGGCGCCAACTTCACCCCTACATTATTCGATGCCTTTGAGCGCAACCGTGGCTACGACCTCAAACCATACCTGCCCACCCTCCTCAGTAGCGATAGCTCAGCAACTGTTCGCAGGCTCAAGGCCGACTACCGTCAAACTATGGGCGAAATGTTGCTGGCCAACTTCAGTGAGCCCTGGAAAAACTGGATCAACAACCACGGTGCTTTGTCACGCAACCAGGCGCATGGCTCCCCCGCCAACCTGCTGGATGTGTACGCCGCTACTGACATTCCGGAGTGCGAAACCTTTGGCTATTCCGGGTTCGATATTCCCGGCGCCAGGAACTACACCCACTCCAGCCGTCATTTGCCACCGGATCTTTATATGCTCAAGTTTGCTTCCTCGGCAGCCCATGTGGCTGGCAAGCCATTGGTGTCGTCCGAAACATTCACCTGGCTGGGCGAGCATTTCAAAACGCCCCTTTCGCAAACCAAACCCGAGCTCGACCAGGCTTTCCTGGCAGGGGTAAACCACGTGTTCTTTCACGGCACTACCTACAGCCCGGCTGAAGTGCAGTGGCCTGGATGGCTCTTCTATGCCTCCACCAACTTTGCCCCATCCAACAGCTGGTGGCCCCATATCGATGGGCTCACCGGCTACATCAACAGAAGTCAGTCGGTGCTGCAAACCGGACAGGCCGATGGCGACGTGCTGCTCTACTTCCCCTACGACGACGCTGCGTACTTCTCAGGCAAGAAAAGCCTGGAGTACCTGTTCACAGTACACAATATCGATGAGTGGCTGCACCCGACCAACTTTTATGCGACGGCCAAAAGGCTGACAGAAAAAGGCTACCTGGTTGACTATATCTCTGAGAGCTGGCTGGAGAAGCTGGCCGTTCCCAACGGGCAGCTAAGCACCGGCCCCAACGGCACATCATACAAAGCACTGGTCATTCCCAAAATGACTTTTATGTCAACCAAAGCACTGAAAACCCTGCTTAAACTTAAAAAGCAAGGAGCAACTATTATCCTACAGGGGTTGCCGGAAGATGTGCCTGGCCTCCACAATTTGGAGCAGCGAAGGGCAATTCTCGACTCATTAGTGATGGAGCTCGGCACCACCACGAGTCCCGCCGGTAACGTACAGGCATCGTTAACAGCTGCCATGATTCAGCCTGAACGACTGGCGGCTCTCGGCTTGAAGTTTGTACGCAGGGTGGATGGCAACAATACCTATTATTTTATCGTCAACCAGCGACCCGAAGCTTTCGATGGATGGGTGCCATTTAACAAAGCTTTTAAGCAAGCTGTGATACTGGATGCTATGACAGGCCGTGCTGGCAACGCCGAAACAAAGGCCGAAAACGGGCTAACGCAAGTCCGCATGCAAATCAAATCTGGCGAGTCTCTTTTCCTCAAGGTGGGCAACGAAAGCTCTGCTACCGACTGGAGCTATGCCAACGAAACCGGTGGAACCGTTGCGCTCAATGGCCCTTGGACACTTGACTTCAAAGCTGGCGGCCCCAGCCTGCCCGGCAACAAAACCCTGGACAAACTCCAGCCCTGGACAGCCCTTGGAGATTCACTGGCCGACCAGTTTTCCGGTACTGCTACCTACGCTACCCACTTCATCCTGGCTTCAAAAAAGGATGACTACCTTCTACAGCTTGGCGATGTGCGGGAAAGCGCCAAAGTATGGGTGAACGGGCAGTTTGCAGGTAATAGCTGGGCTGTGCCCCACGAGTTGAGGATTGGGAAATACCTAAAAGAGGGCGACAATACCATAGAAATAGAAGTAGTCAACCTGATGGCCAACCGCATTCGCTACATGGACAGGGCTGGGATAGAGTGGCGCAAGTACCACGAAATTAACTTCGTGAATATCGACTATCAGGCGTTCGATGCCAGCAGCTGGGAGGTACAGCCGTCGGGGTTGTTAGGGCCAGTGAAGTTGGTGGAGGTATATTAAGAAGTCGTTGTCTACTCCTTTGCAAACCGATACCGGATTCCCCAGCTACCCCTCAATAGAGGATCGCTGCTTCCGACAATAGCTGCCAATTCCATTTGAAAGCCAAAATTATCCTTTGTGAAAGGATATATATTCATTCCCAGCGGAACAACGATGCCATCCAGTATCTGTACCCTCGCCCCAAGTCCAGTGTAAACATCAACATTCTCATCTTTTTTGAAAATATAGTTGAACGTCAGCTCCAGGCTGGTGTTGTCAAAGTAATTGTCGGTTCCAATCCTCAACTCAGGCAAAAATCTCTCTTTGAATTGGTAATTGATCCCCACAAAAGGAAGGTTGGACTGGTGAATGCTGGCCCCGAACTGGGCATTTGCAAATTGACTCAAAAGACAAAATGCAGCAACAAACAGAATATTTCTCATGTTGTAAGTGTTAGAGTAGCGTAATAGTAATACATCACTTATAGCAAAAATATCTCCAAAAATTATTCGTAATAAGTTTTTGCTACTTTACAGACTAATAAATAGTGCAATATTAGGAAGCTTTACTTTGGAAACATAGCTATATCCGCCGGCTTCACCTGGGCAGCCCTGGTTTCACCTGAAAATAGCCATCATCTTCTTCCTGGGCGGGACTAGTGCTTTTCCTTTCACTTGCATCCAGTTCTCTGAAAAATGGAATGGACGCCCAGCGATTCCTGTACATGGAGGGTGGCCCACCGACCTCCAGCCTGTGCATTCCCATAGGCAGGCTAGAGATGTCGATATAAGCCAGGTAGCCCGGTTGGCTGGTCCGAAGTCGGTAGTGATAAAAAAGTGGGTAATTGATCAACAGGCTATCATCTATATAGATATGGTAGAAATTCTGGATAGCAGGCATATCTCGTGCATCCCTGGTCAAGCCCTTGCTTGCCGCCACCAGCGAATCATAGTTGATATTCGCCCGAATCGAATCTTCCCTCGCTATGCCAGCGGGAATGAATAGTCGGAGCACGTTTCCATCGATAATATCAGAGGGGATTTGCGCCTGATAGGAGAAAAGTTCTTCATTCTGGTCCTCGTAGTAACCGGAATACACCCTTAGCCTTTGATCCCGGGCATGCCAAAAATTTAAGCGTGAAAATGAGCTTCCGTCGTAGACATCACTCGTGGTCTCATCCAATCCAAATAAACTCAAGACAGTAAATAAAGTCAAGATCAGGAAGAGCACCCATTTATTGGAGTTACTGACAAAACCGAAATAGATGGGTCTGTAATACTTACCCAACGTGAGCGCACTGATCGCCACATGGATAGGCCAATAAACTTTACTGATCAAGGTGAACCGACGAAAGAACCCCAGCGTGAGAAAGTCAACTAAACCCAATATGGCAATAACCATCACCACAACCACGTAAATCTCAAATACAAAGCTGTTGGTGAAATTTACACTACCCTGCACCATCACTCCGATGAAAAAGGGTAGAACCAACAACGTGAAAAAATAAAGATAAGCACCCACAATGCTCATGAAGAGCATAAATGACAGGGAAAATAAAGAACTGCAGAGTTTTTCCAGATTGATGATGACCCGCTGAAAAGGTGGGATTTTTTCGATTCTGGTCTTAAATCGGTTTTTAAACTTAAGTTCCTCTACCCTCACTCCGTTAGGAAAAGTATAGCTTAAACCCACCATCCCTACCCAGACACCCCGGCAAATCAAATGAAGGATAAGCCCCAGTATCAGCCAATAGATACCAAGCTTGAGTATGCCCACCAGATTGTCTACGTCAGTTGTAGTGCTATAGAACTGCGACTTAAAAAAAACCAGCACCTTATCAAGCAAAGGAGGCACCTTGAACATGCCAAAAAGAACTATACCCGAAAGCAGCACTTCGGGTTCCCAGCTTCTTTGCTGGAGGTCTTCAAGCCATTTGGGGGGTTCCTCTTTTTCCATAAAAGTTAGGTTCGTTCCGTAAAATACAGCTACCGAATGGCTTCAGAAAACTGTCCGATCCATTTTACGCTGCTAGTGCCCGGCAGTGTCGGCTGTCACCATCTCCTTATTATTCCTGGACCACTCGCTCCATGAGCCTACATACAGTTTTGGAATATCAAGGCCAGCATAGTCGGCGGCCAGCAACAAGTGGCACGCAGTAACGCCCGACCCGCAGTGCACAATTACCTGGTCGGCAGGTGTATTGCCAAATACAGCCTGATACTTGTCTTTTAACGCTTGGGGAGATTTAAAAAGACCATCGCCGGTCAGGTTGTCACTGAAGGGAACATTGATAGCACCGGGAATATGTCCGGCGATCAAATCGATGGGCTCCGTAAGACCGGCATACCTTTTGGCATCCCGAACGTCGATAACAATGTGGTCTTTTGCTTTGGCAACCTTCTCCACCTCCTGCATATCAGCCTGAGGCAATTTCCATTCGACTACCGGATAAGGAGCTACTTTTCCGGGGATTTCCATTTTTGACGACGTAACCAGCCCGGCCTTCTCCGCTGCCAAAAGCCCTCCGTCGAGCACCTGAACTTTGGAGTGTCCAATTGCCCTCAGCATCCACCACAAACGAGCGGCTGCATTAGCACCACCCATGTCGTCATACACCACCACATGACTCCCGGGCGTGATCCCCAACCGGCCCAGCGCCTGCGAAAATTGATCCGCCGTAGGCAATGGGTGCCTTCCCCCTTCTGCTGCATTGGGCTTTACGTTGGCAAGGTCTTTATTAGTGTCAGCAAATAAAGCCCTGTCAAGGTGCTTCGTACTGTAGTTTTCTCTGGCTTTCGGGCCACCGCTTGCATCCACAATTACCAGATTGTCATTCTGATAGATAGCTTGAAGTTCTTTGGCGCTTATAATAGGAGACAATTTGATGTTCATTTGGTCTTTAAGATTCCGGGTAAAATAATTGGCAAAGGGTGTGAGAGCAATATAAGGAAACTTCCTCCAACTAGGTGAGAATCCTCGCCACCGATCGGGTTTTTTAGAAAACCGCTAGTACCGCCTCGACGACTCACGGACAACAAGCCGACTTTTTATAAGTTCTTTCTGCTGAGTGAACTCCTTGGATGAGATTTGTTTTAACAAAATTCTTGTCGCTGCTACTCCCATGTCGAAGGCTGGATGCTCAATACTGCTAAGGGTTGGCTCTACAAAATCGCAGATGACTTCATTGTTAAAGCCCAGCACCGCCACATCTCTGGGGATGTGTAACCCCTTCATTTTTAAAATATGCATCATTTCGAGGGCCGAAATGTCATTGATGGCAAAAATCCCATCTGGTTTCTCCTTTGCATCAAACAGGTACCTGGTGTACTGCTGCACATGCCCAGCCTGGTAGTTGGCTTGCACAATAAGCGACTCTACCACGGGGATATTGTTAGCTTTGAGCGCCTCCAGGTAGCCATTGAGCCTGTTTCGGCTATTAAAAAGATGTGATGGCCCAGCTACAAAAGCAATTCTTTTACAGCCTTGTTGGATCAGGTGCTCTGTTCCCTGAAAACTGATATCAAAATTATCGGAATATACCTGAGACACCGCCAACTCCTCTAATATGCGGTCGAAAAAAACCAGCGGTATGTCCTTATTGATCGCATACTGAAAATGGTCGCTCCGGTCTGTTTGCCTTGACACCGATACCAGCAATCCATCCACCTTGCTCGACATCAGGGTTTGCAAATTATTCTGCTCAAGCGTCAGCGTTTCATTCGACTGGCAAATCATCACATTATACCCGGCACTGTTAGCCACCTCCTGAATCCCTCCTACAGCCTTGGCGAAAAAACGATTAATAGTTTCCGGAATAATCACCCCCAAGGTATTGGTCCGCTGAAGCTTTAACTGCCGTGCCAGTATATTAGGTTGGTAGTCCATTTTAAGCGCCAATTCCTTCACCTTCCTGGCTGTCTCCTGGCTTACATCATAGTGGTTGTTCAAGGCCCTTGATACGGTAGATTTTGATATTCCCAGTGTGCGTGCAATGTCTCGGATGGTAGAGTCAGATTTGCTCATTATTAGATTTTGATAGCTCAATGTAAAGCTAAAAAAAATTTCGGTACCGTTCCCGGGACAGATACCGTTAAAAAAAAATTCTCAAATCTGTTTTGTTCAGATTTTGAGAGTAAATTTATTTCAATCGATTGAAATCGACTACCTACTTAAACAATGCTTATAACCAAAAGAGCTTCAATTACCGGGACAAAATTGGCTCCGTCAAAATCTGTTGACAGTATAGACTGTTTGCTCTGGAGAGTGCTACGTGATGACGACTCTCAGGCGTTTGAAAAATTATTCGTTGTTGGCTATCATCCGCTTCGCAGCTTCTGCGAGAAATTGGTTGAAAATAATGAAGTCGCTGAAGAATTAGTAAGCGAAGTTTTCCTTAAAATCTGGATCAATCGAAATGTGATTGTCATTTCCAGCTCCCCCAAGTCATATCTTTATACAGCGGTCAGAAATATCTCTTTCGATTACCTTAGAAAGGAGAAGAAATACAGCTTCACAAATATCGAGAACGAATTGGCTATTCCCTGCGATCACTTCGACCCGCAGAAACGGTCGGAATATGCTGAATTGCAGGAAAGTATAGATAACGCTGTAGCCAGGTTGCCTAAACAGTGTCGCCTGGTGTTTCAGCTAAGTCGTGACCAGGGCCTGCGCTACGTTGAGATTGCCGATAGGCTTCATCTCAGTGTTAAAACCATTGAAACACAAATGAGCCGTGCTTTAAAGTCATTAAGGAAATCAATAGTATAATTTTTTTTCACCATTAAACTGTCTTCCAGGATAAAGAAGAGTATTTATATGTCGCCAAAACAAAAGAAAAGTAGCTCGATTTTAGTAACTTACTAAGTGCCTCAAAGCCATACTGGCGATAAAGGCGTTGGGTCTAAACAAATTAAATTCATTACATTATTTATAAACCCTACTTACTATGAATGAAATTTTATCAAAATGTAAGCGAGTCCTGTGGTGCTTTCCGGTAGGATTGGCACTTGTTGTGATTTGCTCCGGCCAGGCGATTGCCAGGCAGGATTCGACGGTATCAGGTACGATCACATCTGTAGAAGATGGCTCGGCTCTACCTGGTGTCAACGTGATTGTGAAAGGAACAACCACGGGAACAGTGACAGATATTGATGGGAAATACTCGTTAAGAGTTCCTTCAAGAGACGCCGTTTTGGTGTTTAGTGCCATCGGCTTTTCTACCACAGAAGTGACCGTCGGCTCCCAGTCTCAAATAAGTGTTGGGATGGAAGTGGATGTCAGATCCCTCAGCGAAGTTGTGGTGGTTGGATACGGAACCCAGGATAAGCGGGACGTAACAGCATCTATCGCTTCTATTGATGGCGAAGCGCTTACCAGAATACCCACAGGTAACGCAATGGAAGCCATGAAAGGCCAAATAGCTGGCGTTGACGTTCTGGCAAATGGTGGCCGTCCAGGCCAGGGGCCGAAAATCACCATTCGTGGTAGAAGATCACTGACTGCTACAAACGACCCACTCTTCGTAGTGGACGGTATACCGATGACTTCTGGCACTAACTCAATTCAGGACTTTAACCCCTCAGACATCGAGTCTATGGAAGTGCTGAAAGATGCAGCTGCAACAGCCATTTATGGATCAAGAGGCTCTAACGGTGTAATTCTTATTACTACCAAAAGAGGCAAGCCTGGTAAAACTTCGGTTACCTACACCAGCACTTACGCTGCAACTACTCCTTTCAAAACCATCCCTATGATGAATGGTGCTGAATTTGCCGACTTGAAGCGTGAAGCAAACAGGGTAGATGCCAATGGTGCATCTGGCAGAGGTGCCTGGGGCGATGCCGGCTCTTCAATTCCGGCTGACGATGCAGTGTTCGTTGACCCGGTTGAGTTGCTTTCGGCACAAACAGGTCGATCTACCGATTGGCAAGACTTGATCTACCAAAACGGTTCTCAAATGAACCAACAAATCAGCGTGAACGGTGGTACAGAAAAAACACAGGTAAGTTTGTCTCTTAGCTACTTCAAGGAAAATGGATTGGTTGAAGGAACCGACTTCGGAAGATATACTGCACGTGTGAATGTTGACCATCAGATCAACAAAATATTCAAAGTAGGCATGTCTTCTTTGTATTCGCATTCAACGCAGAACTGGGGGTCAGGGGCAACTATTTCTGAGGCGGTTAACCAAACTCCACTTGGAATGCCTTACGATGATGAAGGGAATCTCATCTTCCTTCCTATTTCAGATGGTATCCGTACCAACCCTTTGAATGAATTGGTACCTGGTAAATACATAGACGAAAGAACAATCAACAGACTATTCTCATCTGTGTATGCTGAAGTGCAAATCTTAGACGGCCTTAAATACAAGTTCCTGATCGGACAGGATTATCAGGCTTGGGAAAGAGGCCGTTTCGAAGGTCAATTCACTCAGGCCCGTAAAAACGGTACACCTGCTGCCGGACTTTTCAACCAACAGAGCTTTGGTTATACTCAGGAAAACCTGCTGACTTACAACAAATCATTCGGAGATCACAGCCTTGGTTTGACAGCACTGCAAAGCTCTGCACAGCAAGATTCAACAAGATCAGGTTTGGTTGCGATCAATCTACCCTACGAAACAGCGCAATGGTACAACCTCGGTCTGGGTACTATCTCCGACTATGGCTCACGTCTTGAGAGTTACAGACTACTTTCATACATGGGAAGAGTGAACTACTCATTCAAAGGCAAATACCTTTTCCAGGCGAGTATGCGTTGGGATGGTTCTTCTCGTTTGGCTGAAGGTAACAAGTGGAATGCTTTCCCTGGTATATCAGTAGGATGGAGAATGAAAGATGAGGCGTTCCTTTCTGGGGTTAACCTTATCAGTGATTTGAAGCTAAGGGCTTCCTACGGAAAAGTAGGAAACACAGCAGTATCACCCTACCAGACACAGGGTGCGCTCAACCAGTCGGTATATAGCTGGAACGAGGCCGATGCAAGAGGATTTGCACTTGGCGGCATCCCTAACCCGGATCTGAGCTGGGAATACTCAGCAACTACCGACGTAGGTTTCGATTTTGGACTCTTCAACAACAGGTTGACGGGTACATTTGATTACTACCACACTTCAACTGGCGTTTCATTGCTTCTAAGAAGAGCACTACCTCCTACATCTGGTTACACCTCTATTCTTCAGAACATTGGTGGAACGGAAACCAATGGGTATGAAATCACTTTGGGAGCTACCATCCTCGACATGTCAAATGGACTGAAGTGGAATGCTGACTTCAATATGGGCCACTACTCGGAGAAAATTGTTGACCTTGCCCAAAGAGACGCAGATGGCAATAAGATAGACGACGTAGGTAGTGGTTGGTTCATCGGACAGCCTATTCGTACATTCTATGACTATGAGAAAATAGGCATCTGGCAGGTATCTGAAAAAGATGAGGCTGCTGCGTTTATGGGTGCTGTACCTGGCGAGATCAAGATAAAAGACCAAGATGGTGATGGTAAGTTCACCCCGGATGACCGTAAGATACTGGGTAACGACGTACCGGCTGCCTACGGTGGATTAACCAACACTTTAAGCTTTAAAGGTTTTGACCTGTCATTCTTTTTCTACTATCGCCTTGGCTTTATGATCGACTGTCAGTTTTGCCAGGGCCAGGCAAGTATGCAGGCCCGTTACAACAACCTGAAAGTTGATTACTGGACCATTGATAACCCTACCAACGACTACCCAAGACCTAACAAAAATCAGGAAGGTATTACCAACGGTAGCACGCTTAGGTACAGAGATGGAGGCTATGTGAAGCTTAGAAACATCACACTAGGTTACAGATTGCCATCAAGCGTGCTTGAAAAGCTGAGGTTCAGCAATGTGAGAATCTATGCAACGGCTCAAAACCCTATGGTTTGGTCTAAGTTCAAGTTATTTGATCCGGAAAGAGCTGATGACTTGGGATCTGGTGAGATGCCTTCCAACCAGCTATTCATGGGTGGACTTAGTGTAACATTTTAAGGGGAATCAAAACCGAGAAAATAATGAAGAATAATAAAAATATAAAATCGATAATACTGGCGCTGGCGCTGATAGCGTTCACTGCTCAGTCTTGTTCTGACTTCCTCGATGAAAAGCTGATTTCAGATGTTTCGGCTGGAAGTTACTACACTACAGCAGCCGGTTTGGAAGATGCTGTAGATGCCACTTACTCGTTCTTGCGTGAAATCCACAGTAATGAGCGTGCCTACATGCTGACCATTTTTGGTACAGACACACACACAAACGGTGCTGATGGTGGTTACAAATCATTCAACTTTTACGATAATGGTTTGAACCCTACTGTAAACATTCTTGATCAGCAGTGGACTTTCCTTTATCAGGGAATCAATCAGGCCAATGCGGTATTGAACCGTTCGGAAGCAGTATCAGATATGAGTGATGCATTAAAAACCCAGCGCCAGGCCGAGGCACGTTTTCTAAGGGCTTACTACTATTTCTACCTGGTGCAAACCTGGGGTGATGTTTACCTTACCCTTGAGGAAACCATCGGTGCAGAAGTAGAAGCTGCTCCTTCACCTCAATCGGCTGTTTATGCAGATGGCATCATTCCTGATCTCGAGTTTGCGATTGCCAATTTGCCAGATGCGCAAAGCGACTATGGCCGTGCTACAAAGGGAGCAGCTCAGTTTCTATTAGCCAAGGCGTATCTAACACGAGGCCAGCAGTCTTTTGGCTCTCCTGCAGATTTTGCAAGCGCTAATACTTTGTTTTCAAATGTGATCAATGACCACGGTTATGCGTTGGTTGAATCTCACGATGCGCTGTGGGATCAGGACAATCAGATCAATTCAGAAATCATTTGGGCGGTGCAGTACGCTACTGATCTTATCCTGAACGGTGGTAATGGTGGCGTAGGTAACAGGGGCCATCTTTATTTCTTGATGGAATATGACATCCGTGCGGGTATGATTCGTGATATTGAAGGTGGTCGCCCGTTCAAGCGTTTCAGACCAACTGATTATATGAATTCTGTTTGGGCAGAAGACAGGGATATTGATGCCAGGTACGATCAGACCTACAAGCATGCTTATATCAGTAATAACCCCAAAAGCATTCCTAAGTGGGAACAAGTGCATGTAACCAACGGAGCTAAGAAGGCAGATGGTTCAACCGTTACTGCAAGCGACATAGGAACAGACAGATTCACAGTTGGAGATACAGCGATATATGTTCCAGGGCCTGGCAAAGACGCTGAGTGGATGACCGGTAAGAAATTCCAGGTTCGCTACAACGTAATCACTCAGGATCCGGCTTTTGATGGCGACCAGTATTTCTATACAGAAAGATTGTTCCCTACTTTGAAAAAGTTCATTGATCCCCGCAGACCGACTATCCAGTGGGAACGTGGGTCAAGAGACTGGTTCGTGATGAGACTGGCTGATGCCTATCTGCTTCGTGCTGAAGCTCGCTTCCTGGCTGGAAACAGTGCCGGAGCTGCCGACGATATCAACGTGGTAAGAACAAGAGCTGCCAAAGACGGCATGGAGGCAGCGATGCAAATCACCGCAGCTGATGTCGACATCGACTTTATCCTGAGAGAGCGTGCTCTCGAATTGGATGGCGAACAGTGTCGCTGGTTTGACCTGGTAAGAACAGGAAAACTGGTGGAGTATGTTAGAGCCTACAACCCGCTTGGGGCAGGCAATATTCAGGACTACCACACCAAACGTCCGATACCGCAGACACAGATAGACAGAACTGTTGGTGGATACCCTCAGAACTGTGGCTATCCGGGAGCAGATTGTAATTAAACTTCAGTAATAATTAAATAGCAGTTTTTGATGGGCCGGGCATATTGCCTGGCCCTTCTTATTTTATTGAGGAGTGTCAACGAATCAATTTGACTAATTGATTCCACCAGTTTCATAAATGCTTTGGGCTGTGAGAAAAGAGAAAGACTGGTGAACATCCTTTAGTCTTGCAAAGCGCTTAACTTTGACCTAATTTTAAAAGAGCAGGTAATTCAGTCAACAACCATTGGATTTCGGCTGACTGCCTACCCAAATCATATTGCCGTTATGCTGTTTAAACTACAAATACATCTAACCTCCATTTTCGGAGCACTTCTGCTTTTATCGATACTTGCGGCCTGCGAAACCAAGACGGATGTCGTCTCGACGCCTGAAGAGAAGAAGGAAGAACCTGTTTTTAAAAGGCTCCCCGGGACCAGCAGCGGAGTTACTTTCCGCAACGACGTGGATGAGAACTACGACAACTACTTCGATAATTTCGCCTACGTGTACAATGGTGGCGGCGTTGGTATTGGAGACATCAACAATGATGGACTCGCTGACATATATTTTACAGGTAATGAAGTGCCTAACAAGCTTTACCTCAACGAGGGGGACCTGAAATTCAAAGACATTTCTCAATCAGCAGGCGTGGAAGGCAATGGCCGGTGGAACAACGGCGTGACCATGGTAGACATCAATGGCGACGGCTTGCTTGACATATACGTCTGCAAGGGCGGCTATCACGATAGCGAAGAAGAAAGAACCAACTTACTATATATCAATCAGGGAGACCTGACCTTCAAGGAACAGGCAAAGGAGTTCGGGCTTGACGAGTCTGGCTACTCCATACATGCGTCATTTTTTGATATGGACAATGACAACGATCTGGATGTTTACCTGACTAACAGGCCGGATTCGTTCGACCTTCCACTCACTGAAATGATCCGGCAAAAAAAGCTGTCTCCCTCCTTCAGCAGAGATAAGCTATACGAAAACGAGAATGGCAAGTTCCGTGAAATCGGTGCCCAGGCTGGCATCAAAAACAATTTCGGCTATGCGCTCAGCGTAGTTACCGCTGACTTTAATGGTGATGGTTATACCGATATTTTCGTTGCTAATGACTTTGCCGAGGGTGACTATATGTACATCAACCAGAAAAACGGCACTTTCAAAGAACAGATCAAAGAAACCACCAACCACATCTCGATGTACTCGATGGGTACTGATGTGGCAGACATCAACAACGATGGGCTGGAAGATATTATGGTTACCGAAATGCTTCCCGAAGATTACAAGCGATCAAAGGTATCCATGCCCTCAATGGACGTCGAAGGGTTTTACAATATTGTGAACGGAGGCATGCACAAGCAGTACATGCACAATGCGCTCCACCTAAATCAGGGGAATTCATTCTTTGGCGACATTTCGCAAATGGCCGGAGTGTCCAAAACTGAATGGAGCTGGTCGGTACTGATGTCTGATTTTGATAACGACGGATACAGAGATGTTTTTGTGGCCAATGGCTATCGCCGTGATGTGTTTGATGGGGATCTTGACAAGAAACTGCGGGATTTTGTTCTAAAAAACAAAAGCAAATACACGTCGATGAACGACATGCTTAAAAATGGTTACAAGGATTTCATTGAGGTATATGATCCCATTAAGGTGAAAAACTACCTTTTCAGAAACACCGGCAACCTGCATTTTGAAAACGCAATAGACTCATGGGGCTTTGATGAAACCAGCTTCTCCAATGGTGCAGCGGTGGGCGACCTGGACAATGATGGAGACCTGGAACTTGTCATCAACAACCTGGATGACGAAGCTTTCATCTACGAAAACACTTCGTCTGATCGCAATAATTACCTGAAGGTAAAGCTCGACGGGCCTGCTACGAATGCAGATGGCATGGGAGCTAAAGTCACCATATACTACGATGGCAAAATTCAGTTTTTCGAGAACAAAACTGTAAGGGGTTATCTTTCGTCAAACGACCCAATAGTCCATTTCGGTCTGGGTCAAGCTGCTGGCATCGACAGCCTTAGAGTTTCATGGCTTGATGGCATGCAGAATACTATGTCTATTGCTGGCGTCAATCAAACAGTTGTTGTTTCCTACGAGAAAGCAGTGAAGCCAAAGAAACTTCCCGCTTCAAAGGAGTTATTGTTTCAGGCCTCGCCGGGGATACTAGCGGAAACTTTTGTGCACGAGGAAAACGAAGTGAATGAATACAAGGAGCAGACGCTACTCCCACACAATTTCTCGATGAGCGGGCCTTTCATGTCAACTGGTGATGTGAACGGAGATGGAGAAGGCGATCTATTCATTGGTGGTGCTTCTGGCCAGGCCGGGCAGCTTTACATACAGTCAAAAGGCAAGCTGGTTAAAAAATCTACAGCCGCCTTTGCAGCAGACAAAAGCTATGAGGACATGGGATCCACATTGTTCGATGCTGATGGCGATGGAGACCTTGATCTCTATGTTGTGAGTGGAGGAAGCGAGTTTCCTGACAAAGCCGAGCAATACAAGGACAGGCTTTATTTGAATGATGGGAAAGGCAACTTTGCCAAGTCAGCAACCATCAACACGCAAAGCAGCGGATCGGTGGTAGTGCCTTATGACATTGACGGCGATGGCGACCTTGATCTTTTCCGTGGTGGGCACGTTATCACCGGTGCCTACCCCTACTCGCCCAGAAGCTATGTGTTGATTAATGAGTCCGGACAATTCATCGATCAAACCAAGGCACTCGCACCAGACCTTACCGACGTGGGCATGGTAACCTCTGCCATCTGGGCCGATTTGAATGGAGATAAAACAGCCGAGCTGGTGATTGTAGGCGAATGGATGCCTGTGATGGTATTTGCCAACGTTAACGGGAAGCTAAAAAACGCCACCGTGATCTACGGACTTGACAAAACAGAAGGCTGGTGGAACAAAGTGGTGGCCAACGATATTGACGGCGATGGTGATCAGGATTTGATTGTTGGAAACCTGGGCGAGAACTACAAGTTCAAAACCAACTTAGAAAAACCATTTCAGGTGTTTGCCAAAGATTTTGACAACAACGGGACTAATGATATTTTCCTGGCCCGTTATTACAACGACTCTGTTTTGGTGCCCGTTCGTGGTATCGAATGCAGCTCCGGCCAGGTGCCATCCATTCGACAAAAATTCCCCAGCTACCTCTCCTTCGCAAGCTCGGATCTTCAGTCGATTTTAGGGCCGGGAATGAACTCAGCGCTGAATAAAAAAGTCTATACTTTTTCAAATGCCATTCTGGTGAACAATGACGCAAAGTTTGAAAGTAAAAAACTGCCTATCGAAGCGCAGCTTTCAGCGGTCAACGGCATACTCGTAGAGGATTTTGATGGCGATGGCATCAAAGACCTTCTTGTGGCAGGCAACAAGTTCGACACAGAAGTAGAAACCACTCCCAATGATGCCTCGCCCGGAGCGTTTTTGAAAGGGCTTGGTAACTTCGAATTCAAGGCAGCGGGAAGCCTTCAAAGCGGCTTCTTTGTACCCTTCAACGTCAAAGATGTGCAAATGATCAAGTCTGGAAAAAATTGGCTGGTGCTTGTTTCATCCAATAATGACATGCTAAGGGTTTTTTCGACCTCCCGGGCCACCTCTGATGAAAAAGTAGCGCTCAATAAATAGTTGGATATGCGTGTAGAGAGAAAAGGATGGGCCTGGGTGGTGCTCACAGCCCTGGTTTGTGCAGGATGCAGTTCGCCGGCGACAGAAAACACCGTATCACTCAATCGCCTGGCGAAAGCGAGCAGCCCCTACCTGCGTGAACACGCCGACAACCCCGTGGACTGGTACGAATGGGGAGACGAGGCCCTGACGAAAGCGACCAGTGAAAGCAAGCCGCTGATCATCAGCATTGGCTATGCTTCGTGCCACTGGTGCCATGTGATGGAGGAAGAGTCTTTTATGGACACCACGGTGGCTCGCATCATGAATGATAATTTTGTAGCAATCAAAATCGACAGAGAAGAGCGGCCCGACGTCGATCAGGTATACATCGACGCCGCCCAACTTATCTCAGGCCGTGCTGGTTGGCCGCTGAATGCATTTGCTCTACCAAACGGCAAGCCATTCTACGCAGGCACCTATTTTCCGAAAGACCAATGGATCAACTTGCTGAATCAAATCACCGAGGCATACAAGTCTGATCGATTGAATGTAGACAAACAGGCAGCCGCCGTCACTGAAGGCATCCTTGAAAACAACATGATTGCTTCAGCTGAGTCAGAAGCAAATACCGAGCTACTTCAAACCTATCAAGGCATATTCACTAACTGGGAGCCAGAGCTAGATTATTTATCTGGCGGCCTGGCAGGGGCACCCAAGTTTCCAATGCCCGTCGTTTGGGAATTCCTGCTTCAGGAGCACCGCCAAAACAATAGTGAACGTGCCCTGAAAGTGGTCAGCACTACCCTCGATGCTATGGCTGCCGGTGGAATTTACGATCACCTGGCGGGAGGGTTTGCCAGGTACTCGACAGATGCAGAGTGGAGAGTACCTCACTTTGAAAAAATGCTGTACGACAATGGCCAACTGGTTAGCCTGTACGCCCATGCTTATCAGTTAACGAAAAATGAGGCTTATGCTCGTGTGGTGGAAGAAACACTTTCGTTCGTGGGCGACGAACTTACCTCGCCGCAGTCTGGCTTTTACTCCTCACTGAATGCCGATAGCGAAGGTGAAGAAGGCACATTCTACGTGTGGACAAAAGCTGAAATAGAAGCGCTTCTTGACACAAAATCGGCGGAGCTCTTCTGCGACTATTACGGCATCACTCCCGAAGGCAATTGGGAGCATGGGAAGAACGTCTTGTACAGGCAAACCGGCCTGTCAAAGCTGGCCACAAAGCCTACGCTGACCGCAGATGCGGCAACAACGGCAATTGAAAAGTCGAGAAAACGACTTCTAGCAGCCAGAAATAAGCGGATCCGGCCGTCGCTGGATGATAAGATACTCACCTCCTGGAACGCCCTGATGCTGTCGGGTTACATAGATGCCTACTGGGCGTTCGGCAAACCAGAGTACCTCGATATTGCCCTTAGAAATGCTGACTTTCTAAAGAAAAACATGATAAGAAGCGACGGCGGACTGTGGCGAAGCTATACAAATGGCGGGCCGTCGATCGAGGCCTTCCTCGACGACTACGCTTTCCTCTCGCTGGCATTCATCCAGCTTTATCAGGCTACTTTCGATATTAGCTGGCTTGAGCAGGCCCGCAGCCTTGCCGACTATGCCGTCACACACTTTCACGATACATCTACTGCCTTCTTCTACTACACATCCAATAAGTCGGAGCAGCTGGTGGCGAGGAAATTCGAAATCGCCGACCAGGTAATCCCCTCGTCGAACGCAGCTATTGCCGAAGTACTTTTCAAACTCGGGCATTACTATGAATCTGCGGCGTATCTGGACATGAGTATGAAAATGGTGAGCTCACTTTCAAAAGACTTCACCCAAAGCGGCCCTTACTTTGCCAAATGGGCGAGCTTGATGGGCTTGCTGCTGAACGAACCCTTTGAAGTTGCAGTGATGGGGCCAGATGCACTGGAAAAAAGCCGGCTTTTAATGAAGGAGTATCACCCAGGAATGCTGCTTATGGGAGGGGACAGTGAAAATCTTCCCCTGCTTGAAAATAAGCTTGTAGAGGGCGAAACCATCATTTATGTATGTCAAAACAAAGTATGCAAGCTTCCGGTAAAAAGTGTGGAACAGGCGTTGAAGCAGCTAAGTGGCAATTAAACCTATCACTATTGAACTCATGAAGTCAAGACTTGATTGTGTTTTCCTGGAATTGACAGGTAATTTTTGCGCCTTCCTGCCGAAAACAGCCTATTAAAAGATTCATTTCTTCTAACTTTGAACCAATAAAATCACCGTTGCCTTTAAACCATTTGAGACTGTGAGGGTCTTATCAACTATTATGGTTAGCCAACTTTAAACAGAAAACTTAACTAATGAGGATTGAACTAAACAGAACCTTTGCCTTGAGAGCAAATATTTTACTGGCAGCATTCATTTTTCTCTTTTCAAGCTGCAACAAAGAAGTGGCCGAAACCGTCACAGCGCAAGACCTATTGGACAGCGCCCTGAAAAATGTAGACCAAACTCAGCTGGATATTGACACAAAGATCATTGACGATTCGCTGGCCGTTTGGGGTCTTACCGACGTTATTTTAACAGAACCACAGGGTGTTCGATACAAAATTGATACTCTGGGCAATGGAGAGAAGCCCAAATTGGAGAGTATCGTATGGATCAAGTACTCTGGCAAACTGCTCAGTACTGGCGAAGAATTCGACGCTGGCGATAAACTGGAAACCTACCTTTACAGACTAATAGCCGGCTTCCAGACAACATTGCCGCTCATTCCGAACGGGTCTACAATTACATTATACATCCCATCAGGACTTGGGTACGGAGCAAATGATGTCCGTGACAGTTCCGGCAAAGTGGCCATCCCAAAAAACTCCAATCTCATCTTTGACATTGAGCTGTTTGGCGTTTTTTAAGGACAGCCTTTCAAACTGAAAATGCACCGGGGTTTCCTATGCCTTAGATCTTTTTTGGAATAGCGTAAGGTGCCCGGTACTCCCTTTTCGTCATAGCATTGGCTTCATCGTCACCTGGGAACGTCTCCGTTTTTGGGTCGAAGGTCAAAACACGGCCAGTGTGATAGGCAATATTCCCCAGGTGAGCCAGGCCTGACGACAGATGAGCCGTCTCAACAGGTGCATTGCACATAGCTGGATTTTTGGCCAGCACTGCATCGACAAAATTTTGATAGTGGCTGCCGCCCTCTTTTCTTGTTGGCCCAGGTGTCTTGTCCTTGCCCAAAAACGTCTGGTACTCATTGTATCCATTCACCACCATGTACCCCTCGCTTCCGTAAAAGATGTTTCCAATGCCGACCCCATCTTCCTTGTTAGTCATCCATGGGCGAACCTCGAACTGAATCATCTTCTTTTGATCCGGGTAGTGGTAGGTGGAAGTCAACACTTCAGGGGTTTCTTTGTAATCATCCCACAGGAACTTCCCTCCCATCGATGCGATCTGGGTAGGCAATCCCACGTCCAGCCCCCACATGCACAGGTCGGTTTCGTGAATGCCCTGGTTGCCTACGTCGCCATTGCCATAGTTCCAACTCCAGTGCCAGTTGTAGTGCACGTAGTTTCTGGAGAAGTCCCGCATCTCGGCAGGGCCAGTCCAAAGATCGTAGTCGAGTCCTGCTGGCACAGGCTCGGTTCCTTTGTCACCAATATCAGGCCTCCACTTAAACACAAGTCCCCTGGCCATATAAACATTACCAATGAGTCCGTCACGCAGGTGCTGAATAGCCTCTTGCATGGCTACTGAGCTCCGAAGCTGCACGCCGTGCTGAACCACACGGTTGTACTTTTTGGCGGCTTCAATCAATTTCTTACCCTCGTAAAGGTTATGAGTCCCTGGCTTTTCCACGTAAACATCCTTGCCTGCCTGCATGGCCCAAATGGCGGCTAGCGTGTGCCAGTGATTTGGTGTGGCAATGCTCACTGCGTCAATGTTTTTGTCGTTAAACACCTTTCTCAAGTCCTGCTCCATTTTCACTTTAGCGCCATATGTCGCCTCAAATTCTCCAGCCCTGGTGGTCAGGATATTTTTATCAGGGTCACATAGTGTCGCCACCTGAGCGTTTTCAAGGCCCTGAAATCCCTTGATGTGATCTTTCCCTCTGCCGTTTACGCCAAGTACAGCCACCTGCACCTTGTCGTTGGCTCCAAAGGCACTTGATGGAATAATGGTGGGGAAGCCCAGCACAATGGCAGCTCCCGTGGTGTTTTTAATAAACTTTCTTCGGGTGAATGGTTCTGGCTTTTTCATAATAGTAAAGTAGGTTTTTATAATATTGCGAATCGCTTTTCATTCGTTAAGTGAAAGTGAAATGAGAAAGGCTTGTTCGGCGCCGGAAAGTAGGGAAAACCCTACAAAAAAGGCGCTTGACTACTATAAGACGGATTTTTCCCTTATCACCCTTAGCTTGTTCTTTTGCTCCAGAAAAAAGCGAGGAACATGTAAGGATCGGCCATGAAAATTTCGTCATAACTATGACAATCCGTAAACTCATCCAAAATCAAAATATAAATTACATCATTAATGGATTTACTAGGTAAAATAGCAAAAACAGGTGCTGCGTTATTCCTGTTTACACTGATCGCCCACGTTGGGTATGCGCAAATGAAGGGTGTGAAGTTTGTAACTGACGAAAAGAACAAAAAGGTAGATGTGATGATAGATGGAAAACTCTTCACATCTTATATCTATCCCGAGGATCTGGACAAACCTGTACTTTATCCGATATATACCGCAAACGGGACGGTGATTACCAGAGGCTTCCCCAGAAATCCAAGAGCAGGAGAGCGGGTAGACCACCCTCACCATGTTGGGCTATGGTTCAATTATGGAGATGTAAACAATCTTGACTTTTGGAACAACTCGTATGCCATTCCTGCTGATCAAAAGAAGGATTATGGCAGCATCCGCCATCAAAAGGTAATAAAAGCAGAGGGCGGCAAAACCAAAGGCACATTGGTGGTGCAATCGAACTGGGTTGACAACTCAGGGAAGGTGCTCATAGTTGAAGAAACAACGTTCATATTTTCAGGAACCGACGACCTTCGTACTATCGATCGTACAACGAAGCTCACAGCTCAAAAAGACAAAGTGGTTTTTGAGGAGTCGAAGGAAGGCATGATGGGTATCAGATTAGATCGGGCATTTGAAGAGCCCAGCAACAAGCCGGAAGTGTTTACCGACGCAGCAGGAAACCCAACCACCGTAGCCGCCCTTAACAACGAAGGCGTGAATGGTGTGTACAGAAACAGCGGCGGGCTTGAAAAAGGTGACGTATGGGGCAAGCGTGCCGACTGGGTCAGCCTTTCTGCTACCAAAGGAAACGAAGATATTACCATTGCCATGGTGGACAACAAGAAAAACATGGGCTATCCGGCACACTGGCATGCTCGTGGCTACGGGTTGTTTGCTGTCAACAATCTCGCATCCAAGTCATACGTTCCCACCGATCCGGAGTTCACTACCACACTGAAGCCAGGTGAATCAATTGTTTTCAACCACAGGGTACTGCTCAGCTCCGGTAAGTTTTTGAGTGATGAAGAAATGAACAAACAGTTCAAAGAGTTTAACAAGTAGGCAATTCATGAATCAATCCCCCAACCAACTATTTTCGGTAGAAGGCAAAACAATTGTAATCACCGGTGGCACCGGCATATTGGGCTCGGTGATGGCGAAGAATATGGCTGCTGCTGGTGCTCATGTGGTCGTTCTTGGCAGAAGAGAAGATGCAGGCAAAGGCCTTGTCAATGACATTGAAAAAACTGGTGGTAAAGCCAGCTTTTTCAAGACCGATGTACTGGACAAAGACAACCTGTTAGGTGTAAAAAAAGATATTCTGAAGACGACCGGGCAAATTGACGTTTTGGTCAATGCAGCTGGCGGCAATATGCCGGGTGCTACTATCTCTCCCGACAAAACATTCTTCGACCTTGATACGAAGGCTTTTCAGCAGGTAGTTGATTTGAATCTGCTGGGCACTGTGCTACCCTCGCAAATATTCGGCGAGGTAATGGCCGCCAACAAAAAAGGCATTATCGTCAACATTTCATCCATGTCGGCATTCAGGCCTATCACCAGGGTGGTGGGTTATTCAGCTGCCAAAGCTGCCATTGACAATTTCACGCAGTGGCTTGCGGTAGAAATGGCCAAAAAAGTAGGCGAGGGCATACGTGTAAATGCCATTGCTCCAGGCTTCTTCCTCACAGAGCAAAATCGGGCGCTGTTAACTAACCCCGATGGCACACTAACAGCCCGTGGAAATGCTGTGATCAACCAAACACCATTTGGACGATTTGGCGACGCCGAAGAGCTCATTGGAACCTTACTTTGGTTGTGTTCCGACGCCTCTAAATTTGTTACCGGCGTGGTGGTGCCTGTCGACGGCGGATTCAATGCCTATTGTGGAGTTTAGTCAGTGATAACTTAAATATTTTGAACGCATGTCAATGGAAAGCGTGCAACCAACAGGACTTCTTACGATTAACACCTAAACATGAACCCAACCTTTTTGACCGAGGACTTCCTTTTACAATCGGAAGAAGCAAGACAACTATATCACAAGCATGCTAAAAATGCTTCCATCGTAGACTACCATAATCACCTTTCTCCAAAAGATATTGCTGAGAACCGTCAGTTTTCGGATCTTACTGAAATCTGGCTGGAAGGTGATCACTATAAGTGGAGAGCAATGCGAATCAACGGCATAGATGAGCGCTACTGCACCGGCAATGCCACACCTGAAGAGAAGTTTGTGAAGTGGGCGGAGACAGTGCCAAAAACCATGCGCAATCCGCTTTACCACTGGACCCACCTGGAGCTTCAAAGGTATTTTGGGGTGACAGAGCTTCTCAATGGTAAAAGTGCCCGGAAGATCTATGAAGATTGTTCCACCATGCTTCAGAGGGAAGACTTCAGGGTGCAGGGTTTGCTGGCGAAAATGAAAGCAGAGGTGGTTTGCACAACGGACGATCCCTGCGACGACTTGCATTACCACGAGGAGATGCAGTCGTCAAAAACGCTCAAAATGCTGCCAACCTTCAGACCTGACAAAGCATATACATTTGCTGGTTCCGCATCGTATGCTACCTACGTGCAAAAATTAGCAGAAGCCTCTTCCGTCAACATCAGCTCTATTCAGGGCTTATTCAGAGCCCTTGAAAACAGAGTAAATTACTTTCATGACCACGGCTGCCGTGCGGCGGATCACGGGCTGGAGACTCTCCCTTTTAGCAACATTACCGAAAAAGAAGCCGAGAAGCTTTTTGTTCAGGCCTTAGAAGGGCACCCACTGACCACCGCTGAGGCAATTGGTCTTCGTTTTATTATCCTAAGCCACCTCAGCACGCTTTACCACAGCAAAGGCTGGGTGCAGCAATTTCACCTGGGAGCCTTAAGAAACAACAATGACAGGATGCTGCGGGAGCTGGGCCCCGACACTGGCTTTGATTCCATTGGCGATTTTCCACAGGCCCAAACCATGGCCAGGTATTTCAATCACCTCGACAGCAGCAATCAGCTGGCAAAAACCATCCTTTACAACCTCAACCCGGCCGATAACGAGCTATTCGCTACCATGACCGGCAATTTCAACGACGGAACAACTGCCGGGAAAATGCAATGGGGAAGCGGCTGGTGGTACCTCGACCAGAAAGATGGCATGGAGAAGCAAATGAACACACTGTC
Source organism: uncultured Imperialibacter sp. (assembly GCF_963974565.1). Lineage (NCBI taxonomy): Bacteria > Pseudomonadati > Bacteroidota > Cytophagia > Cytophagales > Flammeovirgaceae > Imperialibacter > uncultured Imperialibacter sp. The sequence goes on along the minus strand of NZ_CAXBCJ010000017.1, from coordinate 127,065 downwards.
TAACATGGGCCTTCTCTCTGTTTTTGTGGGGATGGTCACCGATTCCAGAAGCTTTCTGTCCTTCCCCAGGCACGAATACTTCAGAAGAATACTTTGTAACCTTATCGGAGAAGATGTGAAAAACGGTGAGCTCCCAAATGATATGGCGCTGCTGGGTCAAATGGTGGAGGATGTTTGCTACAACAATGCAAAAACCTATTTTGGTTTTTGATTCGTAGCTACATTGTGCCAGATCCAATGCATCTTCGAAACTAGTCAACGCACATGTCAGCCGACTCTTCTCATTCGCTCAAATCAAGCGTAATAAAGAACTATCGCTGGTACGTTTGTGCCTTATTGTTCTACGCCACCACCCTCCGGTATGTGGACAGGCAGGTGATAGGCATACTTAAGCCTACGCTGGAGCAGTACTTTGGCTGGAGTGAAATCGACTACAGCCATGTGGTGATGGCTTTCACAGCCTCTTATGCTCTGGGATTACTCAGCTTTGGCGGGCTCATTGACAGAATCGGCACCAAATTGGGGTACTCCCTTTCGTTGATCATTTGGAGCCTTGCTTCCATGGCACACGCAATAACAACGAGGACTATTGGCTTTGCATCAGTAAGGGCAGTCCTTGGGCTGAGTGAAGCTATGAATTTACCCACAGCCATCAAAACAGTGGCGGAATGGTTCCCCAAGAAAGAACGAGCGCTGGCCACTGGCATTTTCATTAGCGGCACCAACGTTGGGGCGATTGTGGCGCCAATCCTGGTGCCCATTATCGTCTCCATGTGGGGCTGGGAAGAAGCATTTATCCTGACCGGAGCCATGGGGTTTGTATGGCTCGCCTTGTGGTGGAAATTCTACGACATCCCAGTATCGCAAAAAAGGCTAAGCAAGGAGGAATACGACTACATCCACAGCGATGATGAAGAAAAGGATGAAAGTACCATAAGGGTTTCGTGGCTCAAACTGCTTTCCTTTCGTCAAACCTGGGCATTTATTGTTGGCAAATTCCTTTCAGACCCCATCTGGTGGTTCTTCTTGTTTTGGCTTCCCTCCTACTTTGTAAATGCCTTTCAAGTCGACTTTACCAAGCCTAGCCTGCTGCTGGCGATTATTTACACCGCCACCACCCTGGGTAGCATCGGGGGCGGCTACCTGTCGAGCTGGTTGATCAAAAGAGGCTGGCCCATCTTCAAAGCCAGAAGGGTGTCGATGCTGGTGTTTGCGTTATGTGTAGTTCCGATTATGCTGGCGCAGTTCCTAAGTAATTTGTGGATCGCCGTCGCATTAGTCAGCCTGGCGGCGGCATCGCATCAGGGTTGGAGCGCCAATATTCTCACAACTATAGGGGATGAGTTTCCAAAAAAGGTCATCAGCAGCTTGATTGGCATTGGCACATTAGCGGGCGCCCTTGGTGGTGTGCTTTTTCCAATTGTCGTGGGGCGGTTGCTAGACTACTACAAGACACTTGGAGACATTAATGCGGGCTACAGTGCGCTTTTCATTATTTGTGGGTGCGCTTATGTGGTAGCACTCATACTGATGCACCTCATTTCCCCCAGGCCTGCTAAGATAAAGCTCTAGCCCCTACCCCTGAATCAAAGGTTTTATTCTCTTACCAATCAGCTCATAAGCCTGCATGGTTTTTTCATGAGGAAGGTTGGCATTATCCATTTGGAAAGTCACCCGATCTATGCCTCCTAATGCCTCGCTGTGCCGTAAAATTTTCTCTGCCACCTCCTCGGGGCTTCCCAAAAGCAACGACCCAAGGGGTGCCCTTGCCATTTCAAATCGCTCTCTGGTCATTGGGGGCCACCCCCGCTCTTTCCCTAGTCTCGTCATATTGACAGAAAAGCCCGGGAAGTAGTCTGCTATGGCTTCTTCTGTCGTATTTGCCACATAGCCCAGGGAGTGCAGCCCTACCTTCATTTCATTTTCTGGGTGACCGGCCTCCAGCCAGGCCTTTCTGTACAAATCAACAAGGGGGCGAAACCGATGCGTATCGCCGCCGATGATGGCCACCATGAGTGGCAATCCAAGCATACCAGCCCTGGCAAACGACTGCGGCGTGCCGCCCACTCCCAGCCAAACCGGCAGTGGATTTTGCACCGGCCTTGGATAAATAGGTTGATCAACAAGCCTTGGACGGAATTTACCTGACCAGTTGGCAATTTCATTGTCACGGATATGGAGTAAAAGCCCCAGTTTTTCAGCAAAAAGCTGGTCGTAGTCCTTCAGGTCAAAGCCGAAAAGTGGAAAGGCTTCGATTGAAGAGCCTCTGCCAACTACCATTTCGGCTCTTCCGCCGGAAATGAGGTCGAGCGTGGCATGGCTTTGAAACACCCTCACCGGGTCAGCAGCACTGAGCACTGCCACGGCACTTGTTAGCCGTATGGTTTTAGTGCGAGCCGCCGCCGCTGCAAGGATGGTGACGGTTGAGGAATCGAGGAACTCCCTGCGATGATGTTCACCAATCCCAAACACATCCAACCCCGATCTGTCAGCGTGTTCAATTCTTTCAAGTAAATTGGCCATCGCCTGCATGCTGTCTGCCTCCACACCGGATTCACTATCCGACACAATCGAAGCAAAGCTGTCTATTCCTATTTCCATATGACTTGTACCCATTTTTACACTAAAACACCTCGGAAGAACACAGACTCGTTAAAGTAAATTCCTGTCAGTTAGAAACGGGTCTCTTAAATGCAAAAAGCCGCTCTGGAGCGGCTTTCATCTTGTCAGTATTTTGAGAAGCTTTTTATTCTACATAAGCCTTCACTGTCAGCGTCTGTGCTGAGGCTGTTGGGTCATTGGAGAAAATGGTAATGGTCTTCTGTTGTGTTCCCTTTCTTCCTTTGGGGTCGAAGGTAACCGACAGTTTACCGGTTTCGCCCGGCTTTAAGTCCTCCTTGCTTACAGTAGATACGGTGCAACCACAGTTGGTTCGGGTGTCTCTGATATTCAGCGGAGCCTTGCCAGTATTGGTATAAACGAAGTCGAACGAAACGCTGGCACTTTGCTGAATCCTTCCAAAATCATGAGTCACTTCCTGAAACGACAGCCTCGCTGCTTTGGCTTTTTCGGCATCTGTCATTGGTGGGAAATACTCTTCTATCGTAGCCAGCACGTAAAGAAGCTTCTCTCCATTCTCTGATTCATCGGTAAAAAGCTTCACATTGTCGGAATTGTAGCCAAATCTGGCCTTTTGCTTTGCATCATAAGTAACCACCACCTTGCCTACCTTCTTAGGCTCCAAAATCAACGGATCATACGACACCTTGATGTGGGCTGGCGCTTCTATGTTCTCTTTGAATGTGATGGCTGCGTCGCTGTCGTTATATACCTCGAATTCTTTCGTTACGGGCTTTTCAGTTGTAATCACACCAAAATTCATCGACCGGTACTTGAACCGGGTGTTTCCCAATTTGCTCGGATAGTCATCGGCAGGTGTTCGTGGCTTGGGCGTCACATTGCCCTTTATGTACAAATAGCTGGTAGCCCCGGCGGATGAGTTGCTGGTAACTGTTAGCGACTTTCGAAACGAACCAGGGCGGTTGGCCGGATTGTACTGGGCTTTCACGAAGCCTTTTTCTCCGGGTAACACAGGCTCCTGGCTCCAGCCCGGGGTAGTACACCCACACGAGGCTTTCACACCGGATATAACCAAAGGCGCATTGCCTTTGTTGACAAACTCAAAAGTGTGAGTAATGGGGCCCTCCTCTTCTCTTACATCTCCAAAATCATGTTCTGTTTCGGTAAACTCAGCAACAGCGCCACTTTGTGCCATTGCATTACTTGCCACAAAAAACAGCAAACTGCCCACCAAAAATGTAAATACCAGCCTTTTCATTGTCTCCATATTTTTCATCCTAAACTTGTTACGAAATAACGCAGTCAGTAGTTAACGATCAACACTTATCACTATTACTGAAGTATCAACGTAAGATTTTTATTTACTTTGCCCAAAATTTGATCAATGGCAAGGATACTTACAGGCATACAGAGTTCAGGGAAACCACATTTAGGTAATTTGATGGGAGCCATCCTTCCGGCCATTGAACTTTCAAGGCAGGAAAAGAACGATTCCCTCTTCTTTATCGCTGACCTGCATTCGTTAACCAGCATCAAGGATGCCGATGTAAGAAGAGAAAACACGAAAGCGGTGGCCGCAGCCTGGTTGGCATGCGGGTTTGATACCGACAAAAATATATTTTACCGCCAATCGAGGGTTAGCGAGGTGACAGAGCTGGCATGGCACCTGAGTTGCTTCACGCCGTTTCCGATGTTGCAGAATGCCCATTCGTTCAAGGACAAGTCGGACAGGCTAGCTGATGTCAACGCCGGGCTTTTCGTGTACCCTGTGCTGATGGCTGCCGACATTTTACTTTACGATGCAAACGTAGTGCCCGTCGGCAAAGACCAGCTGCAGCACCTGGAAATGGCCAGAGACATCGCAGGGGCTTTCAATAGCCGCTATGGCGAGGTGTTTGTCATGCCAGAGGCCCGTATTGACCAGCAGTTAATGACTATTCCCGGTACCGACGGACAGAAAATGAGCAAGTCTTACGGCAATACGATCGATATTTTTGCTTCTGAAAAGGATCTCAAAAAGCAAGTGATGTCTATCGTAACAGACGCTACTCCTCTGGAAGAGCCGAAGGACCCTGACACAAACAATGTCTTCAAGCTCTACAGCCTGCTGGCATCACCTTCTGACGTCGAATCCATGCGGGATAAATTCCTTGGGGGCAACTACGGCTACGGCCACGCAAAAAAAGAACTACTGGAACTGATTCTTTCACACTTTGCCAAAGAAAGGGAAACCTTCGACTACTTCATGACTCACCAGGACGAACTGGAAGCCAAACTACAGGAAGGAGAGGCAAAAGCCAGAGTGATTGCCCGAAAGGTGTTAGATAGGGTGAGGAACACGCTTGGGTTCAGCTAACTACAGGGCTGACGGCTTCTTTTTTCAAAAAAAACTTCAACGTAACCAAAGTCACATACTTCGCCCTATTGCTGTCGGATATTTGTATCGTATTAGGACATAAACCTCTAATCATACGACTATCATGAAAGCAAATATGGGTTCAATCGACAAGGCAATCAGAATTGTTTTGGCACTGGTCATCGGCGCACTTTACTACTTCGGACAGTTGTCAGGTATGGCCGCCACTATTTTATTGATATTAGCGGGCGTTTTTATCCTCACAAGCTTCATTGGAGTTTGTCCGCTTTATCTGCCGTTTGGCTTAAGCACAAAGAAAAAATAATCTTATCAAATAAACTTTATATCTAAAATGAGTAAGAACGCAACAGTAATAGACGTGCGTACTCCAGGAGAATTCATGGGTGGGCACGTACAGGGATCAATCAACATTCCATTACAAGACATCACTTCAAAAGTTCAGGAGATAAAGAAAATGGCTCAGCCAATCATTCTTTGCTGCGCTAGCGGCAACAGAAGTGGTCAGGCGGCTGGTTTCTTAAAAGCCCAGGGGATAGACTGCTCTAACGGCGGTTCATGGCTTGAGGTAAACATGGAAATGGTTAACAGCTAATCGTATGATTCAAGCAATAAAAAACATGCTAGGCATGGGGCCATCTGTTGATTTAAAGCAGCTGGTGAAGGATGGCTCCACGATAGTGGACGTTCGTACGAAAGGAGAATATGCTGGTGGCCATGTGAAGGGTTCTATCAACATCCCTCTTCAGGTGCTGGGAAATAACCTTGGAAAGCTGAAGAAAGAAAAGACTATTATTACCTGCTGCGCATCGGGCATGCGCAGCGGATCAGCCAAAAGCCTTCTTAAATCTAAAGGCTACACTGTGCACAATGGCGGTGGCTGGATGAGTCTTCAAAACAAATTAAGATAACTACCCAGTTAGACAAGTAAGCTTGCAGTTCGGGAAAGCAGTCGTTTAAACACTTCCTTCATACGCCTGCAAGCCTTGTTTTTCTCCAGAACCTATGACAAAGATCTACGAATTAGTGACAACAGGATGGCATTTTGCGAGGTGGCTCAGGCTTGGATTTGGAGTTTTCCTGGCAGCCCAGGCTATTCAACTAACCGATGCATTGTCGGGTGTTCTGGCTGCGCTTTTCCTGTTTCAGGCCATCACCAATACCGGGTGTTGTGGAGCCGGTGGCTGTGCAGTGCCAACAACTTCAAAAAAGGAGAACTTACCTGATCAGGAAACGGTTTATGAGGAAGTGAAATAACATTATGGGCAAACAATCATTTTCTGAATTGATAAAAAGTGAGCAACCTGTATTGGTTGACTTCACCGCCAGCTGGTGTGGGCCATGCAAAGCAATGGCACCGGTGCTGGATGATGTGAAACGCAAATTGGGAGACAGGGCCAGGATCATCAAAATTGATGTGGACAAAAACCCTAAGGCTGCCCAGAGCTACCGGGTAACGGGTGTCCCGACCTTTATCCTTTTCAAAGGCGGGCAGATTAAATGGCGGCAGTCAGGTGCGGTGCCTGGCTATCAGCTTGAGAAGCTCTTTCGGGAGCATGCATAAGGTTTTCAAATGAACAACATAATAAAGGGCGGTCTTTCAACCGCCCTTTTATTTTTACTTCTGATGAAAGGTATCTGATACAAAAGACAACACGGTTGGCAAGGCTGTTCGCCAGTAGGTCCAGTTGTGGCCACCGTCTCTTATTCTGAACTCATGAGGCACTTCTTTCTTACGTAGCGCTATGTGCACAAGCGAGTTGCCTTCATACAAAAAGTCATCGTCGCCACAGTCAATATACCACTTAACGGACTTCAGCTTTTCAGCCTCCATGCCGTCAATGATCTTGTTCACACCAAACTTATTGTAGTAATCTTCCAACTGCGCTTGGGTCGGATTTTCCGTGCCACTTCGTTCCAACCACCGGCGACCATCTTCAGGAGTGAGCGGGCCTGTGCTCGCACTCAAAGGACATGCAGAGGAAAATAATTCAGGATGGTGCAACGCATAAATAAAGGTGCCGCCGCCTCCCATGGACAAGCCAGCCACTGCTCTGTAGCGCTTGTCGGCTTTGATCCGATAGGTTTTTTCCACATGCGGCATTAACTCCTGAAAAAAGAAGTCCTCGTAGTTCCACTTGCCGTCGATGGTATTGAAATAGCCCCTCACGCCAGTGTCAGCGTCGGGCATCACAATGATCATAGCTGTGGCTGTACCATCCAGAATGGCCTTGTCGGCAATTCGCAGCACCTCGCCAAACTGCACCCAGCCAGTTTGATCATCGCCAGCACCATGCAATAAGTAAAGCACCGGATAGCTGCGCTGCGACGTCTCATAGTCTGGTGGGAGATAGATAGCGAACTTGCGTTCGCTTTTCAAAATTTTACTGGTAACTGTAAGGTTGTCGAAAACTTTGCCTGTTTGGGCCAGCAGGTTACCTGCAAAGCACACAAAGGCGGCAAGAATAAGGTGTTTTTTCATTATTAAGTAGGTTTACAAATGATCTGACAATAGCCGGGCACGTGTGTGCCTGATCAGATAATGATAGCCATTTTCGGGCGAATGACCTACAGAAAATATACTACAACCTTCTCACAGAAGGAAACGGTTATTTTAATGTTTGAAAGAATGCGGAATAGCCCGGGTTACTCGGCTTTCCACACAACCTGCTGATTTTGGGCATCAACAATAAGCACCAGGCGAGTAGGGGCGGGAATCAGAACAATCCTTGTTTTCTTATCAGGAAAGTCATCCATATCCACCGGCACACCCTGATTAGTCAGCGTAGTGTAAGTAACCTTCCCGTCCGATTCCTTCTTAATGTATTCGTTTGCCAGATAGGCTATTGGCAGCAACACCTCACTATCGGGGCAGAATTCATCATGCACATCTCTTAGCGCCTCCTCAATATAGTCGCCGTAATTGTCAACAAACTCGTCTTCCTGGTCGTGAAGTAACTCCTCCAGATCATCGTACTTTGGGTCGTCGTAGCTAAGTCCGCTCAAGGCAATCTTTGTTTCTACCAAATCAATGAGGGCCTTGTCAAGTTTATTGATATCCATATTCGAAGCTTTCTTAAGAGATTATTCAATAGGTTTAAAGCGCACAAACTTTGGAATACTTACTTTAAGATTCAAGCAAGCCTTCAGATTTTTAGCATTGCCTTCATTTTTATTGAAGAAATCCGAAGACCCTTTTGTCTTGAAAACATATCTGCTAAATTCCCCTCTCAAAATAACTGAACATTTATGGAACAGCAAGCCCTGATAAAAGCGAAGCAATGGCTCTCAAGCAAAAACCTTGATGACGCAGCCAGAAAAGAAGTAGAGGCGATGATCGCTTCTACCGACAAATCCAAGTTGGTTGAATGCTTTTATAGAGATCTCGAGTTTGGCACCGGTGGCCTTCGTGGGATCATGGGGACTGGCTCAAACCGGATCAACAAATACACCATAGGCATGGCCACTCAGGGGCTGGCCAACTATTTGAAAAAGACTTACCCTGGCAAACAGGTGAAAGTAGCCATTGCTCACGACAGCCGGAACAATAGCCCATTCTTTGCTCAAACAACGGCCGACGTGTTTTCCGCCAATGGGTTCAAAGTGTATTTTTTTGACGAACTCCGCCCCACTCCCGAGCTTTCCTTTGCCATCCGTCATCTTGGCTGCCAAAGCGGCGTAGTCATCACAGCTTCTCACAACCCAAAAGAATACAACGGCTACAAAGCCTACTGGAACGATGGTGCGCAGATGATTGCACCACACGACAAGAACACCATTACTGAAGTAGGCAATATCAAGAGCATAGACGACGTAAAGTTCACCCCAAACAATTCGCTCATTGAAAAAATAAGCAAAGAGGTGGACGAGCCTTATCTGGAAGCCATCAAAGCAGGAAGCCTTTCGCCTGATATCATCAAAAGGCAAAAGAATCTGAAAATAGTCTTCTCGCCCATCCATGGCACGGGCATTACATTGGTACCTGAAATCCTGAAAAGAATGGGATTTGAAAACGTGACCATTGTAGACGAACAAGCTACGCCCGATGGCAACTTCCCCACAGTGGTGTATCCCAACCCTGAGGAAGCTGAGGCTATGAGCATAGCTTTGAAAAAAGCAAAGGCCATCGACGCTGACCTAGTGATGGCAACCGACCCCGATGCAGACAGAGTGGGCATAGCGGTGAAAAATGACAAAGGAGAGTTTCAACTTCTCAATGGCAACCAAACAGGTGCCCTGCTGGTGTATTACCTGCTGGAGCAGTGGAAAAACAACGGCAAACTCGATGGCAAGCAGTTTGTGGTCAAAACGATCGTCACCACCGACCTCATTGCCAAAATCGCCGACGGCTACAAAGTAAAATGCTACGAAACACTCACTGGCTTTAAGTTCATTGCTGCTTTGATCAGAGAGCTCGAAGGCAAGGAAACCTTTATTGGCGGTGGGGAGGAAAGCTACGGCTACCTGATAGGCGATGCTGTGAGGGACAAAGATGCCATTGCCTCTTGTGCTTTCATTGCAGAAATGACCGCTTTTGCCAAAGACAAAGGGATGAGCCTGTTCCAAATGCTGAATGAAATGTACCTCAAATTCGGCTACTACAAGGAGCACCTCATCTCACTGACCAAGAAGGGAATCAAAGGGCAGGAGGAAATCAAACAAATGATGGACGACCTGAGAGCTAATCCACCCAAAACGATCAATGGAAGCAAGCTGCTCAAACTAGCAGATTACACTTTGCTGGAAGAAAGGGACTTCGTCACAGGCAAAACTTCCAAATTGGATTATCCTAAGTCCGATGTGATGCAGTTTTTCACTGAAGATGGCAGCAAAATCTCCGCAAGGCCCTCAGGCACAGAGCCAAAAATAAAATTCTACTTTAGCGTAACCACACCGGTGAAAAATGCAGAAGAGCTCAAAAATGCCGAAGGCCTTCTAATGAAAAGAATCGATGGCATCATCGCTGATATGAAATTGAAATAGCAGATTTCCCGCTTTTTCTTGAAAGGCCCATGCAATCATGGGCCTTTCTTATGTACGCTTTTTGCAATTTTGAATATAATACTGGTCTATTCATCCCTGATTTCCTGCCGTATTATATAACTAAATCTAAAAATATTTATATTGGTATACCTTATTTGAACTATCGACCTTATTGACCGTGGAAATACTAATTAACATTGTTTTAGTCATTGTAGGATTCATCCTCCTAATCAAGGGGGCAGACTTTCTGGTAAGCGGAGCCTCGTCCCTTGCCAAAAGGTTTCATGTTTCAGACATCGCAATTGGATTAACCATAGTTGCTATGGGCACCTCCGCCCCAGAGTTGGTCGTGAATATCATATCAGGAACGGAGGGTTACGATGGAGCGGTATTTGGCAACATTATCGGCTCCAATATTTTTAACATGTTCCTTATTCTCGGCGTGGCAGCCGTCATTTACCCTATCTCCGTTCAAAAAAACTCTCTCTGGAAAGAAATCCCCTACTCTCTTCTGGCCACGCTCGTTTTCTTTGTTCTCGTCAACGATGTCCTCTTTTTTGGAGCAAAGGAAAACATCCTTAGCATAGTCGACTCTGTGATTCTATTGGTCATGTTTTCCATGTTTCTGCTCTATATTTTCTTCAACCTTAAGAAAGGAGAAAGTTCGGAGGAAGACGAAGACATTGTGGTCTTCACCAGTGTAAAGACCACGCTGATGGTTATTGGCGGGCTGGTTGGCCTTACTTTCGGTGGAAAGTTAATAGTAGACAATGCGGTAGCAATGGCCCGCTTTTTTGAAGTCAGCGAAAGATTGATAGGTCTCACTATTCTTGCTGCGGGAACCTCTCTGCCGGAGTTAGCCACTACAGTGGTAGCTGCCCTGCATAAGAAGTCAGATCTGGCCATAGGCAACATCATAGGTTCGAATGTTTTCAATTTATTACTGGTGTTAGGAACCTCTGGCCTTGTGAGCTCCGGGTATAGTCCATTGACTTTCGACACAGTGCTCAACACTGACCTTTATGTAATAATGGGCGGCACCATGATGCTCTTCGTTTTTATGTATACTTTCGGAAAATACAAGCTGGACAGGGCTGAGGGCTTTCTATATCTCCTTTGCTTCTTTTCGTACACATACTACCTTTTTATCCGTTTATAATTAGCGTCGTTACAACCATTTCACCTGTTTTGGCATTCTTATAGAGAACCGTAATTTCGTGCTCTCAAAAAACCTGCAATGCGCCAATCGGGAAACCTGATTCTTACTCTTCTTTTTTCAGTTTTGATTTACGGCAATAGCTATGCACAATCGAGCCCGGCCGATTCAGTGCTGGTAATTGGACAGGTACTGGAAGACGAAAGTTATACCGGCCTTCCTTTTGCTCACATAGCGGTGAAAGAGCGGGCTACGACTACCGACTTCAAAGGTATTTTTAAGGTGCGTGTGAGCACCACCGACACCGTGAGTGTTTCTTATGTTGGCTACAAAACGCAGCAACTGACTATCCCAAAGGGGTTAATTTCGCCCGTTTTTGAAACCAAGCTGATGCTCCAAAAAGACACCATCATGATGGAGAATGCCAATATTACGGTGCTTCCCGCTTCCATCGAAAAGTTCAAGCAGGCCATTCTGACGCTCGAACTCTCGGACCAGGAATACAAAAATGTGGAAAAGAACATGGCGGCGCTTACACAGCAGGTGCTCATTTACGACTACCGCAAATACAGCATGGATGCCGCTGAGAACCAACGTGCCGCAATGGCCGGCCCGCAGTCATTTAACTTTCTTAATGTTTTAAGAAAAGTAAAGGATGCACTGGTTGACCCAAATAAAAGTAAAGACGACCTCCCCACTCCTCCCCCGGTGTACTACGACACACCCGTGCTCCCCGACACCACCCCTCCCGACTCCCTGCTGATCCAAAAAGCCGATACCACGCAGCGGATAATTAACAATTAACCACAGACGCAACCCTTCATCACGATTTTGCATCTGCCATGTAACCACGGCAACAGCAATGCTGTCAAATGGATGTAAGTCAATTCAATGGTAAAGAAAGCTACCTTGCAATACAACCTACTGAAAGCCTTTTCCGTTGATGTTATCAAACTCAAAATAGGACTACTATGCTAACCAACTACTTACGCATTGCTTTTCGCTCGCTGCGAAGAAGCAAGTTTTTTTCTCTCATCAACATACTGGGGCTTGCCATTGGCATATGCTCCTTTCTGCTAATCATCTTTTTTGTGCAGGATGAACTCAGTTTCGACAAGCACCTGCCACATGCGGAAAGGATGTACCGGATGGACATGACTGGCCGGTTTGGAGGCAACGAATTCAATATTGCCGTGATCAGTGCCGCTCAGGGCCCACAAATGAAGGAAGACTTTCCAGAAGTGGAAGACTATGTACGGTTCAGAACAAGGGGCTACTTTCTGGTCAAATATGGCGAGGATGTATACAAAGAAGAAAGTGTGTCGTACGTTGACGCCAATGTATTCGATTTCTTCGGCATCAACATGATATCAGGCGACCCAGCCACCGCACTGAAAGAACCGAAAACTCTGGTTATCACTGAAGCCCTTTCCAAAAAGCTTTTTGGAGATGAAGAGGCGCTTGGTAAAGTGGTTAAGATATCGAACGACCAGGATTATAAAATCACCGGCGTGATGGCACCTTTGCCTCAAAACACTCATTTCCACTTTGATATTCTTGCGAGTATGGAAACGCTTGACGAGGCCAAAAATGCTATTTGGCTTAGCCAAAACTTCCAGACCTATTTCCGCCTGGCGGAAGGTGCTTCGGTGGAAAACCTCGAAGCCAAGTTCCCCGAGATGGTAGAGAAATACATTGGCCCGGAACTGGAGCGCTTTATGGGCGCCTCTATGGAAGACTTCGCTGAGGCCGGTAATAACATCGGCTATTATATGACCCCCGTCACCGACATCCACCTTTATTCGCAGGTAGATGCCCAATTGGGCCCTCCGGGCGACATTAAATATGTCTACATCTTTTCGGCGGTTGCAGCATTCATACTGATAATAGCTTGTGTCAATTTCATGAACCTGGCTACTGCCCGCTCAGCCAACAGAGCCAAGGAAGTGGGAGTCAGAAAAGTAATGGGAGCTTACAGACATAACCTGATTAGCCAGTTTCTCCTGGAATCATTAATTATCACGGGCATCTCCTTTGTGGTTGCTATCGGACTGCTGGCAGTTGCTTTGCCCTACTTCAATGAGCTGACCGGCAAAGTATTCAGTCTAAGTATTCTTGCCACGCCCACATTAGCAGTATCGTTGGTGGCAATCCTGATAGTAGTTGGTTTATTAGCCGGCAGCTATCCTGCGTTCTTTCTCAGCGCCTTCCAGCCGGCCAGTGTATTGAAAGGAAAGCTAAACATTGGGATGAAGAGCGGCTCGCTTCGAAGCGTGCTGGTGGTGCTGCAATTCTCCATCTCCATCTTCCTGGTGGTGGGTACACTTATCGTCTTCGATCAACTTGACTATATTCAAACCAAGAAGCTGGGCTACGATCGTGAGCAGCTGATTGTCCTGCAAAACACTTACGTGCTCGATAAGTCAATAGAGTCTTTCAAAAATGAAGTTGTTGCCAACAGCTATTTCAAGAGTGGATCAATTAGTGGCTTTTTACCAATCAGATCCAACAGCAACAATAGTGCGATGTTCCCTGGAAGAAACCCCAAAAGCAACAGCACCACTTCCCTGGCGATGTTCTATGTAGACTACGACTACATCCCGACCCTGGGTATGGAGTTGTTAGAAGGACGTAACTTCTCAAAGGATTTTGGCGCAGATTCGACAGGAGTGATTATCAACGAAGCCACTGCCAAGCAATTTGGAATAGCTGACGACCCTATTGGGCAGGAATTGGGCACTTTCGATGGGGACGACAGTGACCCGGAGGACCTGAGAATCAAAGTATTCAAAGTGATTGGAGTGGTGAAGGATTTTCACTTTGAATCACTAAAAACTGACATAAGACCAGCTGTCATCTTCCTGGGCGAAAGCACCAGCAGAATTACTTTCAAGCTGAATACCATTGAATATGCAGAGGCCATTAGCTTCCTTCACAGTAAATGGGATGAGTTTGCCCCTGGGCAACCTTTTGAATACGCTTTTTACGATGAGGAATTCAACGCTGAATACAAGGCAGAAGAAAAAATCGGGGAGATATTCGGGATTTTTGCAGGACTGGCTATCTTCATTGCCTGCCTCGGCTTGTTTGGTCTTGCGGCCTTTACCGCCGAACAGCGCACCAAAGAAGTGGGCATCAGAAAAGTGCTTGGCGCATCCATTGGCTCCATTATTTTACTTCTCAGCAAGGAATTCATGAAGCTGGTGTTGATTGCCTTTGTGATCACTGTACCCCTGGCGTGGTTTGCCATGGACGCCTGGCTACAGGACTTCGCCTACCGCACAACGATCGGTGCTGGCGTATTTGCTCTTGCCGGCGGGCTGTCTTTCGTAATTGCCTGGCTAACCATGAGTGTGCATTCTTTTAAAGCCGCAGCCATGAACCCCTCCAGTTCGTTGAGAACGGAATAGCTAACTTACAGGAACTTTGTTGACGAACACCCTGATTGGTTGAATGCCAATCAGGGTGTTTTTGTTTCAAAGCCTCTAAATCAGTAAATTAGTTTCTCTTCTCTACTTGTACAGTTAGTTATTCGATTACCGCATCATTTTTAAACTAATGACAAGAGAATCATTTTTGAAGAAAAGCCTGCTTACAGCGGCAGGTCTCTATCTAACCCCTGGCCTCGTTTCCGCCTTTGGCAACCAGATGTTAATGAAAACAATTCCATCAACCGGAGAACAAATACCTGCCATAGGAATGGGCTCCTGGCTGACCTTCAATGTAGGCGAATCAGAACATGAAAGGGCTCCAATGAGAAACGTGCTGATGGAATTCACTAACCAGGGAGGCAGGGTGATTGACAGCTCTCCTATGTACGGCCGGTCAGAACAAGTGATTGGAGAGCTTGCGGCAGAGCTGGAAGTTACGGATAAGCTTTGGGTAGCCACCAAAGTTTGGACACAGGGGAAGGCTGCTGGCAAAAGACAGATCAAAAACTCGTTGGGCCACTTTCGGAAATGGCCCTCAGTGCTTCAGGTGCACAACCTTGTAGACCTGGACACTCACCTGGAAACGCTTCGGTCTTTGAAAGGAGAAGGCAAACTCAAATATGTCGGCGTTACTCATTACCTCGACCATGCCCACAAACAATTGGCTGAAGTCATAAAAAGGGAAAAGCTGGATTTCATTCAAATCAACCTTTCTGTCCGCAACACAGCAGCCGAAGAATACCTGCTTCCGCTTGCCGCTGACCGTGGTGTTGCCGTCATTATCAATCAGCCCTTTGAAACTGGTGGGCTTTTTAACTATATTCAGGGAGTTTCTTTGCCTGCCTGGGCAAAGGAATATGGCATTAACAGCTGGGCGGCATATTTCTTAAAATACATCTTATCAAACCCAGCCGTTACTTGTACCATTCCCGCCACCACACAGGTGGCACATGTAAAAGAGAATATGGCTGCTTGCTACGGTGAACTACCTGATCAGGCCACAAGAATAAAAATGAAAGACTATTTCAAAAAGAATGCCCTATGAGTAACAGAAGAAAATTTATTGGCCAATCGCTGGTCGGCCTGTCAGGCCTGGCTTTGAGTTCTCATGCTTTTGCCAACATCATCGTTCCCCGCCAAAAAGATAAACTGGGCGTAGCCCTTGTTGGGCTTGGCTACTACAGCCGTGACTTGCTCGCTCCGGCCCTTCAGCTAACGAAAAACTGCTACCTCGCAGGCATTGTCACCGGCACGCCATCCAAAATCCCTGAATGGCAGCAGAAGTACAACATCAAGGACAAAAACGTTTACAACTACGACAACTACGATCAACTGGCCAACAATCCGGACATAGACGTGATTTATGTTGTCCTCCCTCCTTCTATGCACGCCGAGTATAGCATAAGAGCGGCCAATGCTGGCAAGCATGTGTGGTGTGAAAAGCCCATGGCAATGAGTGAAGCCGAATGCCAGAGCATGATTGATGCCGCCAACAAAAATAAAGTGAAGCTGAGCATTGGTTACCGCATGCAACACGAGCCCAATACAATTCAAATCATGAGGTTCCAAAAAGACCAAACCTATGGCAAAGTGCAAAAGGTGACCGTTGCTGCCGGCTACAGGGAAGGCCGCACCGACCACTGGAAGCAGATCAAAGCAATGGGAGGCGGCGTCATGTACGATATGGGTGTTTACCCTCTCAACGCTGCCCGATATGCCACAGGGCTGGAGCCAATAGCTGTCACAGCCAAAGCCTCCACAACCAGGCCCGAGATTTACCATGAAGTGGAAGAAACCATTGTATTCGATCTTGAATTCCCAGGCGGAGCCACAGCAGCCTGCGAGGCTAGCTTTGGCAGGGGCATGAATGCCATGCAGGTCGATTGCAGTAATGGCTGGTACAAGCTGGAGCCATTCTCCGCCTACAGCGGCATTGATGGAGTAACCAGCGACGGCATCAAGCTCAACAAGCCGATCAACAACGAGCAAGCCAAGCAAATGGACGACGATGCCATGGCTATCATGAAGAAACAGGCAGTGATGGTGCCTGGAGAAGAAGGCTTGAAAGATATTCGGGTAGTGGAGGCTATTTACCGATCTGCAAAAGACGGGGGAAGGGTGTCGATAGGATGATATGCAGAAATTTGAATATAAGATAGTAACCATAAGCGTTGCCCATTTGAAAAAGAAGGACTTTCAGTCGGAGCTGAGCCGCAACTTTGATGAGTGGGGAGCTGAAGGCTGGGATTTGGTGAAGTTCGAGCCCGTGCTTGAAAGCTGGTTTTTATTTAATGATGTAAGGACGAAAGAATTTATCGTGGTCTTCAAAAGAGAGAAGAGCTGTGGACGTCCCCACGTGCTTTGATCAGTTTGACCAAAATCGGATCACGTAAATCCTTTTTCCTGACTTTAGACTACACATTGCTCTTCCATGACGTCTCCCAAAAAAACGCTCCGAATATGCAAAAAGGGGCACCAATACTACAAAAGCAGCGACTGCCCTGTATGCCCTATTTGCGCCAGCGAAGAAAAGCCGGAGGATGACTTCCTGAGCACACTGGTGGCACCAGCCAGGCGTGCACTGCAAGGCAAGGGCATCACTACGGTGCGGGAGCTCGCCATGCACACCGAAACAGAAATAATGCAGCTCCACGGAATGGGGCCAAGCACCCTGCCGAAGTTGCAGCAAGCCCTTGCATCTGCCGGGCTGTCTTTCAAACCCAGATGATACAATGAACATACCTTTCCAAACCATCGACTGGGCGTCAGTGCCCAAAACCGAGCACCCCGGCGAAACTGGGATCTCCTTTTGGCAAACCCTCCAATTTTCAGGATTGCGAGTACGCATCGTTGAGTACGGTGCAGGCTACCTGGCCGACCATTGGTGCCAGAAGGGGCATATTGTCTACTGCATTGAGGGGGAATTTGAAACCGAGATGGAGAATGGTCAAAGCTTTATTTTGAATAAAGGAACGAGCTATGTGGTTTCGGATGGGTTAAGCTCCCACCGTTCAGTTTCTAAAAGCGGGGTGAAGCTATTGATTGTAGATGGTGACTTTTTGTGGTCGGAAAATCACAGGCATAATACTTAATCGAGACACAAGGAAGAACTAATAAAGTAAGCTTTTAGTTGAGGAAAAACATCTTTTAAAGACCTACCTTTACTGAATACTTCTGCAAGAAAATGAGGAACTTGGAAATTGATAGTATCACTATAAAGGGATTTAAAAGTATTCAATCACTTTTAGGCTTTAAGCCTAGACCTATCAATGTATTTATTGGTCAAAATGGAGCCGGAAAATCTAATTTCATTAGTTTTTTTAAGTTCTTATCGAATATGCTAAGTGGTACGGGCAATTTGTCCGACTATGTAGGTTTAAATGGAGGTGCATCAGCATTTCTCTTCGATGGGCCTGAAACCACGTCCCAATTGTCTGGTTACGTAAGTCTAAAAACTTCAGTAGGATTGAATGAATACAAGTTCAAATTATCACATGCTTCCTCCGACACATTCATATTTACCGAAGAACAATTTAGATATACCGCAAATGGGAGAAAACAAACGCAAAACTGGTACGATTTGGGTGCTGGACACAAAGAATCTGCTTTAATAAATGCTGAGTCTACGGGCCGAACTCAAGGAACTGTAAAAAAGCTTTTACAACAGCTTATTACGTATCAGTTTCATAATACAACATTCAACTCACCTATTAGAAATAATAAATCGGATATTAATAATAATTGGTTTCTCGAAGAGGATGGCAGAAACTTGCCATCAGTTCTGCTAGACTTAAAGGAAACAGAGCCAGCCATCTATCAAAAAATCATAAGTGTTATACAACAAGTCATCCCCTTTTTCGACGACTTTGTCTTGGTTAATCAATACGGCAAGACTTACCTGAGGTGGAAAGAAAAAGACTCAAGAGAAACATTTGTTGCGACACAGGCTAGCGACGGAATGTTACGAGCAATGGCACTGATAACCCTCCTTTGTCTACCACCTCAAAGGCTTCCCTACGTGATATTTCTTGATGAGCCTGAATTGGGGCTACATCCTTCAGCTGTCAAGACAATCTGTGACTTAATCCAAGGGGTGTCTGAGTATTGTCAAGTCTTCATTTCTACGCAAGACGCAGATATGCTCAATGAATTTGCGCCCGAAGACATTGTTGTTGTGACTCGCAATGGCCGTAAGTCTGAATTCGAACAGCTAAATGAAGATGACCTGAAAGAATGGACAGGTATTTATAGCCTTTCTGATTTATGGCATCAAAACATAATTGGTGGAAAGCCATGAAAACGATTTTCATTGTTGTAGAAGGCGAAACTGAAGAACGCTTTTTGAGAAAAGTAGCTTATGACCATTTTATTGTCAACGGGATCCATATCGAAGCTCAGCAGTGGCTCACAAACCGTAAACTAGGAACCCAAGGGGGAGGAGGTAATTTTGACAAAATTGAGAATCACATCAAACGATTAGCCAGTCGTTACCAAGCGAATAGCGACGTATTCATTTCCACAATGATTGATTTATATGCTTTTCCAAAACAAGGCAATACAATATACGATGAGGAAATTAAACCGATTAGTAATGCAAGGGAAAAGGTATTGCTTCTAGAACGAAAATTTAGTGATCGAATTGCCTTTCGTAACTTTATACCATACATCCAGCTACATGAATATGAATCGCTCATAATGTCAAAACCAGATTCCTTACTTAGTTTTTTCACTGACAAGACAAAGGAAATAGAGAACCTCACAATCGAAGTGTCAAAAATGTCTCCAGAGGATATCAATGAGACTCCGGAAGGAGCTCCATCGAAGAGAATTATTAAACATATCCCCCTGTACAAGAGACAAAAAACTACAGCCGGTGTTGCAGCTACAGCCGACATCGGACTTCCATTTTTGAGGCAGCGTTGTCCGCATTTCGATGACTGGATTACTAAGTTGGAGAATGTTTAGATCTACTTCACCTCTATAGCACATTAAATGTGTCAATCAAAACACTAATAGCCTTTCCTAACTTCCTGAAAATAATTTTTACAACCTGTCCAATTGATCGATACTCATTTGATATGAGGGTGTAAATCAATTATTCCGAAACATTAAATTTAACATTATGGATGAGTATGTATTGATCATGAGGCATGAGGACGGAGCCAAAGTAGCTTCAGCCGAGCAAATGCAGGAGTGGATGAAGCAAACCATGGACTGGATCGGCGGCATTGCGGCGCAAAACAAATTTGTTAGTGGCACAGGTCTTCCATTCGACAATGCCAGGGTGGTGAATTCAAAAAAGGTTGTTACCAACGGGCCCTTCGGCGACATCAAAGAAACCATCGGAGGCTTTATTACCGTCAGGGCAGAGTCAGTTGAGGAAGCAGTAGAGTTTGCGAAAGGATGCCCGGTGCTGCAAGGCGAGGGCAACACCATGGAAGTTCGGAGAATTGCCAAAAACGACGGGGTTCATTAATACTAGTTCCTGGTGGTGTCGCCAGCGAAGGTTGTGGGCACCACCTAGTAGATACACCATGCTCTATACCCCACTTATTGATCAATGACCCACCAGGAGCTCATTCCTCACCTGTTCCGCACTGAGTTCAGCAAAATTACCGCTGTGCTTTGCAGGCGCTTTGGAGCCGACCATATCGAAATGGCCGAGGACATTGCCAGCGAAACCTTTATGCTGGCCATAGAAACCTGGACCTACAGCAAGATTCCTGAAAACCCTACCGCCTGGTTGTATGCAGTGGCCAAAAACAAAGCGAAAAACCACGTCACCCGTCAGCATATTTTCACGGATAAGGTCAAACCTAATTTGCCACCCCAGGAGCTGACAACAGCAGAAATCGATATCGACCTATCGGAGCAGAACATTAGCGACAGCCAGCTGCAAATGTTGTTTGCCATTTGCCATCCGGCTATTCCCCTGGAGTCGCAAATTGGTTTGGCACTCCGAATCCTTTGTGGGTTTGGCATCGATGAAATCGCCAATGCCTTTTTAACCAATAAAGAAACCACCAACAAGCGACTGTTCAGGGCAAGAGAGAAGCTGAGAATAGAGAAGATACCGATAGCGATCCCCGGAGAAAACGAGATCAACAACCGGATAGATGCTGTACTCATCACTTTGTATCTCCTGTTTAATGAGGGCTACTACTCGGAAAGCAAGGAAGCTGTGGTGCAGGAAGAGCTCTGCCAGGAGGCGATGAGGCTCTGTCGGCTGCTCATAGGTAGTCCTCAAACAAATACGCCGTCCGTCAATGCGCTGATGGCGCTAATGTGTTTTCATTCCAGTCGGTTTCAGGCACGCCAGGGAGTAAATGGTGAACTTGTGCTTTATCAAGACCAGGACGAATCACTTTGGAACCAGAAACTGATCGCCAATGGCGCTATCTACCTGAAAGAAGCCTCGCAAGGAACCCGAGTTTCCAAATACCATTTTGAAGCAAGCATTGCCTACTGGCATACGATAAAACAAGACACAAAAGAGAAGTGGGAGAATATTCTGCTGTTGTACAACCAGCTTTTGCAATTAGAATACTCACCCATAGCTGCACTGAACAGGACCTATGCCCTCGCCAAAGTCCAGGGAAAAGAGGCAGCCATCGTGGAAGCGGAGAAATTGAAATTGGTTGACAATCACTTCTATTTCACGTTGTTGGGCGAGCTTTACAAAGACATCGACAACACTCAAGCGACATACTACCTTGAACAGGCACTTGCCCTCGCCAAAACATCGACCGACAGACAAACGATTCAAAGGAGCATTGATTTGCTTAGGTAAATAGCCGATTTTTGAACTACACCACCGTACAATTTTTGTACATATCTGAACAAAAACCACATCCCACAACCTTATCAATCTACTCCCAGGCGGCTTATTCAAGCATTCGTCCGCATGGCACGCAGTTTGTCGCAGAAGGCACTTTACCTACTGCTTGCCGTAATGATTAAGAACTTTCTCCTTATTTCTGTAAGGAACATTTTGCGCAACAAAGGTGCGGCTTACCTGAATATTCTGGGGCTTACACTGGGCATGGCTGCCTGCATTTTCCTGTTTAATTATATCCAGTCTCACCTCTTCTACGACCAGCTGCCGGGCAGGAAAAATGTGTTTCGTGTGGAGACAACTACCTCCACAAGAGGTGAAATTACGGTCAGAGATGCCGTCACTGCGCCGGTAGTCGGCCCTCATCTTGCTGAGCTTTATGAAGGAGTAAATGACTATGTCCGCTTGCTACCTTTCTCTGAATACGGCAGCGCTTTCTTCAAATACCAAAAACATGATTCTCTTGCCTTGAGTGTTTTTGTTGAAAAAGCCTACTACGCCGACCAATCCATACTGAACGTTCTTTCGTTGAAGCTACTTCAGGGAAATCAGGATTCGGTGCTTACAGCCCCCAACACCCTACTGCTCTCGGCAACGCTGGCAAAAAGTATCTTTCCCAAGCAAATCGAAGAAAACACCTCCATTATTGGCCAGGAGTTTGTGTCCGCAGCCGCTGGGTTTTTCGAACAAACGTACGTTATCGGCGGGGTATTCGACGATAGGCCTGTGAAGACCCACCTCAAATTTGACCTGCTGGCCTCTTTAAGCTCTCCAGCCACCGGCATGAACAACCCTGGCATGCAGCACTCGGAGGTCATTTATACCTACGTCCTCGTGTCACCAGATTTTGATATTTCGGCTGTTGAAAAGGCGGCCACTTCCCCGGTGTCTTCTGCACAAATGGACACTTACGAAAAAGGAATTTCGCTCCGCCCTATTGAAGACATTCACCTGACGACGGACATCTCCAATGAGCCCGAAAACGGCATCAGTCCTACCTTGCTCATCTTTCTTTCTGTGATTGCTGTCATCATTGTTGTGCTTGCCTGCACCAACTACGTTAACAACGCCATCATTAATAGCATAGAAAGAGCCAAAGAGATCGGCGTAAGAAAGCTTCTTGGGATAACTCCCACCCAGCTCACCCTCACCTTTGTGGGTGAGGCATTGCTCACCAACACCCTTGCAGGCGTGCTCAGTATCTTTTTCTTTCTGTTTGGCACCAAGCTGATCGTGATGTACACCAAAATCAGCTACCCCCCAGTAGGGTATTCCAACATGGCAGTCTTTATTCTCTTTCTAATTGTGCTTATTCTGGTGAGCACCCTGTTATCAAGCGCCTACCCTGCTTTTCACCTCTCATCACTCAACCCCATCGATTCTCTTCGGGGCAAAACAAGTGTGCTCAATTCAGGCAACCTTGGCAAAGGAAGCAGCATTATCCGCTCCCTGCTGATCTTCCAATTGACGTCTTCCATCATCTTTCTGTCGGCTGTTTACATCGTTTATCTGCAACTGGACTATATGGAGAGAAGCGGCGGCACCTCCCGTGAGATCAAAATGAGCGGCGTATTTCCCGGTCTGCCGGGTGCCAATGAAGAGTTCACCAATCAGGTCGATCGTTTTATACTTCACAACAAGGGTGAGGGCATCAGGGGCATTGGCATTTCGAACCTCTATCAGGGAAAAATCAAAACAATGCAGGCTATTTCGGGCCTGGCACCCGTAGAAAAACAGGAAGATGGCATCTATGTAAAGCTCTTTCCCGGGCTAAAAGACACCACCTATAATTTATATGTGATCGATCAGCAGTATTGGAAAGACTCTTCAGCAGTTTTTCGGGCTGGGCGCAACTTCAGAAATATGGGTGACGATTTCAACTCTTTGATTGTGAATGAATCGGCCGCCAAAGCATTAGGTTTCGGCGACCCGGAGATGGCAGTGCAGCAAACCATTGACTCCCGGGGCGGCTACCATATGGTGGTCGGCGTGGTCAAAAACCAACAGCCTGATTCTCCTCCGTCCATTTATGTAACAGGCTTCCGGCACAGGACGTACATGGATTTTGTCTTATTCTACCAGCCCAATCAAAGTGAGAACATATCAACCTTCTTGCAGGAAATGAAATTTCAAATCGGGACATATTTCCCCAATTTCTTCTTCCTGAGCAGAGGCTTCGAAAACAGATTGGCCCTGGAGGAAGGCATGCTGAAAATGTTCTTCTTTTTCGCCATTATCGCAATAGTCATTGCCAATATGGGCATGTTTGGGCTAGCCTCTTATGTGACGCAGAAACGAACAAAGGAAATTGGTATCAGAAAAATTCTTGGCGCCCCCACCCACAATATTATGCTGCTGCTGCTCTACGATTTTCTGAAACTTATTCTCATCGCCTACCTCATCTCCAACCCCATCGTATGGTTCAGTGCCAAAGAGTGGTTGGACGATTACCCTTTCAGGATCGGGCTCGACCCCACGTTGATACTTTTCCCGGTACTTTTTATTCTTTTCATTTCCACGCTGGTCATTGCTGAGAAATGCTGGCAAACGGCGATAAAGAGTCCCCTCGACTCCCTGGACGCCAATTAAGTCGCTGA
Organism: uncultured Imperialibacter sp.; assembly: GCF_963974565.1. Taxonomy (NCBI): domain Bacteria; kingdom Pseudomonadati; phylum Bacteroidota; class Cytophagia; order Cytophagales; family Flammeovirgaceae; genus Imperialibacter; species uncultured Imperialibacter sp. Next base: position 103,109 of record NZ_CAXBCJ010000017.1, on the reverse strand, counting down.
CGTTGCACGGAATGAGCCATCGTCGCCAGGCAAATCTGCTCAAATTGTAACAAAAAGGCCTTTTTTCTCGTTAACTATAATACAACCAGTCTATTTTAATAAATTATTTGTAACAAAACCGTAAAATTATGAACTCTGGAAAAGTATTAGTTAGTGTATTGGTAAGTGCATCTATTGGAGCTGCCTTAGGAATACTTTTTGCCCCTGCTAAAGGTGCTGCGACAAGAAAGAAGATCAGCAAAAAGGGAGATGATTATTTTGATGAGGTAGAATCCAAGTTCAATAAGGTTATTGATAATGTGTCTCAGAAAATAGAGACCGTTGGCAAAGAGGCCATGCGACTTTCGAAAAATGGAGCTTCTAAGTTAGAAGATGCTAAACTGGTCGGCAGAGACAGTTAAGTCTAAATCAGGTATAAAATATCAATCCAACTTCCCGAAAGTAGCCGTCATTGGAAAAACTTTCGGGAAGTTTTGTTTTGGGAGGTACCACCGGCATCGGTCATTAAATTTCACCGCTTTCAATTGTATCACCCAACTCCTTTTCTTCCAAATTTCGTATAATTAGTAACTAACAAATGGCTTTCTGTAAGGAACCGCCTTCGCACCCGGTTTCGTGGCTACGATATTTGTGAACCAGCTTGCTGCCCACCAATCACTAGTTATGCCGCCCACCACGCACTACTTATTCTGCCCAGCACTACCTATGTGTGGTGCGCACCGCAGCCTCCTGTTAAGCCGCTATCAAGCCCCTGTACTGCACTTATCCAGAAAGGAATAACGCCTTTACTACCTATGTCATAGGCGCTTGTCACCTGGTCGCATAAGGGCTTGTCACATACCTGCTAAAGGTCTTAACCTGAACTGGATTAGCCTTTCACAGCACTCCTCTTCCTGCCTTCCGCTTTTTTTCCTTAATTGACTCCCGAACGCCCATTTTACTTTTCTGTTTCCAATATTAAACTTCTCTTCTATGATCAAAAGATTACTAGTAATACTAGCCTGCGCTGTTGGCGTCAACGCCCAGGCACAAAAAATCAGTGCAACCAAAGCCACCGCCATCAAAGACATCGAAGGCCGCACTTCCGAGCTGACCACTATCAGCGACAAAATATGGGCAGCTGAAGAAATCGCCTTTCAGGAAACCGTCTCCGCTGACCTGCTGGCCGACTATGCGGAAGCCAACGGTTTCACTGTCGAACGTGGTGTGGCTGGCATTCCGACTGCCTTCATCGCTACCTACGGTAGCGGCAGTCCCGTCATCGGTATTCTTGGTGAATTTGACGCACTGCCAGGGCTCTCGCAGAACACTGTGCCCTATAAAAGCCCTTTGCATGACGGCAAACCAGGCCATGGCTGCGGACATAACCTGTTTGGGACAGCGAGCCTGGGCGCTGCCATAGCAGTGAAAGACCTAATGGCACAAGGTAAGCTGAAAGGCACCATCAAATTTTTCGGCACACCCGCTGAAGAGAAATTCTTCGGCAAAATATGGATGGCCAAGGCGGGGCTTTTCGATGACCTCGATGCCTGCCTCGATTGGCACCCGGGTGCTGAAACCAAAACCGCCGTGCAGAGCGGTCTGGCCCTTGTCGACTTTACAGTTGAGTTCTTTGGTCAGGCTGCACATGCCTCCGGCGACCCCTGGAACGGTCGCAGCGCCTCCGACGCCCTGGAGCTGTATGCCCATGGGATTAACTCTTACCGGGAGCACATCAAACCCACAGTGCGCATCCACTATCACATTCAGGACGGTGGTCAGGTGGTGAACGTAGTACCCGACTACTCCCGCATTTGGGTGAGGGTGCGTGACGACAAAAGGGAAGGAATGAACGAGGTATACCAGCGGGTAAGAGCCATGGCTGAGGGTGCTGCTATTCTTGCGAATGTTGACTACAAGATCAATCTGGTGTCGGGTATCTACGAGGTGCTGGTCAACCGCAGCGGGGGCGCTATCATACAAAAGAACCTGGAACTGCTAGGCCCTATTACCTACACAGCCGACGAAACAGACTATGCCAAAAAGATTCAGGAAGCAACGGGGAAACCACAAATTGGCCTGAACAGTAAAATTGAGCCCATGGAAGAAACACTCGAACATCCGGGTGGCGGCTCTACCGACGTAGGTGATGTAAGCTGGGTAGTGCCAGTTGCCCGGCTTAGCGTGGCTACGGCGCCTGATGGCACACCATGGCATTCATGGGCGGTAGTGGCCTGCGGGGGCATGTCCATTGGGCACAAGGGTATGATTCATGCGGCCAAGGCGCTTTCTATGTCTGCCATTGATTTGTTCGAAGACCCAAAAAAGGTAGAAGCCATGAAGAATGAGTTCAAAGAAAGAAAAGGCGATCACGTGTATACCCCGATGATCGAAGGTCCTCCGCCGATAGGGAAAGAGTAAAACAAAAAAGGCTGCCAAAAAAGACGTCATTTCGACCGTGAGGGAGAAATCCCCCTGACTTACTGCCAGGTCTGTGAGATTTCTCGTTCTTCGTCACTCAAAATGACGTCGCCTTCCATTTTTTGAGACATCCATTTTTGTTTGTCCCTTTTTGCTCTCATAGGTAAAATCCGTCGTGACATGTTCAAAACATTTGTTTAAATTGTATCAAACAACACTACCTATGAAAACTTCCCTCACCCGCCGTCAAGCGTTGAAAGCTGGCACGCTGGCTGCTTCTGCTGCTTTTGTTAATTTACCCTCCCTTTTTGCCAAGCCTCCTTCTCACAACGCCGAGTTCCTTTCCATGACCGACGAAGAAAGGGCTTTTTACTATTTCGAGGGACAGGAAGGAGTTAAAGCGAGGCTTTTCGCTAACGAGAATCCATTTGGGCCATCGGAAAAGGCAATTGCTGCTATTACCAATTCCCTGAAGGACAGCTATATGTATCCTTTTGACGAAAGGGCAGAACTACAAAGAAAAATAGCTGCTTACGAGGGTGTATCCGAAGACTTTATTCTACTTGGATCGGGATCCACTCAACTGCTAATGGCTGCTGGTGTCGCTTTCGGCATGAAGGGTGGTGAGATTGTCATTTCCGATCCTACTTTCGACAGCCTGCCAAAATACGCCGAAGGTGTGGGTGGCAAGCTGGTGAAAGTTGAGGTGGACAGTGGATTGAAACAACAGTTGGGCAAAATGGCCGATGCAGTTAACGGCAAAACTTCTCTGGTGTATACAGTGAACCCGATGAACCCAACCGGAACTCAGGTATCGGGTAAGGAGATGAGGGATTTTTGTAATTCCGTAAGTGACAAGGCCCCTGTTTTTGTGGACGAGGCTTATATCGACTATCACCCTGAAGGGTTGAAAGCGAGTACGATTTCCTGCGTGCAGCAAGGCAAGAATGTCATTGTTTGCAAAACCTTCTCCAAAGTGCATGGTTTCGCTGGTTTACGAGTGGGCTATTGTGTAGCCAAACCAGACCTGCTGGCCAAAATGAAACCATTCTCCACCGGCGGGTTTGACCTATCCAGGCCAGCCGTTCTGGCAGCGACAGCTTCGGTGGACGACAAGGCATTCCTAAGCATGAGCGTTCAGCAAACAGAAGAATCCAAACAACTTTTATACAAAGGCTTGAAGGCAGTTGGTGCCAACGTCATCCCTTCTTTCACCAACTTTGCTATGTTCCCCATTGACATGAATGGCAGCACCTTCCTCAGCCGCATGAAAGAAAAAGGCGTGCTGGTGAGATCCTGGAACTTCAAAAATCAGGACTGGTGCCGGGTGAGCATTGGGCGCAAAGACGAAATGGAAGCTTTCAACAAGGCCCTGGCTCAGGTTGTTTAGCTGAAAAATTGCATATAACTGTGTGGCGGGCAATCTGTCCCGATACACTCAATCTTTTTTCAGTTTTTTTTAAGACATTTCAAACGTTTTCGATGACCCATAAAGGCACTTTGTGCCAGACACGATGGTGACAGTAGTTGAAAATCACTGGAATTATCGCAATGTTTGCCTCTGTTTTTTTGACTATTGACAAAAGATGCTCCCTAAGATAAACCCTACCAGTACTGAAGCGTGGAAGAAGCTAAAGACACATTTCAGTCAAATGGAAAAAGTGCACATGAAGGATCTTTTCAAAAAGGATCCTTCCCGTTTCGATAAATTCCATTTAAAGTTCGAAGACCTTCTTTTTGATTTCTCAAAGAATATCATCACCGAAGAAACGCTTAACCTGCTGTTGGAACTTGCAGAGCAGGTGAAACTGCAGGAGGCCAAGAAGCAGATGTATTCAGGCGAGTGCATCAATGTAACCGAAAGTCGCTCAGTACTTCACGTAGCCCTGCGCAACCGTAGCAACACACCCATTATTGTTGACGGGCACAACGTGATGGAAGACGTGAACGCAGAGCTGGCAAAGATGAAGGCTTTCACGGAAAAACTGCATACTGGTGAATTGAAAGGGTTTTCTGGCAAGGCTATCAGGCATGTTGTCAATATCGGCATAGGAGGCTCTGACCTGGGGCCATACATGGTTACCGAATCGCTCAAGCCCTATCAGGTAGAGGGCATCGAAAGTCACTACGTATCGAATGTGGATGGTACTCATTTGCTGCAGACGCTCAAAAAGGTAGATCCGGAAACTACCTTGTTTATTATCGCATCCAAAACCTTTACCACGCAGGAGACCATGACCAATGCCGAGTCGGCGAGAGATTGGTTGTTGGCTGCCTGTAAGGACGAGAAATATGTTCGCAACCACTTCATCGCCCTTTCTACCAACACGGAGAAGGTGGTGCAGTTTGGCATTGCCGAAGAGAACATGTTCAAGTTCTGGGACTGGGTAGGTGGCCGATATTCTCTTTGGTCAGCGATTGGGATGTCAATCGCCTGCGCCATCGGGTTCGACAACTTCATGGAGCTGCACGACGGTGCCCATGCCATGGACAACCACTTCCTGAACACATCCCACGGAGAAAACCTTCCAACGATATTGGCGCTGGTTGGCGTGTGGTACAACAACTTCTTTGAGGCTGAAAGCCAGGCCATCCTCTGCTACGACCAGTACATGCACCGCTTTGCACAGTTCCTGCAGCAGGGTGAAATGGAGAGCAACGGCAAGTCAGTGGGGCGTGATGAAAAAGACGTCAATTACGAAACTGGTACCATTGTGTGGGGTGAGCCGGGCACCAATGGCCAGCATGCTTTTTATCAGCTTTACCACCAGGGCACAAAGTTGATTCCTTGCGACTTCATTGCTTCGGCCAACAGCCAAAACCCTTTGGGAGACCATCAGGAAAAGCTCCTCTCCAACTTCTTTGCTCAAACAGAGGCACTGATGATTGGAAAAACCAGAGAAGAGGTCATTGCTGAATTGAAAAAGGCCGGCAAATCGGATGAAGACATTGATGCGCTAACACCCTACAAGATTTTCAGAGGCAACCGACCTACCAACAGCTTCTTGATGAAAAAACTTACCCCAAGAGCACTTGGTTCGCTGATAGCGCTTTATGAGCACAAAATCTTTGTGCAAGGCATTATCTGGAACGTCTACAGCTTCGATCAGTGGGGTGTGGAGCTTGGCAAGCAGCTAGCCAATCAAATACTTCCTGAGCTACTCAACGGTAGTGCAGTCACCAGCCACGATTCGTCTACCAACGGACTGATCAATGCTTACAAAGGGCTGAAGGAGTAAACTTCAAAAGTCACCGACACAAAGCGTTGCCTGAGGCGAGGTAAGTCCCTAAATTGTCATTCACTTTTTCGTTGACATGAACAGAATAGACCGGCTATTTGGGGTAGTTACTTATATCCAATCCAGAAAATACACCTCGCTACGGCAGCTGGCGGAGAAATTTGACAAAAGCGAACGCACGGTTTTCCGTGACTTGCGGGCAATTTCCGATATGGGCCTGCCCCTGGGTTTCGAACCCAACAAAGGGTACTTCATCACTGATGGCTATTTCCTCCCTCCCGTTTCCTTCACCAATGAAGAAGCAAACGCCCTGATACTCATGGCCTCGCTGGCCGATCAGTTTACCGACAAGTCCATTATAAGCCACAGCAAAACGGCTGTCGAGAAAGTAAAGGCTGTACTTAAGGGAAGCCAAAAGGAAGGCGTGGATCACCTGCATGAGCAAACCCGGGTGCTTAAGTGGCACCATGACATGCTTGATGCGCAGTATCTCACTATCATTCAAACGGCCATCAGCAGTAAGCAAGTGCTTAAAATGACATATGAAAACAAAGGGCTTGAAACCAGCACCAGAGAGGTGGAGCCGGTCGGTCTTTTGTTCTACATGTTCGACTGGCACATGATTGCCTGGTGCTGGAAAAGAAACGACTACCGGGACTTCCGTGTGGTACGGATAAAGAAGCTTGAATGCACGGCAAAACCCTTTAAAAAGCAGGATCACATCAACCTTGACGACTATATAAAAGATCTTCCTGAAAATTTTTCAAATTCGATGACATAGGGTTGTCAGTAGCAGGTATTTCTTTGAATACAAATAGCAAAGAAATGAACCATAGCCTTACCATTAAAAGAACTTATCGTATCCAGAACACTGTTTCAAATGTTTGGCAGTCGCTCGTCTGCCCTACCCTGATCGAGCAGTATGCTCACAACTGCGAAATCGCTGAACGGAACTCGGAAGAGGCGGCCAGTTCCCTTGAAACATGCGCAACTTTCAGATCCGGCGATATCCTCGAATACGAGAAAGACGTCCGGGTTAAGTTTTCGACTTTCGATCCAAACGCAGGACTGGCCAATGTGCCACAGAATTACATTCACATTTCCTATGAGCTATCTGAGGTTGGCAACGAAACCGAGCTCAGCATTACCATTGAAAACTTTATGGAAGAAAATGAGCGGTTCAAGCACTCCCAGTCAAAATGGAAGAATATATTGTCTCCAAGAGTTGAGAGCTTGCTGGCCAGTTAGTTTGGTTACCGAAGTATGAAAGACCACAAACCAATCGGACAAACAAAAGGAGTCGGTTTTCAGGTCGGCGTTCGGAAGACGTTTGCAGTCGACAGGGATAAGCTCTGGGCGTTTGCTTTATCCAAAAAAGGCGTTGAGCTTTGGTTTGGTAACGTAGCGGTTGACCTTCCTTATCATACACCGTTCAATAGCAAGGAAGGTATGGAAGGCCTTATCACCACTTTACAGGAAGGCTCCCACCTTAGAATGAAATGGAAGAAACCTGACTGGGAGCATTTTTCTATGCTGCAGATCCGGGTTATTCCGGCAGGAGATAAAGCAGCGCTTTCGTTTCATCAGGATCACCTGACAGATGAAAACCAGAGAGCAGAAATGAAGGCCCACTGGATCAGTATTATTGAAAAAGTAGGTGACTGTGTTGCGTCTCTGTGATTTCTCGTTTTAGCAATTCACCATTCCCTTTGCTCACCTTACCATTGACGTATTGTAAGCACATTCATTCAAAGGGAAACCCTACCTTCGGAAAAACAACCTCCTCTTGCCATGCGAGTAACTTCATTTGCCTTCTTTCTACCGTTCTTGCTCCTCAGCACAATCTCCAACGCTCAAAATGACTTCAGGGTAGTTGGCTACTATTCGCTCAAAGCAGCCCAAACAGGAGAAGTGAAAAATGTCCCTTTCAAACAGCTTACGCATGTAAACTTATGGTTTCTAAATCCAGACACCGAGGGAAACTTTGTCGATGACCTATCGGGCTTGGCTTTGTTCGTCAAAGCAGCTCATAGGCACGATGTAAAAGTGCTCTTTTCTATTGGTGGCGGCAGTCATCAGCCGCAATACCAGGCACTGCTTGAAGATGGACAGAGAAGCAAATTCATTGAGTCACTCGTGATGCAGGTAACCAAATATGGACTGGACGGATTGGACGTCGACCTCGAAAGTGCCAACATAGATGAAAACTATGAGGTGTTTGTGACAGAACTCGGTGTAGCGCTCAGGGCACAAAACAAACTCATGACAGCAGCCATTGCCGTGTATTACAAAGACCAGCTTACCGACAAAGCCATTGCGCAGTTCGACTTTGTAAACGTGATGAGCTACGACCGCACGGGCCCCTGGCGGCCAGAGAAACCTGGCCCTCATGCCTTGTATGAGCACGCTGTGGACGACCTCACGTATTTTGGTGAAGATCGCCAGGTGCCGAAAAGCAAGATGACACTTGGTGTTCCTTTTTATGGCTACGGCTACGGCCCTGAACTGACTTCCAAAGCCATCAGCATGAGCTATGGCAAGATTGTCGAGACCTTCAACGGCTCAGAGCTCAAAGATGAATGGACAATGCCTGATGGGAAGATTCTCTATTACAACGGCATCCCCACTATAAAAAGGAAAGTGGCCCTTGCCAAAGAAAAAGCTTCCGGCATCATGATCTGGCAGATTCAAGGTGATGCCAAGGGGTCGAAGTCTTTGTTGAAAGCAATTAATCAGGCTAAATAGTCAGGATCGGGCTACACCCAATCCTGCAGGTATTTCGCCCTTTCAGGGGTGCCCGGCTCAGGGCTTGTATACGATCACTTCAGAGCACTGAAGGGGCGGGATACGCATGCGAAGGGTGGGCAGCCCTTGGTAAAATAAAAACATAAAAATTAATGGTATCATCATCAGGATCGGGCTTCACCCAATCCTGTACGTATTTCGCCCTTTCAGGGCTTACATACGACTGCCTCAGAGCCCTGAAGGGGCGGCATACACATGCGAAGGGTGGCAGCCCTTCGCAAGGCAAAGAGAAAACATCAAGCCTAATCCCAAACATATCTTTCGTCAAATTCCATTTGATTCTGTAGCATCAGGTTCCTGAATTCATTCATGAACCCATTTTTACTATGGTGCTTATGTTGGCCAGCAATGTAGGCAATAACCCTATCTACTTGTTTTGGGTTGACTGAAAATGCGGCATATCCATCCTGCCAGTAAAAATTTGCCAGAGACTCGTGCTTGGTCTTCATCCATTTTGAAGAATGAGATTTCACCTCTTCGAGCAACTTCATCAAAGCTATCTTTTTTGATAGCAAACAAAGAATATGAACATGGTCAACATATCCCCCTATTTTGATCGGTATACACTCAAGGTCGTTACAAATCCCACCCATGTAGCTATGTAATTCCTCCTCAAAAGGTGCGTGTATCAATGGCTCACGGTACTTCGTACTAAAGACGATATGAACATAGTTTTTTACAAGAGATTGCGGCATAGCTAATTTCGTTTTTTTAAGACTTTCATTTTAAGGATTGGGCTTTCACCCAATCCTGTGGGTATACCGCCCTTTCAGGGCTTGGATACGGATGCATCAGAGCCCTGAAGGGGCGGTATATTCTTGCGAAGAAGGGTGGCGGCCCTTCGTAAAATAAAAATATAAAAAACTAACGGCTAACAGCTATTATCATCAGGATTGGGCTACACCCAATCCTGCAGGTATTTCACCCTTTCAGGGCTTGTATACGATTACTTCAGAGCCCTGAAGGGGCGGCATAATCTTGCGAAGGGTGACAGCCTTTCGCAAAGAGAAAAAAATGTACAACTTCTCAACTACATTGACAGGCTTGAGCCTTCATCTCAGAGGGGTACCGACAATCTTAACAAGCAACCATTGCCGGAGGCTAAAAGCAGAACACTGCTAAACTCCCCTCCCACGTTGGCCCCTCTGCATACCTCCTCCCAAACCTTCACTTACTTCGCTATATTTAATCTATACACGATACCAGTAACAAATATATTATTCAACTCATAATCAACACTTTAAAACATTGAAATGCTAAATATTTCTATATTCCTCAATCACTTTTTCCCCTTTCCCTCTTGCTTCGGTAATTTCATAACACTCAAGGGGGTGTGGTAAATTACAATACGTTGAGGCATCGAAGTTCACTAACTTCTTTGACTTTACTGCCCACTCCAGCACCGGTAAACTGATACATTATGATACAACCCTACTCAAACAGCAGAACAATGAAGTTCGAAGGTGACAGCAAAAGCAGCGACCTTCTCATAGGAAATTTTGGCGACGTAGAATTCATCGCTAACGGCCAGTTCGATTTGGCTGGCATGATTTACAACCCAAAGGGAGCTATCGAATTTGATATCGCAGGCACTGGCGCTGTTTCATTTAACGGCATCTGCCGGAAACTCACAGTAAAAAATGCATCTGGCAATTGCCGCCTGGACTTCAGTAAGCTCAATTGCAAGGAAGTGAAGTTCATCTCGGTAGAAGGAGGCTCTCAGGTAATTATCGGAGCAGCCAGGTTCATCAGCGAAGCAATTTTAAAAGACGATGCCATTCTCCAGTGTTCAGACAAAACGATATTGATTAACTATACTGTTTCAGATAAATCTCAAATAGAAAGAATGCCGAAAATGGCCAGCTAGGCCACAAAACATTTTTCTGTTGCTTCGTCGCAACGATCAATTACAAAGTATCATTCCACATCATTTCGGGCAAGCACCCGAAAGGTTTGTAGGGTTGACCGGGGGTTTTATGTCTCCGGTCTTTTTTTGTGCTGAAAAAAGCTTAAAATGAGTTAATTTTCTAAAGGAGGAGAAATATCTTGTCAGGTGCTGGTGCCGTTATGGCCTTAACCCCAAAACAAGCACTCACCGAACGGGAAATTCAACCGCCTTTTATGCCGGGTTAACTCAATGAAAAAGCACCTCTTTTTTGCCCTTTTAGTTCCTTATTTTGCTTTCTCTCAAGAGGTTACTCTTTTGAATACCGATAGTATATTAACAGTGCTTGAGGGAGAAATTGCGGAAAAGGAAACCTACATACAAAAGAAGTTAGCCACCTTAGATGCGTATAAGTCCTCTCTCAGTAAGTCAACCAGCCTCACGGACAAATACAGAGCATGCTGGCACATAGTGGATCAATACAAGTCGTTCCAGTACGATTCCGCATTTTTTTATTCACTCAAGCTCTCTGACCTCGCCTATCAAATCGGATCTTTTGAATGTATTCAAACCTCTCGCATCAAAACAGCTTTTGTGCTGGAGTCGGGCGGACTGCTGAAGGAGGCTGCCGACACCCTGGAGGCGGTAGACCTCACCAACGTTCCCGATAGCATCCGAAGTGAGTTCTATTCCGTCACCACAAGGCTCTACGATTTTATGGCCTACTTCGTAAAGGATTTTTATTACGCCAAAATCTACCAGCAAAGAAGCAGAGACTATATGAACAGGGAATTGGCGCTTCATTCGCCGTCCTCTCTTCGCTCTCATTTTATTCGCATCCAGATCAGTCAGGCGGACGGCGACTTCGAAGAAACAGAAAGAGTCTACCTCTCAATGGTCAAAAACTTTAAATTGACTCACCATCAGTTAGCCATGAGATCGTATGATATGGGGGTCGTTTTTGATGAGAAATTCCCGGAAAAAGCCATCTACTACAAAGCCCTCTCAGCCATAAATGATATAAGAGGTGCCGTGAAGGAGAACGTTTCCATGAGGGAGTTGGCGGAAAGTCTTTTCAGGAAGGGCGACTTGCGTCGGTCATCCCTGTTTATAAAGCAAGCCCTTGATGATGCCAACTTCTACTCTTCCCGGCTTCGAAAAGTAGAGGTGTCCGACATACTTCCAATTATCGAGGGAAAGCAGTACCAGGAGCTGGAAAGCAGAAACACAAGGGTCATCAACTACTCCTATATTATCACCCTGCTGGTAATTGCGCTGGGGCTTTTCTTGTTTATCATTTTCAGACAACTTAGCAAACTTAGGATATCAAAACGAAACCTCGACACCGCCAATGAGTCACTTTTCAATACCAATCGCAAGCTGGAAGAATCCAACAAAATCAAAGAGGCCTATATTGGACAGTTTTTTAACCTGATTTCGGAGCACCTTTTCAAAACTGAAAAACTGGTAACATCCATCAATCGAAAACTGAGTCAACGAAAGTTCGACGACCTCTCAGAAATCACCGACAACATTAATTCCTTCAAAGAGCGGGAGCTACTTTACAAGAATTTCGATGATATGTTTCTCAACCTCTTCCCTGATTTTATTGACAAGCTGAATGGCCTGCTGAAAAAAGATGAGCAGCTGGATTCGAATATGAAGTTACTCACACCTGAAATCCGCATATACGCTCTTATGCGACTAGGGATCAATGACAATAATCAGATAGCCAGGCTATTGAACTATTCGATCAATACCATTTACACTTACAAAACACGACTTAAGAACAAGGCTATCGACCCCGAAACTTTTGAAGAATCCATCATAGAGATATAGTATCATCAGCAGAATAGGCCATCCTGCTGTCCCTGGCTATGAAATTTATTACATTTAACATATGAAAACTCGCCTCTGCCTGGTTCTTGCCCTTATGGGGTTTATTTCCTGCTCAACACCGCAGCAAACCGACAACAAAGTTTATACAGCCTTCACCGGAGCCACTATTATTGATGGAACTGGCGCTGCGCCTATCCAAAATGGTGTGCTGCTGGTAGCCGATGGCCGCATTGCGGCAATGGGGACAAAGAATGAGGTGACTTTGCCCGACAACATCACAGTGAATGACCTTTCGGGCAAGACCATCATCCCCGGTCTTATCAATGCACATGGCCACGTTGGTGATGTAAAAGGCATAGAAGGTGGGCATTACTCAAAGCAAAATGTGATCGATAACCTCAGCCTTTTTGCCAGATATGGCGTCACCACAGTGGTCAGTCTGGGGGCCGACAAAGGAGAAGCGGTAGCATTGAGGGCAGTAGCAGATACGACAGCCACGCAAAGAGCCCGTTTGTACATGGCTGGCGAGGTAATTTCCGGCAATACTCCAGAAGAGGCTGTTGCCGTAGTAGATCAAAATGATGCCATGGGCGTCGACTTTATGAAAATAAGGGTGGACGATAACCTTGGCAGCAGCGCAAAAATGACTGAGGAGGTCTATCAGGCAGTGATCAACCGCTCTCATGAGCTTGGTTACAAAATAGCCACTCATATGTACTACCTCGACGACGCCAAGAAGCTACTAAGAGCTGGTTCTGACTTCCTCGCTCACAGCGTTCGTGATCTTCCGGTAGATGATGAGCTCATTGGCCTGCTCAGAGAAAAGAAAGTTTGCTACTGCCCTACCCTCACCAGGGAGCTTTCCACTTATGTTTATGAGGACACGGCAGCCTTTTTTTCGGATCCATTCTTTTTGCGCACGTATAACACCAGCGTTGTTGAACCACTGCTTGATCCTGCCAGGCAGGCGCAAATAAGAAACAACCCTAGCGCCCAAACCTACAAGCAGCAGTTACCTACCGCCATGGCCAATTTGAAGACACTTTCTGACAACGGCGTCACCATTGCCTTCGGCACCGACAGTGGCATCCCCACCCGCTTTATCGGCTACTTCGAGCATCTGGAAATGGCCATGATGGCTGATGCTGGGCTAAGTCCCATGCAAATCATTGTGTCGGCCACCAGCGACGCAGCCAAGTGCCTCGATCTCAAAGATGTTGGCAAGCTTGTGACTGGCTACTGGGCGGATTTTGTGGTGCTGGATGCCAATCCACTGAAGGACATTAAGAACAGCAAGAGCATTTCAGGGGTTTGGATTGCAGGAGAGGAAGTGAAATAAACCTGACAGGCCCCTGACGCCATCGTATTTTCCTCAAGCACTCGATAATACTTCAAAAAGTCTATTCTTTGATGACCTTAAAAACTTCATTGTTCACTCTAACAAAATAAAGCCCCTTCTTCCATACCCCAGTGGCCAAATCAAATGAGGTTTCTGATAAGTGCCCCTGGAAATAAATCCTGCCGGATATATCATAGATAATGAGCTCATCTGTCGGGTCGGCCAGGTCTACATACAAATGTTCGTTAAATGGGTTGGGGCCATAGGTAGTTCCATCTTGCCCCTTTGCCCCCGACAGGTCAACAGCTATATTAGCCGACGTAAGCTGCTCGTCAAAAACTGAAAACTGATAGATACGGTAAATGTTTCTTTCGTTCCCAGGGTTTTCGTGAACAAACTGGTAACTGACCGGTTCACTTTCTTTACCGATCGCTGGAATAGTATCAAGAATACCATTATCAGCCAAAACCAAGACGTAATAGCTGACATTGTATTCATAGTCGGTTTCCCAGGTCAGGTTAACTTTTTTCTCGTCGATTTCAGCCGAAAACACCAGACGAGGACATTCATTAAGATGGGCCAACACCTCCTCTGTAGACATATATTCATTGATCTCATACTTACTCTTGCTACTCCAGGAGCCTCCACTCAAATCTGCCGACATGATGTAACCTGTCGTCGGGTCATGCCCGGCACCAAATCCATGACCGACTTCATGAACAATAGTCGCCACAGTGTAAGAGAGTGATGACTGTTCCTCTATTAGCACTATGCCAAGTGAGTTTTCTGGCCCAGCGAAGAGATGCCCTATAAAATTACCCGTTGGATAATTGAACTGGGTGATACCCATGGTGAAATCGAACAGGCTGGCTGAAATTCCCTTTTCCTCCAACCAGTTTCGCAAATGAAAGTTGATGTCGCCAAAACTTTTGACACTTGGGTCATCTCTTGCTGGAAATGGGCTTTCATCAATAGGAATTACGAGCTGTTTGATCCTTAACTTAAAGTCAATATCAAAGCTTATAAAGTAAGTTTGGACAATAGCAAACCACTCGATCATTTTCGCTTCAGCGACTGCAAATTGCTCTGGAGAGGCATTGAGTGCAAGATCAGTTACTAATTGAAATTCAATAAGCTGACAAGAAGTATATGCCAAGCGTGCTGGCTGTAATGGTGCTCCCCTGTTTACCATAGCTTCAAATCCACAAATCCCACCATCGGCTAACTCAATTGGCTGAAGCATCGAAAAACTATACTTTCCAGTCGCCTGTCTGGTAAGCTGGTAAGCTTTACCATCATCAATCCAGTTAACGCTGTTGATTCTCTTATCTACTGTAGTCGCAGTAAATTGACTTCGCTCATCCAAGGAATATCCTTCCCATAAATCAACTTGGCTCGCTTTCCATCCCCTGCCTGTATAAATGCTATCGTATTGCTGACTCTGACTTCTACGCCAATGAACCTGATACTCACCCGTTGGCAAGTAAAGCCGACTTGTCTGATTTTTCGTGATTTGCCCCCCTCGGATGAGTCCAGTTTGCGACGTAAATCGACTGCTGGCCTGGCCTGGATCCGCCACAAACCTTATGTCACTTTGCGCACTTGCAGAAATGCTTATAGCGAGACTGAAAACAAGCAAGATACTTTTCATTGAAAAAAACTCTCTGAAAATGGGTGTTTACTTCATAAATATATGAAAAACAACATTATATTTTCTCCCAATCTTTTCAAAAAACTAAGGTTTCTTCAAGGAATTTAATCGTCTCGGAACCGGAAGATGGCTGTTTGCCTAATCCCCCGGCCAATGTTTGATGGCTCGCTCGAATGTCGTTTCAGTAGCAGACGACCTCTTGTGTCCCTTCGAATCTGCCGGTATGGCATTAATTTTTTAGGGAAGGCCACCAATCCGACATTTACTTCGTATCTCATATAAGTAAGTCGTATGAATATTACTTATTTGTAAAAAAACCGTCAGTCAACCCTTCAACCAAAAAGACCTCCATGAAAAGACTGCTTTTACCAATGTTACTGTGTTTTGCCTTAGCCTCGTGCAAGTGGGACAATGAACAAGACCTTTACTCGGAAGAAACTGGAAACGGCACCAACTGCGACGGCTCTACTACCATTACTTATTCAGCGTCGATTCAACCCATTATCTCTGCCCGTTGCCTCTCCTGTCATTCAGCAAGTGCAGCGTCCAATCTCGGCGGTGGAGTAAAGCTCGATACCTACCAAAACGTAAAAGTCAGGGCCGACAATGGCAGCCTGCTGGGTACCATCAAGCACAAATCCGGGTATCCGCAAATGCCCCAGAGTGGCAGCAAACTTTCATCCTGCCAAATCAGCCTGATAGAAAAATGGATCAGTGAAGGAACCCTCAATAATTAACACGCACTCATGAAGAGATTTTCTATTTTCACGCTTTTGGCAGTTTTTACCATCGCACCATCACTTGCACAAGACCTGGATGACCTGCTCAACTCGATGGAAAGCGAAACCATCGACTATACAACAGCCACTTTCAAATCCTCCAGAGTCATCAATCTCCATTCGCCCGAAAGAGTAGCCCCAGGAGCCATGGAGTTCAGGATCTCGCATCGTTTTGGCCCACTCAATGGGGGTGCCTACAACCTGTGGGGCCTCGACCAGTCGTCGGTTCGGTTTGGTTTCGACTTTGGGCTGACCAAATGGCTCATGGTTGGTGTGGGGCGGTCAACCTACGAGAAGACTTACGACGGCTTTGTGAAAGCCGCCATCCTCAGCCAGTCAACTGGCAAAAAAGTAATGCCCCTTAGTGCCGTTTGGGTCAGCAATATGTCGGTAAATGGTTTGAGGTGGGAGTTGCCCGACCGCACCAATTACTTTAGCTCACGCATCGCCTTTGTGCATCAGCTTGTGCTTGCCCGCAAATTCAGCGATAGGTTTTCGGCAGAGGTTGTCCCTACATGGGTGCATTTCAATCTGGTAGATGGCACTACTGATCTCAACGACATTCCCGCTGTTGGCTTTGGAGGCAGAATCAAACTCTCTCGCAGAACAGCCTTAAATGGTGAATACATTCTGAGAGTCGCTGACAAAAATGCGCCTAACGTAGCTAACTACAACGACTCCTTCTCTATCGGTTTCGACATCGAAACAGGTGGACACGTCTTCCAACTGCACCTCACCAACTCTTTGGCTATGATGGAAAAAGGATTCATTGCCGAAAACACCGACGCATGGGGCAATGGTGGCATACATTTTGGTTTTAATGTCACAAGAGAGTTTACACTGTCCAAGAAATCGAGAATGGAATGAAAAAGACATCGAAATTAACCTTTACAGTGCTCCTCGCTCTTTTCGTATATGCAGGAACGGCCAGAGCTCAGATTTATATGCTGGAAAGCTCCAACGTACGCTTCTTCTCCGACGCACTGATAGAAGACATCACAGCGACTACCACTTCGGCTCAAGGTTTGGTCAATGTGGCCGACAAAACCTTTTCCTTCAGAGTGCCGATTAAAACATTCGAGTTCGCCAAAGACCTGATGAAGGAGCACTTCAACGAAAACTATATGGAGAGTGAAAAGCATCCCTATGGCACTTTCAAAGGATCGATCGTTGGCAATTTTGATTTTACCAAAAATGGGGTTTATGAGGTGACCGCCAGGGGCGTACTGGACGTACACGGCGTGCCGCAAGAAAGGTCAATACCGGCAAAACTCTTCGTCGAAGGAAGCGTCGTTCGTCTTGAGTCAGTTTTCATGGTCAAATTAGTGGATCATGACATCGAAATTCCTCAGATCGTGTTTCAAAACATAGCCGAGGAAATTGAAGTGACCATTAAATCGGACCTGGTGCCTTACAAAAAATAGATCGCCAAACTTATTGGCCAATTGAGAGTTATAACAAGATGGCTAGTAACAAAACAATTATTATCAGGGTCGCAGTTTCAGTGATAGTTTGTTTGGCGGTAGGCGGACTGTCTGGTATTGCAACCTCATCATCAGTATCTACCTGGTACACTACCTTAAACAAGCCGCCTTTCAATCCGCCCAATTGGTTGTTTGCCCCTGTGTGGACGCTGCTTTACGCAATGATGGGCGTGGCCGCAGGTCTTGTTTGGTCCGGGGCGAAAGAATCGATCGGAGTAAAACTGGCACTGGGCCTTTTCGTGGGTCAGTTGCTTCTAAATAGCCTCTGGTCTGTTTTGTTTTTTGGTCTAAGAAACCCTACTGCTGCACTAGTTGAAATTGTGGTGCTATGGGTTGCCATCCTGCTTACTATCAATCGATTTTACCTCATTAGCAAAACTGCTGCCTGGCTACTGGTTCCCTATCTTATTTGGGTTTCGTTTGCAGCCTTGCTAAATGCATCCATCGTTATATTGAATTAGCCCTTTCAGTATATTTACCGCTTAATCTTCACGTATGAAAGCGGTTTACACCATTCTTCTGCTCATTACTTCCAACGTATTCATGACACTTGCCTGGTATGGCCACCTCAAGTTCAGGGAACTGAAGTGGTTCGAAAGCCTTGGACTTGTGGCTATCGTTTTGATTAGCTGGGGCATTGCCTTATTTGAATACATGTTTCAGGTACCTGCCAACCGCATCGGCTTCCGGGAGAACGGAGGCCCTTTTTCGCTCATGCAGCTCAAAGTCATTCAGGAGGTGATCACACTAATTGTGTTTACCGCCTTCACCTTGCTTGTTTTTAAAACAGAGACGCTTCGATGGAACCACCTGGCCGGATTCGCCTGCCTGGTGGCAGCAGTATATTTTTTGTTTAAGAAATAGCCCAGGATGGAAACGCTTTGCTTATGGCAAAATCGATTATTTTATCTGCCAATATTTTTAGAAGTTTATACTGGCATTTTAGTGACATGCCATGGGTAAATATATGGGCTTGGAATCAATGCCCTGTCTGCCTCCTTCATTGAGTTAAAAAGCATGCGATGAAAAACCACCTGGTCCTACCTCTCCTGTTGATAATTTCGATTTTAACGGGTTGCTCTCAGCCGGAAAAGCTTAAGCTTGAGGCCGACAATCAGCAAATCAACTACACCGGCCGAATCGATTTTGGAAACCCCAAGGCACCTGTTCTATTCTGGTCGGGCTCCGAGGCCACACTAACGATTAACGGCACGGGCCTGAGGGTTGAGCTTGCGGACGAACGAGGTAACAACTACTTCAATATTGTGATCGACAAAGACAGTATCAGGTATATCAGGCTAGACAGCGCAACAAAGTGGTATACGCTTGCCAAAGACCTGGAAGAGGGAGAGCACACCATTTCGCTGGTAAAAAGAAATGAATGGGACAAGGGAAGCACCACCATTCACGGGTTTAAAGTTACAGGGGAGTTGCTGCCGACTCCCAAAAACTCAAGAACTATTGAGTTCATTGGCAACTCCATCACTGCTGGCTATGCCATCGAAGATCTCACGGGTGGCGATTCGCCTGACAGTACCTACACCAACAATTACCCAACGTACGGAGCCATAACGTCACGGAATTTCAATGCTGACTATGTTTGCACCTGCCGCAGCGGCATTGGCATTATGATCAGCTGGGACCCAACTATCATCATGCCCGAGGTTTTTCCCAGGCTAAACCCAAAAGACTCAGCAAGCAGATGGGACTTTTCAAGAATAACGCCCGACCTTGTTGTGGTTAACCTCTTTCAAAATGACTCCTGGTTAGTCAATATGCCCGAGCAGCCGTCGTTCAGTCTCCGGCTGGGAGAAGCCGCACCAGGCGAAGAAAAAATCATTGCCTCTTATCAGGAGTTTATCAGTCTGGTCAGAAATGTGTACCCCGACACCCCGATTATCTGTGCACTGGGCAGCATGGATGCCACCAAAGAGGGCTCAGCATGGCCTGGCTATGTGCAGGAGGCTGTGGATGGTTTGGGTGATTCTTTAATTTATACCCATTTCTTCCCCTTCATCGAAAAGGGAGGGCACCCAAGGGTGGCTGACAACAAAAGGATGGCAGAAAGTCTGACGTCATTTATAAGAGAAAAACTTAAATGGTAATGGATGTAAAGCGAGACATTTTCAAAGTTATTTGGATGAAAATGGTTCTCCTGATGGCGCCGCTGGTGATCATAGCCATGAGCCTCATAGTGTCACTGGCAAAAGACTATGCTTCTACTGGCATGACACTTTTGGTTCTTTTCGTCATGCTGCTGGGCAACTATCAGGTTTTCTCATCGCTCTATCCGATTTTGGCAAAAATCACTCTTGACGAGGAAAAGGTCACCATAAAGTACCCGTTCTGGGGCAAGGAGAAAACCCTTAACTACAGCCAGCTTAAGGGGTTTAAAAAGCAAGTAGTTCCATTAAACTTCCTGGCTAAGTTTGGCCTTTTGCTTTACACAGAAGATGGAAGAGTCGCTGAATTGTCGCCACTTTTCATCACCAACATACCTGAAATAGAGGATTTCCTTCAAACGAAAACCAACAACCTCGGCAAAGAGCCATTTCGGCTGTTCAAAACAGTCTGGGATCGCCTATTTTGGAGGTATTGACTTCATTCTTTCCAACTAAGTCCGCCATTGTGATGTCTTTAATAAAAAAACAGACTTATGCGTGCTTTTGGTGTGTTAGTAATTCTCTATGCTTTCATGTTCTCTGGCTGCGGACAAGAAGAAGGCATCAATCCAGCAGAAGAGAGCCTTGACTTCTTCGTTGATGCCAAACTCACTGGTGAGTTCCCCTATGCATTCTCAGGTGACAACGTGGTCTTCCATCGTCATTACGTCAGAGAAGACGACAAATCTATTGCTGATGATGAATACTCGGAAGATTTCTTTGTGGAGTTGGAAAATCCGGGAGAAAGCTTTGAATATACTGGTGACGAGCTAAAGAATTTGAAAACACTCTTTCTTTACTATTGTTATTGCGGGTACACGTCGGATGTTGCTTTAAAAGAGGGTTCCATCAAAGGGACAAAAAAATCCGCACGAAAATATGAACTGGACGTAGACGTGACTTATGAGTACTACCACATCGATCAAGCCTCCAAAGATACTATTGATACCTACACAAGGCAGGTGAAATACAAGGGCGTGCATCAGCAGGATGCAGTACCATCTGGCATGAGTGGTGCCAACTAGACATTATGGCTTTTAGTTTTCGTCGGCCTTTGCTGCCGCCACCGTCTGTCCAGCCTCCTTTTTATCTTCTTTACTAGCTACCGGGGCAGTCTCGTTATCGGGTGCGTGCAAAGGTATGCTCAGTTGAATCAAAATAGGAAAATGATCCGAACCGAAGGTTGGTAGTCGCTGAATCCTGTCAACAGTGAAATGGCGGGATACGAACACATGATCTAAAGGCCAGCGAAACAGAGGGTATTGGGCATGAAAGGTATTGAAAAAGCCCCGCCCTACCCTGGGATCAAGCAAGCCCCCGATCCGCTGAAACAGACGTGAGGTGTGTGACCAGGCCACATCGTTAAGATCTCCTGTGATGATCACCGGTAGCGTACACTCTTTTGCCATTCTGCCTACCAAAACCAATTCCGCATCCCTGGGCGTCGACAAGTCCTTTTCTGTTGGGCTTGGCGGTTCCGGATGAACGACAAATAGCTTTACTTGTTGGCCTCCCTCAAGGTCCAGCGTCATTTCAATAGATGGTACTTCTTTGCTTATACGGTGTTTAACAACTGCATCCTTAAACGCCACATTGCTATAAAAACAGATACCATAGGTATTGTCCAGCGGAAGAAGGATGTGCTGTTCATAAAGAGACTCTAGCTCCTTCAGCCCATTTCTCCATTTCTCGTCGGTTTCGAGTGTAACTAAAATGTCAGGCCGATAATTTTTAACCAAACTAACAAACCCCTCATAGTTGGAGTTATACATTAATACATTGGCCTCCAGCAACGAAATAGACGTTGAAGAAACAGCCGGATTGGTATCTTGCACCTGTTTGCTACTTGCCGGCGTATACGGATAAATGATTGCCAGCTGATAAAAAAAGGCAATTAAGCCAGCCGCCCCAATGCTCACGTCTATCCAGTTTCCATAGTCCGCCAGAATAAGATGGCCAGTCAAAAAAACTACATTCAAGACAGTTAGCTGAACATGCGGAAAATCGAAAATGCGAAAATACCAGTCATCTCTCCTCACCAATTGAAAGCTGGTGAAAAGTGAGGTTATCATCAATAGCGCCGAAAAGGCTATCTTTAGGATATTCAATGAATTGGATACTTACCGTTCTACTCTCCTAAACTATTAAGATATTCCTTACCCCCAACAATCCGTTGTCAATATCAAGCTCCTTTATGAAGATTACGCTGAAGATTGCTGCCATTGGTGCAGCCATATTGTTGACTATGGTCATTTTGGTGCAGTTTTATGGCGGTAGCTTCCTCGCTGAAAAATTAAACATTCATTTTGCTCGACTAACAGAGGATAGCTACACTATCGAATACCAAAGCCTCAAAACAACTATTTTACCGCCAGGAATTACTATTCAGGCGTTAACAATATCTCCGAGAGACTCCCTTCAACCCAAGCCCTTCCTCATCAAGGATAATTTACTGGCCCCCAATATTTCAGCCGCCCAAATTTCTGTCCAAGGTATATCTCTAATAGATCTCATTTTCAAAAATAAAATTGTCGTCGGCCAACTTACGCTGGACTCGCTTGTCATTAGAGCAAATCTTGTCAACGGCAGAGACAGCAGTGAAGTCATTCGACTAAATGGGAGTAGCGAAGGCGCAGATATGAAGGTTGAGATCAAGCAACTAAGCCTTCTTTCAAACGAGTTTTTTCTATTTGAGGCAGTCAGTGATTCTTCCTCAAAGGAAATCGGCCATGGCACTATCAGCGCAGAACTTCAAAACCTATCTCCATACCTTATTGACGGGCAAAAAGAGCCAATCAGCGATGGCACAGTAAAGCTTACAGTATTCCGCTATCTAACACCTGACGGTCTTTATAAATTAGAGTTGGACTCCGCAAACCTGGACTGGGCAGCCGAAAGCCTGGCGCTTTCGGGGTTTCATCTGATCCCGCAATACCCAAAATATGAGTTTGCACTCAAAAAAGGTCATCAGACCGGCAGAAATGACGTCGACTGCAAACTAATTATGGCCGACGGACTATCTTTCTCCCAACTAATCAACAACGAACAACTGTCTATCACCTCGCTGCGCTTCGACTCGTTAGTTGGCAACTTCTACCGGGACAAACGACTCGGCCGTCCGGAAAACGAACCTGCCAAGCCTTTACCACACGAGTCTCTTCTGTCCTCACCACTTCCCTTCAATATCGACTCAATTGTGATCTCAGATAGCAGAGTAGTTTACCAGGAATTTAGTGAAAATGGTACAGCGGAAGGGGAAATATCATTTGATCGCTTGAACGCAACCATCACTAACATTAGATCAAACAGCCCGGAATATGCAGTTCTAAAGGCTCGCACTTTTCTCTTCGATCAGGGATTATTGCAAACGGAGATCAGGATTCCCATGAATCCTGACTCGCTCTACCACGTGCAAGGCTCGCTCGCTCCAATGAAAATCGCCACCTTCAACAGAATATTGACAAATGTGGCTTTCATCTCGGTAGAATCAGGAGAACTGGAGGAGCTCAAATTCAATTTCAGCCACAACCGCACGAACGCATGGGGAGACATCAGCCTCCTGTACCAAAACCTCGTAGTAAGCGGAACACAACAAGCCAGAGACAATTCCGACAACGTTTTTCAAGACATCAAGCTCTGGCTGTTCAATAAATTGGTTTTAAAAAGGGTAGACAAAATGGAAGCCCCACTAGTAGGGAAAATATCGGCTTCCCGGGAAATGGAAAAATCAATTTTTGCTTTTTGGTGGCACTCCCTCCTTTCAGGTATCAAACAATGCATCAACCCGTTCGAAAAGCCAGAGTAGCGACAGGCTGCCCAAGCCCTACTCTTCCTTACTCAAAAAATAGGCCGACCCTTTGAATATTTTGTCCTTCAAGCTGGCATCCTTAAAGTACTCTTCTGCATTGAAGTCAGAATGCACCACCAACTCACCATTGGGCAGGTAGCCCTCCACTTTAAGCGGATTACCACTTTTAACAAGGTAAGTCACGCTAAACAGCGGGCTTCCAACTGGGTTAAAATCATCAGCAAAGTTTCGATTGGACAGGTAGGCAATGCCTTGCAGGTATTTGGCGGTGTTGGCTGAGTCGGCAGGTTGACCGCCCAACAACCATTTGCCATCTGTTTTACTGAGTGTGAAGGCTGAATCCGGATACTCAAATGTCACCTGATAGACGCTGTCTCTGGTAAACCTGGCTAGCTGCTGGTTGCGATACGAGGCAGAATTGGTCGAAAGACTGGCACCCATAAAGTTGGCCGCTGAATAAACTTCCGGCTCCTCAAACAGCCTGACGTAGGTACTGAACTGCCGCTGCCCTTCCATATTGAACCTTCCCACAACCAGGTCAAGTGTTTTCTCACCTCCTTCAAAAACTTCTACCCTCGTGCCGGCGCTATCGACCTGGTAGTCTTTCCACTTCGACTCATCTTTGGCTACCAGCCTGCTTGGCTTCACTGACATCAGGCTATTTA
This sequence comes from uncultured Imperialibacter sp., assembly GCF_963974565.1. Lineage (NCBI taxonomy): Bacteria > Pseudomonadati > Bacteroidota > Cytophagia > Cytophagales > Flammeovirgaceae > Imperialibacter > uncultured Imperialibacter sp. The sequence continues at coordinate 79,053 of NZ_CAXBCJ010000017.1, read as the reverse complement.
AAATACCTTTAACGCTCGAAGACGTTGCGGCCACATTCTTTCCTGCCGGTGTATTCACTCTCCACTGGTTCTCCCCCTTTTCCACCACGAGTTGATCACCGTTGGCTTCGATCTGCAGTTTTGTTACGGCAGCAGTATCAATCTTCACCAGCTCCGACCTAAACGACTTACTTCTACCCCTGTCTGTTGTGAACTGAACCACAAAGTAAAGAGCAATGAGTATCCCAAGAACACCCAATAGTTTCAATGTACTTTTCATAATTCGTGTGATTTTTCCGCTTTACGAACAAATACTACTCAATGAATCTAATAATTGCCGGCTGCCCACTGTTGCCGCTTGCGGTTGTTTCTTTGCTTCCGCACAAAAGCATAAATGAGCAGCAGCAGTATTGGAAGCAGCACATTGCCATATTTTAGAAGCTCCTTTGTGCTATCCTCCAGCTGAACCAGTGGCCTGGCCGTTACTCCCTTGGTTCGAAGGTCAATCAAACCCGTGTCGTCCGACAGCCAGTCGATGGCATTGGAAGCAAAGCTCACATTGTCGGCATTGAGCTGTTGCTGCTGCCCTTGCGGCCCATTGATAATAAATTGACCATTCGACACCACCACCATCTTCGAAGATGCAGTACCACTCAGGGGGCCTTCAACAGCCATTGCCACTGGCAGCGAGCTGTTTTGAAAATCATTCTCCGTCCACTGTCTTTGTATGTCGACAGTAGTCGGCGGACTAACCAGGCCGGAAAGCTCGGAAGTCATGAGCAGGCTGGTTGAACGAAAGGTGGTATCAGTCTTAGTAAAGTTAATCGTGCTGGCAAAAGGCAGAAAGACTGATTCAAGTCCTTTGGAAGCAGGATGGTCGGAGAAGTTTTTAATGATAGGAAAGTAAGGAAAGGCAATTTGCCGGTTCATTGTAAACTGCCCCATTTGCTGCCGTACTGAGACCGGCGCATTCTCCGCATCTACCACAAACTCCCTTCCCATTTGAATGCCCAGCCTTGAAAGCCAGCTGCTTACGCCTATGTCGTTCGCAGTCGACAAATACGCCTGGCTTAAGTCGCCGTTCAGGTTACTGTAGGCGACGAACATGGCACCACCATTGGCCAGGTACTTATCGAGCTTGGCGAAATCTGCCTGCGGAATGGTATCTTTTGGATTGATCCATGCCAGCGACCTGTAGTACTGCGGTACTGCGGCCGAATCAGAAAGACCAAAAGGCTCTATCTCATAGAGCACCGACAGCTGTTGGTATAGCTCAATCATTTCCTCCAAAGGTGCCTCTCCATGCCCCTGTATCAAACCAATCTTAGGTTTGTCGGCTATGGCTATTTTTTTAATAGCCGTAGTAAGGGCGTATTCCATGGCTGCTCCAGGCTGTATCAAAGGAATAATCTCCTTGCGGTCGCCCATCTGAATGATGGCTCCGAGGTAAGCCCTCATTTGTTTCATCTGATCCTTTTCCCGCACATTTACCATTACCGGATTCACACCGGCTTGTTGCGCTTCCTGCTCTTTCTGCTCATTTTCGTTTGGGTTCAAAAACTCGTAGACCAGATAGCCGTCCGACCTGTTCTCGTATTCCAACAGCAAATCTTCAAAATCCTGACGGGTGCTCACAAGCTGCGTGGGCAAGTCTTCCGAAAAATAGGCTTTCACAGTGACCACCTCAGGCAAATCTTCCAATATATCTTTAGTGGCCGTGCTGAGTGTGTACCGCTGGTCTTCGGTAAAATCACCTCTGAAGTACAGTTTACTCGACAGCAAGTTGACTACCACAAGAATGCCGGTCACGATAGCCAATTGAATAATTACGTTTCTTCCCTTCATGTCAGTAGTTGTTTAAGATTGCCAATTGCGACGTGAAAGCATTGCCTGGGAAAGCAATAAAGAGATAGCTATAAGAGAGCCAAAGTAGATCAGATCACGAGAATCGATTACTCCTCTGCTCATAGAATCGAAGTGGGTTTGCATGCTCAGGTAATAGAATACTCCACCCACAGCCCCCCTAAAACTGGATCCAAGCACATCGAATAAGATCTGAAAGAAAATTCCAATAAAAAGTGCCATTAGAAAGGCGACGATCTGATTACTTGTGGTGCTGCTGGCAAATAGCCCGATACCAATATAGGCTGCCGACAGCAAAATGAGCCCAAGGTAGCCTCCGATAATGCCGCCGTGATCCACATTACCCAGCTGCGACACAGTTATGTAGTAAGGCAGCGTGCACAGCAGGGCGATAGCCACCAGCAAAAGGCAGCCGAGAAATTTACCTACAACAATTTGGAAATCGGACACGGCCTTTGTCGACAGGAGCTCAATGGTTCCACTTTTATTTTCTTCTGCCAGGGTCCTCATAGTGATGGCCGGGATAAAGAAGAATAAGGTCCAGAACGAAATTCCGAAGAAAACCTGTAAGCTGGCCTGGTTGATCATAAATATGTTGCTTCCGAAAAGCCAGGTAAAAAACCCGCTCATTCCCAGAAAAATAATGATCATTACATAAGCGATCAAAGAATCGAAATAGGAGGCCAACTCTCTTCTGGCAATGATCCAAATCTTGTTCATATCAGTCGTTGTTGGTTATTATTAAAACGATATTCGGTTTCTGAGGTGTAAAGTCATGTTGTGTTTGCCGGGCTTGCCGCAGTTCGGTGTTGATGCAGCCAAATCAGTTGGTCAGCTCTCTGAACACGTCTTCCAGTTTGGTTTCGTGACCTGTCATTTCCAACAAGTACCATTTTTTCGATACACACAGGTCAAACACCTCTTTTCTGGACGAAACATCAGGCTTACTCCGAACTGAGAAGAAGCCGGCTTTTCCCTCCACTGGCTCGACAGTTTCTACTGATGCCAGCCCAAGCAGCGCCTTTTTGACGTCAGCATCGGCAGCCTCAATTTTAACAGTCAGCAGTTCTTTGCCCTCGGCCTGACTTCTCAATGTGTCGGAGGTGCCGTCTGCCACAATCCTGCCCCTGTTAATAATCAGAATGCGGTCGCAGGTGGCCTCTACTTCCGAAAGGATATGAGAGCTAAGAATCACCGTTTTTTCCTTGCCCAGCTTTTTGATCAACTTCCTGATCTCTATGATTTGGTTGGGGTCGAGGCCGGTGGTTGGCTCATCCAGTATCAAAATTTCCGGGTCGTGAATCATGGCCTGTGCAAGCCCTACCCTTTGTCGGTACCCTTTAGAGAGCTCACTTATTTTCTTGTGACGCTCTCTTTCCAAACCGCACATGTCTATCATATCGCCTATTCTGGAGGGTATTTTTGCCTTGCTCACCCCCTGTATTTCGGCGCAAAACCGCAGGTAGTCCACAATCGCCATGTCAGTGTAGAGTGGATTATTTTCGGGCAGGTAGCCTATCTTCTTCTTTATGTCCTCCTGCTCATTAAGGATGCTCAACTCGTCCAGCCTGACATCGCCACTCGTGGGTGCCATGTAGCAGGTAATCATCTTCATGGTAGTGCTTTTCCCAGCACCATTTGGCCCCAAAAAACCAACTACTTCACCGGTATTAATTTTGAAGGAGATATCATTAACTGCCTTCTGCTCTCCATATTTCTTGGTCAGGTTCTCGACAACTATTGACATGATTTTTCTGTCTTAAAAAACAATTAAGAAGTTTTCAACAACTACCAGTTTACGTGTACAATTCCAAAGAATTCTAGGAAACGGTGGCAATTTTATAAAAGCCTAAAGTTTTTGTCAAGTTTATATCAAAGGCTAATTGTTAAAAAATATTAAAAAAATATGGCACATGTAAAAGACCCATTACTGATATTGCGTTGTTAATTCAGACGATAGCGGGAGTCGAAAATCAGCCTGCTTTCTTTTTCGCCAGCTATTAATTAATAAGTTGTTAACTCTTACGCTTGACTGTAGTGAATTTCACTAAAGCAGGCCTTTTTGTAAATTCAACTTTCATGAAAAGAAGCAGAGGAACGCCCACCAACACTGGCAAAGAAACAGAAATTAATGAAAGCATTAAGGCCACCATGTCCAACCCCTATCATGGAGTAGCGTTGATAGACAAGGACTATTCTATTCAAAAGTTTAATCCCCATTTTGAGAGCTATTTTTCACAAATTACGGGTATAGCACCAAGGAGAGGGCTTTCAGTTATCAATTCGCTTTTCGCAAAAAATAAAGAAGCCACTTCCTCGCTTTTCGAACAGGCACTTAGCGAACAAGATGAAATAAGTGGTATAAGTATCAAAGATACTCACTATAGCATTCGTCTTGAGCCAGCGCTTGATAGAAAGGGAAACTTAATTGGTGCCTTCCTTTATTTGATAAGTGAAAACGATGCTAGCGACAGTGAGCCCACAAAAGTTCAAATGAACTTTCAGGCCCTTCTGGAGACAAGCGGCGATGCAGTCATTGTTTTTTCTCCTGAAGGCAAACCAATTTATGTGTCGCCCTCTGTTGAGAATATCCTTGGCTATACGCCAGAAGAGACGATGCTGCTCGACATGTATTCAAGCCTTCATCCGGACGACGTACCTGGCAATCAAAAAGTGATGGAGAAAGCGATTCTCAACCCGGGCATTCCGATAAAAGGACATCGTTCAAGAATTATTCACAAAGACGGTAGCTACCATCTTTATGATTCAACCGTCGTCAATCTGCTTAACGACCCCTCAATTGGGGGCATTGTCGACAATATTAAAGAGGTTACCGAACCTACGCCTTTCGGTGGATTGGATGCCAAATTTACGAACCTCTACTTGAATGCTATTGAAGACTCAAAAATAGGTGTTTGGGAAATTGATCTCATATCTGGCAAGTCGGTAAGGAATCGAATTCATGATCAAAGTTTTGGGTACAGTGAAGAGCTTGCTCAGTGGGATTTACCGACTTTGCTTCAACATATCCACGTGAAAGACCGGTTGGCTGCGAAAGAAGTTTTCGAAGCGGCCAAAGCAGATGGCTCCTTCGACTTTGAAGCAAGGGTAATTTGGCCTGACCAATCCGTCCATTGGCTTGCACTAAAAGGAACTTATGTGAAGAGCTCCGAAACCAGAACAGAAAAGCTTAGCGGGTCGGTAATTGATATCACTCTGCGTCGGAACAATTTTCAAGCACTTCTCAATAGCGAAGGTCGCCTAAAAAGCATAATTGATAATATATCGGAAGGTTTGGTAATTGCCAACAAAGGGGGCAGGCTTCTTTACTGGAACGCAGCAGCGATCAAAATGCATGATTTCATGTCTTTGCAAAGTCCTCCCCAAAATTTTACCGAATTGCTTAAGTACTTTAGGGTGGAGCAGCTAAATGGAAAGTATTTGCCCGTCAGCAAATGGCCACTACCGAGGCTGTTGAACAATGAAAATGTGGATGGGCTGGAAGTTAGAGTGCGAAGCATTAAAAATCGCTGGGCAAAAATTTTCAGGTACAATGGCGGCTCATTTGCAGACCGTGAGGGAAACCTGGTTTACTTTCTCACCATTAGCGACAGGACAGAACTAAGCAATATCAAAAAGCACTTGCGTGACAGTGAAGAAAGGTTTTTAGACGCCTTCCATGCAAGCCCAGTAGCGCTATGCATTACAAGCAACAAAGACGCCATCTGTCTCGAGATCAACAAGAATGCGGAAGAATTGCTGGGCTACAGCTACGAAGAATATACAGGCAAGCCAATTCTAACACTCAACGGTGTGCCCCTGGCCGAAATCAAAAAAATATTTAGCCGAAAGGGTGAGCCATCAAAGTCCAGAGAAAGCAAACTCTCAATCAGCACAAAACAAGGACAAAAAAGGCTGATACTTTTTTCGGTTGAACAGGTCATGCTCAATGGTGAGGAATGCAGATTAACAGTTTTTGTGGATATTACGAATAGCAAATAGCCCAGGCTTGTGCAAAGTCAGATGTTGGATCAATCTGTATTTCTGGGGATCGAATGTTTCGTTTGTTGTTAAATAAAAAAGTAAAACTGGTTCAATGCGTCTCGCCAGGCCGGGCTTCTCCAGTCAGTTAGGCTTGGATCTTTTGCTTTTTTATGACCACTTGGGATATTGGATTTAAAGGGCGACCTCCCCAGATTTTCCCGCTTGATCCCAGATGTTGACTATTTCTACGGCCCACAAAGCTTAGGGGACTTGTTGCGAATAGACTTGGCAGCTATTTAGCCGCAGTCTTACCGAGCATCTTCCTAATCAGGCTTACCTGCCCAATGTGATATGCCTCGTGGCTAAGGTATTTTACTATCACATCACCCTTTTCTCTATCGAGGCGTCCCTGGCTATCCCATTCTAAAACCCAGGCGGAGATGTCATTGAACTGTTCCTTGAGAATATCAAGGCACTTCAACCAGTCAATAGTCTTCGGCATTTTTCGGGGATCACCAGTCTTGCCATAGTACTGCTTGAGTTCCTGCGGAAAAGTCATCTCGCCTGTCAGGTCTTCCAGCAAAGTATCTCTTTGAGAAGCAATATGGCCCACGATCCAGTGAATATTGTTGATGTTATCGTGAGTGAACGCCAGTGTTTCATCAACTGTGAGATCCGCCAGCAATGATTCTATTTTTTTCTGATTGAATTCGAGACTGGAGATAAGAATATGAGACGACATAAAAAGCTTTTTGCGTACACGAAGATAGTAAGATGCGCCCAATAACTGCCAACAATCAGCCTGAAATAGGCAAAATAACCTAAAAACAGGAGCGATTACTTGACTTTCGGCTAAATAAAGTGTCGTCAGGTAAATACATCAACTAAATTGTTAGGTATATTTGTAACTAATAATTTTTTCTAAAGTATACCAACCGTACCGCAATTTGAGTTATAAAAGAAGTTAATTACCTCTTTTGATTTTTTTAGTATGATTTTTGTGCAAATTCATACTTCTGTTAAATGTGTATGCTAATTGAACTTAACCATCATGAAAAAAAGATACATTCTGCCTGCTTCTATTCTCATACTACTCGTTGCTGTTTTGTATTTCAGCCAGAGCAAGGGCAGCGAGGAGAACGACATTATCGTAAATGTGAGCAAAGGAAAATTTGTGGTTGACGTAACCACCACTGGCGAGCTCAGCGCCCTGCGTTCGGTAAGAATTTTGGGTCCCACAAGAGCTCAAAATTATAGAATTTACAACCTAAAGATAGAAAGCCTGGTTGATGAAGGAACCGTGGTTAAGAAGGGGGACTTTGTAGCATCTATTGACAAATCTGAGCTTCATACCAGGCTTTCGGATGCAGCAAACAACCTGGAAAAGGCGCAATCGCAGTATGAACAAACAAGGCTTGATACAGCGATCAACCTGAGAGCTGAAAGGGAAAAAATAATTAACTTAAGATATGCCCTGCAGGAAAAACAATTAGTGCTTGATCAGTCGCAGTTCGAGCCACCTGCAACGGTAAAGCAAAACCAAATAGCCATGGAGAAAGCTCAAAGGGAGCTAGATCAGACGGTGGAAAACTATCAATTAAAAATTCAGCAGTCGGTGGCCAAAATGCAGGAAGTAGGCGCCACTTTGAGAAAAGAACAGTCTGACTATAATTCTATGAAGTCTCTGCTTGAAGACTTCAACATACTCGCCCCTCAGGATGGAATGGTTATTTACACAAAAAACTGGGATGGCAACAAAATCGCAGCAGGTTCGCAAATAGGTGCCTGGAATCCAGTTGTGGCTACACTGCCCGATTTGACACAGATGATGTCGGTGACTTATGTCAATGAAGTAGATATCCGGCGAGTGGCCCCGGGGCAAAAAGTTAAAATTGGCCTCGATGCCTACCCCGACAAGGAGTTGAGCGGTGAGGTAATGAAAGTCGCCAATATTGGTCAGCAAAACCCGAATTCGGACGCCAAAGTTTTTGAAGTAACCATCAATGTCAACGAAAGGGATCCGTCTCTGAGGCCTTCCATGACAACCAGCAACAACATAGTTGTTAGCGAGCTCGATTCGGTAGTTTTTGTCCCCCTTGAGGCCATCCATTCACGCAACGACTCCATTCAGTATGTAATACTAAGCGACGGCACCAAGCAGGAGGTCGAAATGGGATTATCCAATGCCAATGAAGCCATTATCAAGCAGGGCCTTTCGGGCACCGAAAAGGTATACCTTTCCCTTCCTGCCAATATGGATGAAGGCGAAATCAAGCTCCTCGAATCGTTAAATGGTAAGCGAAACCAGGGCGAGAAAAACGAAGTAGCTGAAGTGACTGGATCGTCGGCCACACAACCCGGCTCAGGAAAACCTCTAGCCAACAACCCAAATCAATAAGATGAACAAGAAGCTGCTGGCCAACTTCCAAATTGCCCTGGAGGCAGTTTTGGCCAATCAATTGCGTTCACTGCTAACCGCACTGGGGATCATTTTCGGAGTAGCCGCTGTCATTGCCATGCTGGCCATAGGAAACGGCGCAGAAAAAGAGATCCTTGAGCAAATAAAAATGGTGGGCGTTAACAACATCATCATTGAGCCGGTAGTAGAACAGGAAGAAAAGAAAATAGACGCCGCCAATGCCAAGGGGGAAGAAAAGAAGAAATTCTCCCCGGGTCTTAGAATGGCTGATGCGCAAAGCATTTTTGAGACGATACCAGACATCCAGGCTGTGAGTCCGGAATGCGTGATGGAGACTGTCATCATCAAAGACGGTTTTCGAAGATCAGCCAAACTCGTCGGCGTAATGCCTTCCTATTTTGATATTGGAGCTTTTGCCCTGAATCAAGGCAGTATGTTCAGTGAAAGTCAGATTGAGGGAGGTCTTCCTGTGTGCATCATTGGCAAAAGCATCAAGGGGAGGTTTTTTAGCAAAGAAGACCCAATTGGAAAAACCATCAAAGTTGGCAACCAGTGGCTGGAGGTAGTTGGGGTGCTGGACGAGCGCCTTATCTCTGAAAAAAATATAGCCAAGCTCGGTATTCGAGACTACAACATGGATGTATACGTCCCTATTAAGACGTTCCTGATCAGGTACAGAAACAGAGAGTTGATAACCGAAGCTATTCTAAAGGCCGCTAATCGAAACAACAATGACGATGGCAGCAGCTCCGATCAGCAGCCTAGTAATTATCATCAAATCGACAAGCTCGTCATTCAGGTAAAAGATGCTTCAAAAATGCAAAGTACAGCAGAAATCATCTCCAGAATGATAGAAAGGAGACACTTCGGAGTGATCGACTACGAAATCACCATTCCGGAGTTATTGCTTAAACAACAGCAGCGAACACAAAACATCTTCAATATTGTGCTTGGAGCCATTGCAGGAATTTCGCTGCTGGTTGGAGGCATTGGCATTATGAACATCATGCTGGCATCTGTTATGGAGAGGATCAAAGAAATTGGGCTTCGTCTTTCCATAGGCGCACAGAAAACCGACATCGTCACTCAATTTTTATTCGAAGCGATGATGATCAGTGTCAGCGGCGGCATAGTCGGCGTGGTGCTCGGCATTAGTCTCGCTCTAAGCATATCCAGTTTTGGGGACTTCCCCACCATCATTACTTTTTCTTCTGTCATCGTTTCTTTCGGTGTTGCTGCTACAGTAGGTCTTGTGTTTGGGATTGCGCCCGCACAGAAAGCTGCCAGCCAAGACCCAATAACTTCTTTAAGATATGAATAGAAAATTGTGTGTGTCTATCTCACTCCTGGTATTCCTGTGCATCCAGATCAAAGCCCAGGACTATAATTTCAATCTCCAGGAAATTATCCAGCGTGCAAAAGACCAATCTCCAGCAGCCAAGCAGGCCGAGACACAAAGGAACAACAGCTACTGGCAATACCGGACTTTCAAATCTAACTACAACCCCCAGGTAACGCTTACTGGAAATGCTCCTGGCTATTCCAACCAAATTACAGGCGTGCAGCAGCCAGATGGATCTGTCGTTTACCGAACATTGAACCAAACTTACTCGAATGCTGCCCTGGGTCTTCAGCAGCCTATTGCTGCTACAGGCGGCAATATCTCTGTTAACACCAATCTCTTTCAATTTCATAATTTTATTCCTAACCCTGGTGACCCGGCCACCACATGGCAAAGCACATTGTTCAATCTCCAATTGCAGCAGCCTCTTTTCGCCTTCAATCCTTTAAGGTGGGATAAGAAAGTGCAGCCCATAATTTACGAGCAAAGCAAAAGGAGTTATGTTGAGGATATGGAGTTTGTGTCCAGAATTGCCGTTGACAGATATTTTGGAGTACTTACCGCCCAAATCAATCTTCAGATAGCTCAGTTCAACCTGGCTAACAACGACACTATTTATCAGATTGAACAAGGGCGGTACAACATCGGAACAACGTCGGAAGATAAATTGCTTCAGGTGCAACTCCAGTTGCTTCGCTCCCGCCAGGAAGTAGCGCAGGCTAAATTAGATTTCCGCAATAACGTGTTACGTCTTAGAAACTATATAGGGTTAAATGAATTGAGTAGTTCTGCGGAAATTGAGCTAACGTTACCAGAAGACATTCCAATTTTCGAAATCAGCGAGGAGGATGCTTTGAGGTATGCCAAGCAAAACAGGTCCCAGTATATTTCTTTTGAACGAGATAGGTTAATTGCGGAACAAGCAGTGGCCCGGGCAAAAGGGCAACGATACCAGGTAAACATGGCAGCCTCCTACGGAGTAAATGGCACTTCTTCCAGCCTTTCCGATATTAGCGCCAATCCCAACAACCAGGGCATCGCCAGTATTCAGTTTAGTGTCCCAATTGTGAGCTGGGGCAGAAATAAATCCCGGCTGCAAACCGCATTGGCCAACGAACAGCTGACCCAATACACAATTGCCCAGGAGGAATTGAATTTTGATCAGGAGATTATTACCCAAGTGCGGCAATTTGACATGTTGCAGCTACAGTTGGAGATTACCAAAACAGCCGCTGAAGTAGCACAGAAGCGGTATGATGTGGCTCAAAATCGTTACCTGATCGGAAAGATTGACATCACCAACCTGAACATCGCACTCACGGAAAAGGACACTGCCCGCCGCAGTTACACCGATGCTCTGCAAGCCTATTGGAGGGCTTACTATGATCTTCGCAGGTTGACTTTGTACGATTTCGAAAACAAAACGCTTCTTTACAATCCAGAGCTTGAGCAGGAGGTAACAGAATATTGACAGGCAGACGTGATTTTTTTCATCCTGACAGAGAAGCAAGTATTGTTGCCTCAGTTGTTAAATTCTGTTAGCACAGCAGCGCAAAATACGGGCCTTCTCTCACACTAACGAGTTACGGTCAAGCCCTTTGATGACTTGACGAAATATACGCTTAAACGATTTTCAGGAGAACAGACTACTATACACTCCTGACGTAAAATAAAAAACCGGAGGCCTTCGCCTCCGGCAATATCTTCAGTTAAAAAAATTCTTTGCTTTTGAGTGGCTAAAGTAAGCTGGCTTTCACCAGTATCAAGAAAAATATTATAAACTCCTTACAATTGTTTTGTCTCCCATCGTAACTTCCATCTTCACGTCGCTGGCAACTATGTTGCTTAGGTCGAATGTTTTGCTGAAGCTACCCATCTCGTCAATGGCGCCATTAAAGAAGATGACCCCATTCTTGTCAGCAATCTTAACTTTTACTGCCTGATGACCTGTCTTCTTCACCACCAACTGATATTTGCCGCTTGATATCTCCTCAACATCTACGGCGTAAATTGCCCTTACTGCCGACCTGTTCTTCACATGCTGAATAGTTTCTTCAATCACCTTGCCGTCCCGCTCAACCGTCATACGGTAAGTTCCGTCGGGCAAATCCTGCAAATTGTAGGGGCGCTCAAATGAAGTAGTGTAAGCAATCTTTTCCTTCATCAGGGTATTGCCTTTTTCGTTGGCGATTTTGATTGTTACCTGGCCTGGGCTGTCGGCGTCGAAACGCAGATTATAAATACCCATCGCCGTGCTTTGAGTGATTTTTACTTGTGATGATTTAGTAGCTTCATTAGTATTTTTGGAAGCTAAAGCCATACTGGTAACCATTACCAGCATTGCTGCTGTTGACATAACTTTTTTCATAATATTCGAGTTTTAAACCTTGTGATGTTGTACGGGCAAGGTTTCGGCCAAGTTCTGAGAAAAGGTGAAAGATATTTTGAAAATAAAACTACCAAAGGAGTAAAGAAGGTAGCTGGATTAGTTTCTTATCAATAGAAGCAATTGTTTATTAATACATTTTCAAAAAAACAATCGTTACGCCTCAAGCGCTGATAATAAACCACCACCCCGAGGGTTACAAAAAAGAAGTAAAAAAACCCTCTCCACCACTTAAAAAAGAAATACCCCGTTCATGTCGATTGTAAACCTTTTTCAAATCCGTACACACTTGTGGTCACAAACGGACACCCTTGGTGAACTTTTGGCTGTGTTTTACCCAAGCTGAAGCAAAGGGGCGCATGAAACCCAATACAACAATTGGCTTTCACAGTGCTCAAGACGCCTGAAGTGAGTTGCAGTGTTTCGGGCTTAACATCAATAACTTGTATAATTCTAAGTTGTCTTCCATCCTGCTTCAGTCCATTCCCAACGCCTATTTAAACTAAAGTTGCTTTGTGATAAGCCCGCAAATGCGTATTATGCTGCCCAATTAGTGAAAATCCAGCCACTTAAACCACATTGCTGTTATGAGCTTTTCGTCAATTGACATTGTTGTATTTTGTATTTATGCTCTTATCATCATAGGCATTGCCTGGTGGGTCTCCAGAAAAAAGGAAGGCGTTGAGCAAGATTCAACCGACTATTTCCTGGCAGGAAAATCACTTCCCTGGTATGCAATAGGCGCTTCTTTAATCGCCTCCAACATTTCGGCAGAGCAAATCATTGGTATGTCCGGATCGGGGTTTGCCATAGGAATGGCCATTGCAGCCTATGAATTAATGGCTGCAGTAACGCTGCTGCTGGTGGCCAAATACCTGTTGCCCATCTATTTAAATAAGAAGATTTTCACTATGCCTCAGTTTCTTTTGCTGAGATATGATGGCAGGGTAAGAACTAGTTTGGCTGTATTCTGGCTCCTTCTCTATGTTTTTGTCAACCTAACAACGGTGATGTTCCTGGGGGCGCTTGCACTTAATACTGTTATTGGCATTCCATTCCTGTATGGCATACTGGGTCTTGGCACATTTGCTCTCCTTTATTCTATTTACGGGGGATTAAAAGCCGTAGCCTACACCGACATTATTCAGGTGATATTCCTTGTCATCGGTGGTATTCTCGTATCAGGAGTCGCCCTTAATTTAGTAAGTGGCGGCGAAGGTGCTTTTAGTGGCTTCCTCACCCTCATCAGGGAAGTACCTGGTAAGTTTGATATGGTTTTTGATGTGGACTCCACTTATATGATCAATGGTGAATCCAAGTCGTCCTATATGGATTTGCCCGGAATTTCGGTACTTATCGGAGGCATGTGGATTGCTAACCTGGCCTATTGGGGATGCAACCAGTATATTACCCAAAGAGCCCTTGCAGCCAAGAACCTTACTGAAGCACGTAAAGGCGTGGCATTCGCAGCCTTCCTGAAAGTGATCATGCCCATCTTTGTGGTGATCCCGGGTGTTGCAGCATTTTACCTTGTAGATAAAACAGGAGACGCCAACATCATTAATGCTATGATGAGCGACGGGCTCATGAAGCCTGACAAGTCTTATCCGGCTATGTTGTCTCTCGTGCCAGCCGGACTGAAGGGAGTAACATTTGCCGCTTTAATTGGTGCCATTATTTCATCGTTGGCTTCTATGATGAACTCAACGGCGACGATTTTCACGATGGACATTTACCATAAGTTCATCAATAAGAATTCTACTGAAACCAACCTTGTGAAAATCGGTCGTATTACCAGCTTCGTTGCTTTGGCAATTGCGTGCCTTGTAACGCCCGCACTGGAAGGCTTCGATCAGATGTTTCAGTATATCCAGGAGTTTTCGGGCTTTGTGACCCCCGCCGTCACTGTCATCTTCCTATTTGGAATGTTCTGGAGCAAGTCAACTTCCAACGCAGCTCTGTGGGTCGCTGTGCTTTCAATACCTATCAATGCCTTTTTCTATTTCTTCGTACCCGAAGTGCCATTTATTGACCGCATGGGTTTTGTGTTCATTGTCCTTTGCTTTGCAATGATCATCATCTCGTGGATCGACAAAGCGGACTTCAAATGGAGAAATCAGAATTTCCTCATCATTGTTGGCTGCCTTTTCCTTTTTATCATTATGGAGGGTGGAAACCACGAAATGTTTGATGGAACGATCCTGAGCATGGATACTCATATCGGAAAAACGCTTATTCACCTGATGAGCCTGATGTTTGTGGCTGTTGCACTGTTCCTGTCTCAAGGAATAGACTACGACAAAAAAGCCATTGATATATCTAAAAAGGTTTATCGATCGTCGAAACAGTTTAATACCATGGCGCTCATCATCGTTGTGCTGGTGACTCTCATCTACATTATATGGTGGTAGTGCCCACTCAATAAGACCTGAAGGCTCGGAAATATCCGGGCCTTTTTTGTTAATTTGGGTTGCATTCAAAGGCAGGCAACATGGGCAGCACAAGTACACTTACGGAGAAACAAGAAAAGTTCAGACAGAAGATGCTGAACCCATTTCTTTTCTGGGTCTACACATTTGGCAACGTCCCTGCAGGGTGGATGGCCGGAATGAGACTAAAGGAACTGAGCAAAGAAAGGGCGGTTACTACTATCCCTTTCAAATGGCTTAACAAAAACCCTTTCAAATCTATATATTTTGCTGTTCAAAGCATGGCTGCAGAGCTTTCCACAGCGTCCATTGCCCTTTTGGCGATAACGGACAGGAGCCCGAGTGTGGCCACCATAATTGTTGATTTGAAAGCAGAATTCCCAAAAAGAGCGACTGGAAAAACCACCTTCACCTGTGAGGATGGTCAGAGAATATTTGAAGCAGTTGAGCTAGCCATAAGCACGGGGCAGCCTCAAACTGTGACTGCCAAAACCACCGGCACTTTGCCGGACGGCACAATCGTTTCTGTGTTTCACTTTACCTGGTCTTTTAAACAACGTTCTAAGTAATTTTATGAGGTTAGCCAGCATAATGCGCCATTCTTTCCCGCTTGTTCTCTTTCCACTTTTATTCTCCTGTGGTGGCCTCTCCACACAGGGTGATGAGGCGATTGATCCAAGGCTTTCTCCTGAGAAAAAGGAGGTTCTGAAATATCAAAGGGAAATAGCCTCGCTGGATATTCGAAAAATCACCACCTACCTTTACGACTGTGAGTCTACAGAGCCCAGAAGTCGCAGCACGGTGCTGGAAGAAAGGGAGTTTGACGAAGAAGGAAGGCTGCTGAAACAGGCGGCCTATGAATATTCAGGTGAGCTAAGAAGCAGAACCCACTATTTCTATGGACCGGAAGGTGACAAAACCTATCAAAACCTGTATAACCTAAACAATATTGTCATTCAGACTAAGTATTACGACAAGTTAGGGTATGATACGCTCACAACAGACTTCCTTGAAAGCGGACAGGTAAGAAGTGAAATGCGAAAGATTGTCACGCTGAACCCTGACGGTTTCCCTATTAAAATAGAGGAAAGAGATAATCTGGACAGAACCCACACCGTGGCCACCTACTCGTACAAAGACGAGGTGTTGCAGGAAGAAACGTTTACACGGTTTAATGTGGTGTCGGGCGATGAAGTGGCTACCCAAGTGATCCAGTACAATGAGTTTGGTGATCGCATCTACATGTCAAGCTCCACTGCAAGCATTATTGAGGACGAGGTATCGATGGAGTACGAATACAATAAGCACAACAAGATTGCCCATGCTCGCCTGCTGAACAAAGACCGGCTCGTTATCAGGGAGAAGGTCAACTCCTTCTATGGCGACGGAACTCCCAGCCATATTTCAGACTTCCATATCGATGAAACCACGGGAGACACCACCCGGGTCTATGAAGAGAATTTCAATGATAGCGGAAAATTGATTTCGTATTACATGAAGGCAGCGGCAGGTAACATCACCCAAAGTGGAGAATTCACCTATGACAAAAAAAAGCTTCTTGATGCGATCGAGTTCAATCAGGAGCAAAACCCCAACTACATCTGTACTTATCTGGAATACGAATACTACAAATGAAGCTCGCCAAGGGGCCTGTTCACCATTGACTTGTCCATGTCAGCTTCCATTGTATCAATCGTCTGTAACATAAGTGTAGCCTCATCATCATTGAGAATACAGATATTGTTCAGACCTCTGTTTTCAAGGCGGTCAATCACCAGATAGGCAGTAATTAAATCAATGTCCATTGCCGGCTGGTAGGTGCTGTCTTCCCGTTCTCCATTATTAATCTCAGAAAGGATTTTCACCTCTACTAACTCTCTGACAATCACATTGGCAAACCTGAAAGGAACAAGCAATCTGTCTGTAATTTCCCCAACCGTGAGGCCTGGCTCTCCATTTTTAAACCTGAGAATTAATAGCCTTACAACAAGCAGAGCAATGAATTCCTTGTGACGGGTACTAGGTTGCAAATGCTCATTAGAGAATTCATACCTCGCCGCATTTTGGTGGGCAAATGAAAGCTCAGCTCCAAACAACACAATCATCCAGCTGGCCTGGGCCCATATCAGAAACAAAGGAAGGGCGGCTAAACCACCATAGATGTCGTTGTACTTTGAAACACCCACCTGAAATTCTATATACCCCCATTGAAGCAGTTGAAAGGCAGTTCCTGCAACGACGCCGGCGATAACAGCCGACTTTACCTTTACACCGGTATTAGGCATGATCAGGTAAAGAAGAATTAATAGAAGCCAAATGAGTGTATAAGGCAAAAATTTAAGCAGAAACAAGATAAGAGGGGCGAACAAATCCAAAAGCTCAATCTGCTGAGTGAGAGTTTGCACCTCAGAGCTGGCTAAAACTGTGAGAGAACTGGAAAAGAAAACCAGGATTGGCGAAATAAGCAGTATGGCTGTGTACTCGGATATCTTTCGTTGTAAAGAACGCTGCTTTTTGATCTCCCAAATATCGTTAAAAGTCTCCTCTACGCTATTAAGCAACCGTAAAACCGTGTAAAGCAGCACAATCAAACCTACCCCTGCCACCACTCCTCCTTTGGCGTTTTTCAGCATATTTTCTGCTGCTTCAAAGGCAAACTCAGTCGCTTGCTCTTGCCCAGCCAGCAACGTGCTGATAGAATTTTGAATATCGAACCCAAATCCTTTACTAATGCCAAATGCAAGGGCAATAACCGGAACAATGGACAGCAAAGTGAAATAGGTCAACGCTGAGGATTTAACGCCAACCTCGTCTCTTATAAATCCTTTGCCTGCCAGCACAAGTACCCTAATCTGTCGGTAAAAAAACCTTCTGCCTTTCGGAAGCGAATCAAGTTTAATTCGCCAGATGTCAGTTTCTATGAATTGAGTAATATTTGTAATTTTCTCTTTCAACGACGCCATAAAAGGACTTTAGTGGTTAGGCTATTTTGAGCAAAGATAAAAATACTCAATAAAGGAAATAAAAAAAGGAGCCGAAGCTCCTTAGTACCTGAACCCAAATATAAATTCATACCTGGGCAAAAGATTTGACTTTCTTTACGTCGATTCTTACTCTTTACACTATTAAAACATCCCTCAACTCCGAACCCCCTACAGCAAGGTTAAAAGCTCCATTTAACACGGGTGTAGGCTACCTTGGCCAGCAGCGTATACCCCTCTCCTATGTCGCCAAGAAAAAATTGACCGAGCAGGTCGAGGTCAAGGTTAGGAACCACTGAGTAGGTGACAAAAGGGCTCGTGAAACATCCCATGTCTGACGGAAAAACCATCACAGAAAGACCACCACTGACCAGCGGATGGAACGGATAGCTGGCCTGGCCGAACACCGACCACCGGTAAGGAGACAGGCTCCGCACATCCAATTTATTAAGTGAAAAGGCGCCCAAAGCACTTTGATCGGGCTCGCTTACACCGCTCGAATTGAATAAGAACGAACCATTGACATAGAATGAATTCGCAAAAGAGTAGTCGATTGAGCTTGAAGTAATGAACTGAGCCTTGCGCCCGGCCGCCTCACTGAACCAGGTCATTTCACCCTTGAATCCGGCATTTTTAATACTGCCAGCCCAGCCGCCTCCCACCACAGCATGCTCTTTCATTTTTCCGGCAAACCCTTGAAAATCGTAGTTCCATTTATTCGTACGCCAGATGCCAGCAGCTACAACTTTGCTCCACGAATCCGCAGCTTTGATGGTTCCCTCCACGCTGGAAGCAACCCCAGTATAATACTGCACCCTCAACGCATCGCTACCAGGCCTTTCCTCATAGTCGAAATCAAAGAAGGAGTAGGCATTGAAAATATCGTTGGGGTTCCAGACCAGGTTTTGCCCCCAGTTGATGCGCTGTCGGCCGACTGTAACCTCCAGGTTGTTTTTGTTCCATTGCAGGTACGCACGGTCAATCATCATGTGCAGCACCGCTTTGTCATTATTAATTGGCAGCACCGACATGTCCACGTAGTCGTTGTTTACATCCACATAGGAGCCGTAGTTAGGAATTAGGCCCAGGCTATTGCCAATAAAAAAGCGATTTCGCACCTCCAAAGCACCGGTCAGGTGTTCATTCAGATACCACTTTAGGTTGAGCCTGTTGTGAATAAGGTTGTCAAACCTGGCGTCGTTGGGCGTGGAGAAATTAGCGGTAAATAAGTCTTTCACATAGCCCTTGAGAGTTAACTTGGGAGCTTCGTCCTGAGCCTGCGAGCTAAACCCACCTGCCAGCAGAATAACCAGCCCTGCGTACTTAGCGAACTTCATCCGAAACTATTTTTCCATCTTCAAGCGTGATCACCCGTCTGGCTTTGTCAATCACTCGCTGGTCGTGGGTAGAAAAAACGAAGGTGGCACCCTCTTTCTCATTCATATTGGCCATCATGTCGAGCAAAGTAGCGGTAGAGTGTGAGTCAAGATTGGCCGTTGGCTCATCGGCCAGAATGAACTCGGGCCTCGACGCCAAGGCCCTGGCAACCGCCACCCGCTGCTGCTGCCCACCTGAAAGTTCGGAGGGTCGGCGGTTCATTTGGTCTTTCAGCCCAACTTTTGTTAAGAGTTCCACAGTCCTTGCTTTTCTATCCTTCTCGGTCTGCTTTTGCAGCAGCATAATGAACTCTACATTTTCCTCAGCCGTAAGCACCGGAATGAGGTTGTATGCCTGGAATACAAAGCCGATGTGCTGTAACCTGAAGTCAATGAGCTCATTGTCGCTGAATTTCGAAATATCCTCCCCTCCCAACTCTATGGTTCCTTCGGTGGGCACATCAAGCCCTCCAATGATGTTAAGTAGGGTAGATTTACCTGATCCCGACGGACCTACAATAGCCGTAAACTCCCCCTTCTTTATTTCAAGATCTACGTGATTCAAAGCGTGAACCGGCACCTTGTCGGGGTTATATGTTTTGCTGATGTTTTTAGCGTTGATAACTATCATTTCTAAAAAAAATTGAATGTTAAAGTTTTCTTAATGCTTCTACTGGTTTCAGTTTCGTGGCTTTGCGGGCCGGGTAAACAGCCCCAAGCACCGCCGTAATCACCACAGTGAAAGCGAGCATGAAATAATTGCTGGCATCCAGAGAAAGGTAAATAATTGAGTCGATGCCATACTGCTCGAAAGAAGCGGCGTAGGCCGAGAAATCAAACCCATGGGAGCTAAAGTAAACAATGGTCAAATACCCCATGAGCATTCCCAGCGGCGCACCCGCCAGTGAGATCAAAATTGTCTCTGTCATGATCATGGTGAACACACGAATACGCTTCATCCCAATGGCCATGAGCATACCTATTTCTTTGGTTCGCTCAAGCACAGCCATGAGCATGGTGTTGATGATGCCGAAAACCAGCGCCAGCATAATGATAACCATCAGCACCGTTTTGGAAATTTTTGTTTGCTGGGTCATCACCTCCAGGTCGGGGGCAAGGTCTTTGTACGAAGCCACCTCGAGGGCTGGCAGCGAAGTTTGTAAAGCAGCCTTCACCAGTTCCACTTCCTGAATATCCTGAAGCACTATCCCTATTTCTTGCGGTTGTACCCAGTCTGTTAGCTTTTCGAGGTCTCCCTTTCTCACAAATACCACTCCCTCATTGATTCGTGGCGATTTCGCTTTGATGATGCCCTCGATCCTGAAGGAGCCAGCCGTGATATTGTTGTGACTGTCCTGAAAAGTAAGCACCACCTTGGAGCCCAGTCTTACCTTTAACTTCTCAGCCATGTGCTGGCTCAACACAATTGGGTTCCGTTTTATTTCTGTAAAATAAGTGCCCTCGGCCAGCTGATCATCCAGGTAAGTGACACTCGCTTCAGCCTCCGGATCAATGCCATAAATCATCGCCCCCTGAGTGGAATTAGCTGAACCAACTATGCCGGAAACGATCAGTCTTTCGGAGTACGAAGCCACTTGCGGCATTCCAGCAAGCACAGTTTCTACTTCGTTTGGCCCATTTATGCTGTTATTGAAAGTCGGATCATTCTTGTAGGCCTTGTTGTGTAGCTGGACATGGCTATAGTCGTACTTGATTGAATTGCCGACCAAATTGTTGGTGATGCTGTCGGAAAAGGCAAACAAAAAAAGCAGTGCCCACACCCCCAGGATCATGGCACCGATAACCACTCCGCTGCGGAGTTTGTTGCGCCAGATATTTTTCCATGAAATATTAAAAATCATACTTCTTCAATTTAAGTTAACTGCGAAGTGCCTTGATTACCTTAAGCTTACCTACAATCCAAAGAGGATAGATCGCCATGAGAATCGTCATCACTAGCACCACCTGGGCCTGATTGACAAAAACCTCCGGCGCAAGCGAAAATGGCAGAATGGGTTCCATCCCTATTTTCTCGTACGCCTGAGCCATCTCCCCACCCACATGAATGGGGTTAAGATAGAAATAAGCCAGAATGGGGCTCGCCGCAATAATTCCCATTACCACACCCAGCACCGCCAGCATAATGATTTCCAAAAGTAGCATTCCCTGCATCAGCCGGCGTTTCATGCCAATTGACAGCATGACGCCAAATTCATACTGCCGTTCGTTGGTCATCATGAGAAAGGTGCCGAAAATGCCAAAGGCGATGATAGCATAGAGCACGTATAACATGATGCGTCCGCTGGCGTAATCAACTTCAATGCTCTGAACGAGCTCTGGCATCAGCTCTTTCCAGTCCATCACCTCATACACGGCCGTGTCAAGCTTAGAGGTCAAGTCAGCTTTCACCAACGGCACTGCTTCGGAATTGTCGAGCAGCAAAGCCAGGGATGTAGCCCTGTTGGGCATATTGAAAAAGTACTGAGCATCGCTAAGCATGATATAGGCGGCTTGTGCACTCATTTCCTGTGTCGGAAACTTCAATGTGCCTACTATCCGGTATTTGCCAGCTGCATTTGCCCCATGATAGCCCTGACTAATCAGCACAAGCGTGTCGCCAGGTGCTGCCTTCAGGTAGGTGGAAAGTCCTTCACCTATCATGATATCTCCAGGGTTGGAAAGGTATTGTCCCTCCACAATCTTTCCCTGCAAATCGGTGAGCCCTGTTTCCTTTATGGGGTCAATGCCATTGACCAGAACGCCCTTGGTAAGGGTTCCATGAGACGCCAGGGCAAAGGATTCAATTCTCGGTACATAATCGCTCAAGTCGGCCTCTCCAGACAATTTGGTCTGGAGGCTTTCCGTCACTTCCAGGCTATTGTCAAGCGTTTTGTCGTCCCAATAACCTTTTTCATGCACCTGGATATGGCCGGTGTAGAAGCGGACGGCATTTTCAATCATTCGCTCATAGGATCCCAACTGCATGCTCTGCATGATGCAGGCAAAAAAGACAGCAAATCCTATGGAAGCAAGAGTAATCAGCGTTCGGCGCTTATTGCGCCAGATATTACGCCAGGCTATCAATAGCAGCATAATCGATAAGTTATCTGATACGTTTTAGGTTCTGGATCGAGAAAAAGTCGTCGGGCTGGTTGGTATCAAAAGTCCGGCTCACATAATCGATCACCGTTTTCTGATCTGGATTTTCCGCAGGTATCATCTCCATGTGCGTGGGCAGCGTTCTGCCTCCCAACTCTTTGATATCGGACAGCACCATCGTGTTCACCAAATACTCATCTTCATCATAATATTTAATGAGTAACTGCAAATAGTCCTTCTGATCGATATAAGCTTCTATTTTGCCCCACACTACTGGCGCATCCTCCTTGGGGGTCAGCTCCATTTTCCAACATTTCCGGCTTAACATCGTTGTGTCGCCCAATAGCTTGTGCGTGTAGTCAGTGACAATAGAAGACTGACGCACCAGGTCGTCGTTAGTGAAGTCTGAGCCCATCCACGACTGCATCATCATCGACGGTGGCATTTTAATCACCCTGTCAATGGAAGGCTGCCAGTTCCACATCTCCTTGCCTCTTTTCAAAAAGGCCGTGCCCTTGTCTCTTGCCGGCCCTGTGATCAATATCAGGGAATAATCCTGGTTTTTGTTCCAGCTTTTCATTGTGATTTCCCGAGTCCAGTCGGGCCGCACAATCTTCATCACCATTTCGGCATAACCATTCTCTCCTTGCATTTTCTCGTCAGCCTTCTTAATGATTTCAAGAGCCGTTTGGGCGTTTGCCTGATAAGCTAACAGACAAAAAATAAATCCTGTGGTCAAAAAATATTTCATAGCAATCAGTTATTGATTTTGTATGTGGTCAATGAATTTTCGTTTCACATCTTCAAATGGATACTCACGCCCGAGTACGAGGTATCCAAAGCCAATGCCGTCCATAATAGCACCGAAGAAAAAATACTCGACCTCTGCCCGACCGGGAAATATCTCCTCGAACATGGGCATTAGCATGTCCTTCTTGGCCTTGCCCACAGTATCGAACCACGGCTTCATACTTTTCACCACGTCGGGCTGCATCATCAGTGTCAGAAACAGGCGCATGTACTCCTGATTATTGTACATAAAATCAGCCGATGCTTCTGCCATACGTATCAGCCGTTGCTTGGCGGTTGCATTCGGATCCATGGTCAGAATATCCTCGGAGTTCTTCATTGCCTCCGTAAAAATGGCCTGAAGCAAATCTTCCTTGCTTTCGAAATAATTATAAATAAGCCCCTTCGAAATGCCAGCCTTGGCGGCAACCTGAGCGATAGATGTGCTATGAAACCCATTGTGAGCAAACAAATCCAATGCTGCAGCAATAATCTTCTCCCTGCTCTGCTCTCTTATCTCGTCTATCTGCGCCTTGGTTCTTGGACTCATTTATAAGTTACTTTTACATTGACTAAACGGTCAGTCAAAAATATAGTTTCATTTTATCACTTGAAAGTTTTTCCGTGTTTTTTTGACTATCTATGCAAAAAGATAGGGTTCGATAGTAAATGTTTCCGCACACATTTTAATTTAAAGCACATTTTCCGATATTGAAGCCCCAAACAAACCCGTTCGCTATGAGATCCTTCTTTCGATTCACTCTTGTATCATTGTCACTTATCGTGTTTTCCTGCGGCACTAAGGAAAACAAGCTGATCGACGCAGGTGATATTCAACTCAGCTGGGAGCTGGTGGAAAATCAGGCGGGCGGAGAAAACCAGCACAAGGCAAAGTTTACTATCACCAACAATGGCCCCGCACTCTCAGGTACCGACTGGGCCATTTACTACAACCAAATCGCCAGTCATGATTTCGTCTTCCCGGAAGGGGCAAAGCTGGCCATCGAGTTTGAATTAGGAACGCTTTTTAAGCTGGTGCCAAAGGAAGGATTTGAACTAGGCCAGGGTGAAACGCTCACCTTCGAGTATACGGCGGGGGGTGCTATCGTAAAAAACTCACAGCAACCGCTAGGCCCCTACCTTGCGCAGGGAAATGAAAACGCCAAAACTATCAGCAACTACCAACCTGCCACCCTCACCATGGATAACCCCGAAGTGTTGAAGGTCGTAAAAACGCTGATTCCTACGGCTAAGAATCTCTTTGAAAAAAACCAGTCGCTCAAGATGCTCCCTGCCTCTCAGTTGAGCAACGTGGTGCCAACGCCCATGAGCATAATGGCAGGAAAGGGCTCGTTTATATTACAAACACCGCTTGTGATCTATCATGAAGCTGGTTTAGCCGGCGAGGCAGAATTGCTCAAGTCGGCTCTGAGCGAGGTGCTTGATGGCGACGTGAGTATTCAAGAAGGTAAAGGCCAATCGATGCAGCTCAAGTTGGGTAAATCCGGAGGGCCTGAGTCCTACACGTTGTCTATTAACACAACCGGCATTCAAATTACCGGAGCAGATGCTGCTGGTGTGTTCTACGGCATCCAGAGTTTAAGAGCGCTGCTGCCTGTGGCTACCTACGAAGCTCCAGCATCGGGCATTTCACTTGATCAACTGACTATTGAAGATGCTCCCCGCTACGCCTACCGGGGCATGCACCTGGATATGGCTCGGAACTTCGAATCGAAGGAAACAGTGTTTAAGCTGCTCAACCTGATGGCCTACTACAAGCTTAACTATTTCCACATGCACCTGAGCGAAGATGAAGCCTGGAGACTTGAGATACCCGGCCTTCCTGAGCTGACTGACATTGGCAGCCGCAGAGGGCACACCACCACCGAAGAAGAGTTTCTTCACCCGGAATACGGATCAGGCCCCGATCCCAACGACCCTAACTCTCCGGGCAACGGCTATTACAGCAAAGCTGATTACATAGAAATACTGCAACACGCTCATAAAAGACATATCAGGGTGATTCCTGAAATTGACATCCCTGGTCATTCAAGAGCTGCGATCGTTTCAATGAAGAATCGGTACAATCGTCTCATGAAAGAAGGCAAAACTGAAGAAGCCAATCAGTATGCCCTTCACGACCCCGAAGATGCGTCAGAATACATGTCGGTGCAGAACTTCCCCGACAACGTGATCTGTGTTTGCCGCCCGTCGGCGCTCACTTTTATGGAGAAGGTTTTTGACGAAATCATTGCCATGCACAAAGAAGCTGGTGTGCCGCTGGAATCGATTCATATAGGTGGCGACGAAGTACCTAAGGGCGTTTGGGAAAAGTCTCCGATTTGCAATGAATTCCGTAAGACTCACCCCGAAATAGCAAAAACGCACGACCTGATGCCCTATTTCATCGGAGAGCTGATCAAAATATTGGAGAAAAAAGGCATGCCAACATCCGGCTGGCAGGAAGTGGCCATGCGTGAAGGAGCAGATGGAAAAGAAGAGGTGAACCCGGCCTTTGCCAATTCAGGCATGCGCCCCTACGTATGGATACCCGACCCCAACTTACCAGGGCTTTTGGCCAACGCAGGATACACGCCTATCATCGCTAATGCCACCAAGCTGTATTTTGATTTGGCTTATAATAACGACCCGGAAGAGCCTGGCCAAACATGGGCAGGCCTCGTTAATACCCAGTCGGCGTGGGAAATAGTGCCGCAGAATATTTTCTACTCTTCGGAAAAGGATAGTCGGGGTAACTCAATAGACGTGGAGGCCGAAATGAAGAAGATGGTGAAACTAACGCCAGAAGGAGAAAGCAACATCCTCGGCATACAGGGACAGCTTTGGACTGAAGTGGCAAAAACTCCAGAGCTACTAGAGTACGTTGTATTTCCTAAACTGGTCGGACTGGCGGAACGGGCCTGGGCCGGCAACCCGAAGTGGGCGACCATTGACAATCTGGAGCAAAGAATAAAAGCTAGAGAGGCTGCCTGGAATGGTTTTGCTAACACAATGGGACAGAAGGAAATGCCAAGGCTTAGCTACCTTGAAGGCGGTGTAGGCTACAGAATCCCACGCCCAGGGGCGAAAATAGAAGGTGGACTGCTGCTGGCCAACAGCGAGTATCCGGGCTTGATCATTCGCTACACGACCGACGGATCAGAGCCTACTGCCAACTCCCCGGAATACACTGAGCCCGTGGCCGTGAGCAGCATGGTAAAGCTAAAGTGTTTTGATATCAGGGGTCGGTCGGGGATGAGTTCCACCGTCTCTCCTCAATAAGATCGCTATAAAACTTCCTGAAAGCGTTCATCTTTCAGGAAGTTGAGTTATTATTGGTTAATAAAACTCCAACAAAATGAAAAACCTGCTTATTTGCTTTGCCGTTGCTTTTGTCGCAATCGCTTTCACTTCATCTAACACTATGGCTCAGGGAAAAGGAAATTCACTTCGTCACGTCGTACTATTCAAGTTCAAAGACACTTCCTCCGCAGAAGATGTGAAGAAAGTGGTAGAAGCCTTTGAGGCGCTCCCTAAAAAGATCAAACAAATTAAAGCTTTCGAATGGGGCACCAACAACAGCCCTGAAGGATTGAACCAGGGGCTTACCCATGCTTTCATCCTTACCTTCAACAGCGAAAAAGACAGGGATGATTACCTTGTTCACCCTGATCACAAGGCATTTGGTGGCATCGTAGGCCCGCACCTGGATGGTGTAACAGTAGTCGATTTCTGGGTAGAGAAGTAAAGGCCAACGCAGCGGTTTTTATTTCCGTTATTGGGTTAGAAAATGTAATCCCATGAACCGCAAAGATTTTTTAAAGCGTTCACTGATTATCTGGGGGTTGCTGGCTACCAGCAGCCCTCAATCTTTTGCCCGCAAAAGAAAGATGAGCGTTCGCCTTATCAGACATGCCACTCTCTGGATTGAGATAGGTGGAGTGAACCTACTGGTTGATCCCATGCTATCGCCAAAAGACGCCATGGCCCCAGTGCAAAACGCCGGCAACAACTACCGCATCCCTATGGTGGACCTTCCCCTGTCATCAGACGAAATAAAGTCACTTGTCAGCCAATGCGATGCGGTATTGGTCACGCATACCCACAGGGATCATTGGGACAGTGAAGCCCATGCAATGATACCTAAAAACAAGCCTATATTCTGTCAACCTTCGGATCTTGAAAAAATACGGGAACTGGGCTTTGAAAATGCCGTGGCAATTGCTTCCGACTATGCTTTCAAAGGCCTTTCCATTACCAGAACCGGAGGGCAGCACGGCACGGGTGAGATTGGCCAACTAATGGGGGCGGTTTCCGGTTTTGTTGTAGGTGCGGGCAAAGACAAACTATACATCGCAGGGGACACCATCTGGTGCAGTGAAGTGGAAACCGCCATAGTCACGCACAAACCTGCTACCATTGTAGTGAATGCAGGTGCAGCGCAGTTTCTCAAAGGAGATCCAATCACTATGACCCTGCCCGACATTGAGAAAGTGCTGCAGGCGTCTGGCAAAGCAAAGGTCATTGCCGTTCATATGGACACGGTTAACCACTGCCTCCTGCACAAAGCTGATGTGACCAAATACGCCTCCGAAAACAACCACGCAAAACGGCTGCTGGTACCTGCCGATGGCGAGGTCATCTCAGTGCAACTGCTTACCTTTCCATATCAGGTAAAGTAAATCTGCAAGTTATACGTCATTATGTTTATGGGAACAAAAATAAGAGCGATCGTTACTGGTGCCAGCGGCATGGTGGGCGAAGGGATTATGCACGAATGCCTGAATCACCCTGATGTAGAAAAGGTGCTGGTGATAGGCAGAAAACCATGCGGCACCACGCACCACAAGCTTACTGAGATCATTCATAAAGACTTTTTTGACCTTAGCCCTGTTGCAGATCAGCTCAAAGGCTACAATGCTTGCTACTTCTGCCTGGGTGTTTCATCGGTGGGCATGAAAGAGCCTGAGTACAAGAAACTCACTTATGACCTTACCTTGCATGCAGCCGAACTGTTGGCCGGGCTGAATCCTGACATGACCTTCTGCTATGTTTCCGGCGCAGCTACCGACAGCAGCGAAAAAGGCAAAAGCATGTGGGCTCGGGTAAAAGGAAAAACAGAGAACGACCTGCTGAAGCTACCCTTCAAGGCTGCCTACATGTTCCGTCCTGGTTATATGCAGCCAACACCCGGCCTCAGCAATACGCTGAAATACTACAAATACATCACCTGGATGTATCCTTTCCTGAAAACAGTTTTTCCTGGCAGCGTGAGTACGCTGGCTGATTTAGGGCAAGCTATGCTGGGAGTAACATTGAAGGGTTATGATAAAAAAGTGCTGGAGGTGAGGGATATAAAAGCAGTGGCAAAGACGTAAGCGGTGAAAGGTAAGCAGTAAACTGCTGTCGCCCCTTCGGGCTTGGTACATTTTTTATTACAAAATATTGTACATAAATTTGTACATAAAATGAAAACGCATGATCACGGCTACTATCTCAGCTTTTCGAAAAGACATGAAAACGTACCTGAACAGGGTAACACAGAATTTCGAAACGCTGATTATTAATCGGGGTGAAGACTCCGGCGTTGTGGTGATTTCGCTGGAAGAATACAATTCCTTGCAGGCGACACAGCACGAGTTATCCTCCCAAGTCAATGAGAAGCGTTTAGATAGTGCCATTGCCAAGTTCAGGCAAGGACAATCCTTCAACAAAGACCTTGTTGAGGAATGAAGCTTTGCTTTGTAGATGAGTCGTGGGAGGACTACCTCTACTGGCAGAAGACTGACAAAAAGATGCTTGGCCGGATCAATATGCTGATCAAGGAAATTTCAAGAACACCCTATGAAGGGCTAGGAAAACCGGAACCGCTCAAACACAAATACCGTGGCTTTTGGTCGAGACGGATAAATGAGGAGCATCGACTCATCTATAGGGTAGTGGAAGGTGAAATCTGGATTGTGAAATGCAGGTTTCATTATGATTGACCACACTTTCATCAGTATCTATTAAAAGGATTCAAGCACGATGAATTTGGAATAAATAAATTCGTATTTTTAAGTATGGATAACATAAAATCCCTTATTTCAATTGATTCTGACGTCCAAAACGGACAACCAGTTTTTGCTGGTACAAGGGTGCCGGTGCAAACTTTGTTTTGGCACCTGGAAAAGGGAATTGCCCTAGAGGAATTTTTGGAAGATTTCCCAAGTGTCTCTAAGGAAAAGGCGATTGGCGTACTAGAAATTGCCAACAAAATTGTGACTTCCGCCAAGCTTGATAGTATATATGAAGCTATTGATTGATGAAAACCTCCCCAAAAGATTAAAACTGGATTTATCAGATCATGAGGTCTCTACCGTCTTCGACAAAGGTTGGAACGGCAAAAAGAACGGCGAGCTTTTGAAGCTCATGGTAACCGATGGAATTGAGGCACTTATAACTTTTGACAAGAACCTTCACTACCAACAGAATTTTGAAAAATACCCGATTGCAGTTATCATTTTGAACGCTTTTGACAACTCTTATGGTTCGGTAAAGCATTTTGCTCCAAAAATCAATGATTTAATTCAAAGAGGGCTTAAAATAGGCGCCAACGTAATTGAACTCAACTAGCGCAAACCGGATTTCCTGACTCATTTCAGAAAGCTTACTATCACCTTTTTCAACACCTCCCTATCCGGCTCCACTTTCAAACTCTCAACCGCCCTGTCAACCTTCTCTTTTCCTATCCTTTCCACCCTCGATTCAAAGACTTCTCTGTCATATTCTTTGCTAAATTCCGGATGCCCCTGGATACCCAGGAATGTATCTCCAACCGTGAACATCCCAACCGGGCAGTCGGGAGATGAGGCCAATACCTTTGAGTTGGGAGGCAGTTTAACCACCTGATCCTGACAAAGCATGAGGATATTGAAGACGTCCGGGGCGCTTTTCATCCAGCCTGGCTTTTCCGCTATAGTGAACTGATGAACCCCGATCAAATATCCGACATCAGCTCGCTCCACTTTTCCCCCAAGTGCCTCTCCCATCATCTGATGGCCAAAGCACACCCCGACAAACTTCTTACCGCTGTCATAAATCTCCTTCGTAAAAGCTTTTAGCTGGTGTATCCAGGCAATGTTGTCGTATACTGAAGCCTTCGAGCCTGTACACACAAAGGCATCGTAGTCTGCGATGGGTGGAAAACTTCCATCGCAGACAAACCATGGTTCCAGTTTCAGCTCAGGCAGCAGTTGGTCAAACATGAAGGGGTAGTCGCCATGCTTCTCAGCAAACTGCGTCGCCACATGATCACAAACCAGCAGAGCTACTTTCATGTCAAGATACTCTCAGGTGAAACGACTTAGGTCGGGTAAGGGCATCGTAACCTAGTGAGGACAGCGTGTACCCCTTGCCAGAGTTCTTCACGCCTGTCCATGCCAGTTCAGGGTCGAGGTAGTCGCAACGGTTCATGAACCAGGTGCCGGTTTCGACCTCGTTACCAATAGAAAGGGCTTTGTCTACGTCCTTGGTCCAGATGGAAGCAGTCAATCCGTACTGGCTATCGTTCATCAGTCGGATAGCTTCTTCATCGTCTTTCACGGGCATGATGCCTACAATCGGTGCAAAACTTTCCTCAGACATGATTTCCATGGTGTGATTGACATCTACCAAAACATGCGGAGCCAAATAGGGCGCCGACATCTCCGGAAAGTCAATGGCACTGACCAACAGTTTGGCTCCTTTGGCCACTGCTTCTTTCACTTGTTGCTGGGCTTTGGCCATGTTGGAAGGCCTTACCATTGGTCCCAGCGTAGTGTCAGCTTTGCGAGGGTCGGCTACCTTGTAGGTTTTTGTCATTTCAGCAAAGGCCTTTACGAATTCATTATATTTCGATTGGTGCACGTAAATCCGCTCGATACCACAACAGCTTTGTCCTGAATTGAAGAAAGCCCCGTCCACCAGGTTCTCCACTGCAAAAGCAAGATCTGCATCTTCCCGCACATACGCTGGATCTTTACCTCCCAGCTCCAACCCTGCCGTAATAAACCTATCGCCAGCCGCTTCCTGAATGGCACGACCGCCTTCCACGGAGCCAGTGAATGCCACGTAAGCAATTCTTGAATCGTGGATCAGGTCGGCAACCTGGGCATGGCTGATGTGCAAAAACTGGAAAACACCGTCGGGGAGTCCGGCGGCTTTGAAGGCCTCTGCGTATCGTTCAGCGCAAAGGGCCGTTTGCTCAGCGTGCTTCAGTATCACCGTATTGCCCGCCATGATGGCCGGAATAACCACATTTACAGACGTAAGGTATGGATAGTTCCACGGAGCCAGCACAAGCACCGTGCCTAGCGGCTCTTTTCGAATGAAGCGTTTGAACCCTTCTTTTTGCGATACTTCTTTGTCTTTCAATGCGTCAAAAGCAGAGGTGATCATAAACTCTGCCCGGTCTTTGAAACCGCCTTTGATTTCGTTAGGCGTATAACGCACCGGCCTACCCATTTGCATCGTAATTTCCATGCCCCAGTCGTCGGCATGGTCGACAAAGTACTGCACAGCTTTGCGGCAAATTTTCGCTCTCTTCTCTAACGATATTTTTCTCCAGGAAGGAAACGAATAGCAGGATTTGGCTACAGCGGCATCTACTTCAGAATCCGTAGCGTAACTCCTTTCGGCGTAAACCGCCCCATCGACCGGGCTGATGATTTGAAAACCTTTTTGCATAAACTTATTGTGGGGTTACATAGGCTGCTGTGATACCACCGTCTACCAGAAACTCTGTACCTGTCACATAAGACGAATCATCACATGCCAGGAACAACGCTGACTTCGCCATTTCTTCTGATTCACCAAAGCGCCCCATCGGGATGTGCACCAGGCGGCGTTGCTTTTTCTCCTCGGTGTTCAAAAACTTCATGAGCAGTTCCGTTTTCAGCGGGCCAGGGCACAATGCATTCACCCTTATGTTTTCCCTAGCGTGAATAACAGCCAGCTCCCTTGTTAGGGAAAGCACGGCCCCTTTGCTAGCTGTGTAGGCCACCTGAGGTGTGGCGGCGCCAAGTATCGCCACAAAGGAAGCGGTGTTGATGATGCTTCCGCCACCTGCTCTTTTCAATGCGGGAATGCCGTACTTACAGCCAAGGAATACGCCCTTAGCATTGATGTTCATCGTCAGATCCCAGGTTTCTTCTGAGGTAGACTCGGCATTGTCGTCGTTGGAATCCATAATACCGGCATTGTTGAACAGGATGTTCAGCTTGCCATAGGTGCTTTCGGCGAACTTCACCATATTTTCACAATCGGCAGCTTTGGATACGTCAGCCTTCACAAAGGCCGCCTCAAAGCCAGCAGCCTTGATTTCCCTGACTGTCTCTGTAGCACCTGCCTCATTCACATCGGCCACTACTACTTTGGCACCTTCTTTGGCAAAAAGCATAGCGCTGGCCTTTCCTATGCCACTGCTTCCCCCTGTGATCAGGGCTACTTTGTCTTTTAGTCTCATGTATTGGTTATAGTAAATTTTAGATTGGTGCCCACAGCCCGAGCTGGTGGCACCAATGTGATTTCAATAGTTCTATTTATATTCTAATTCTCTGTTGCCACCACCTAACGGTGTGTGCACCAGAGCAACACCGCTCTATATCCTCTCAAAATACCTTTTCCGCTCCCAGTCCGATACTGCCTTTTCATGATCGGCCACTTCCGTTTCGTAGAAATGGGCGTAGTGCTTCACCACTTCTTCCCCAAATGCCTCTTTGGCAAAAGGGCTTTGCTTAAACAAGCTCACTGCCTCTTTCAAAGTCCTGGGTACCCTTGGCAAATGCGCTGCCGCATAAATATCTCCTTCAAAGCATTTTTCGGGTACCAGCTTTTCCTTCATTCCTTTCAATCCGCTGGCCAAAGACGCCGCCAGCGTCAAATAGGGGTTGCAATCTGCTCCCGGAATTCTGCACTCGATACGCAGGCTACTCCCCTCTCCTACTATGCGAAAACCAGCCGTTCGGTTGTCTTTGCTCCAGGCCATGCGGGTTGGTGCCCAACTGCCATCCACAAATCGTTTATAGGAGTTGATTGTTGGCGCATAAAACACCATCACATCCGGCACGTATTTGATCCAGCCAGCCAGAAAATGGCCAAACTCTTTCGAAGCCTTTACGGGCCCAAATTCCTCATCGCCAACAAAAAGGTTTTTGCCGTCCTTCCAAAGACTGATATGAACATGAGAGCTACTCCCGGCTCTGTCCTCATGGAACTTGGCCATAAAAGTGACCGAAATACCCATAGCATCTGCCAGCTCTTTCAGGCACTGCTTATACACAATATGGCGATCTGCCATTTCCAGGCTTTCTGCATATTGTACGTTGAGTTCGTGCTGACCAAGCCCCCATTCTCCTTTTGAGTTCTCCACTGGCACACCAGAATGCTTCAGGTGCTTGCGGGCAGCGGCAGTAAATTGCTCTGTCCTCGTACCTTGCATGATGTGGTAATCTTCCAGGTACCAACCGGCAGGAGTCATTTGGCTATAGCCAGTTTCATGCGCTGAGCGATAATCGTTTTCAAACAGGTAATATTCGAGCTCAGTAGCCGCAGCAGAATCGAAGCCCTGAGCTTTTAGCTGCTTGATTTGACCGGAAAGCAAAGAACGGGGTGCCTCTGGCACTAATTCATGTGTTTTGTCCGAATACACGTCGCAAACAACCAGGGCCGTTTCCTCCAGCCAGCTGGCTACACGCAGTGTTTTCATGTCGGGCACCAAATGAAAATCTCCATAACCCAGCTCCCAGTTGGCAAAGTCGTAGCCAGGAACCGGCTCCATTTCCATATCGGTGGTGAGCAGGTAGTTGCAGGCGTGAGTCCCGCCTTTTACCACACTTTCCAGAAAGAACTCAGCATCATAGCGCTTGCCCATCATGCGACCATAGTGATCGGTAAAGGCAGTGATCACTGTCTCAATCCCCTCAGAGGCGACTTTCTTTTTCAGTTCATCCAGTGTAAGCATTCCTTTCACTTGCATGGTCACGATTCTTTATAGGTGAGCTTAAACCAAATATAAGCGATAATTAGCAGTCCGAAATAGACCAGGGCCAACATAGGGTTGTACCAGGTGATGGCCACAAAGGCTATCGTTGCTATTACTAACGCAGTTGCAGGAAATAAAGGATACAACGGCACTCTGAACGGGCGCTCGAGGTCGGGTTCATTTTTTCTGAGTACAAAGAAGGTAATCATCGACAAAATGTAGAGTGTCAACGCACCGAAACACGCAATGGTGATGATTTCGCCAGTTTTTCCGGTGAGCAGCGCTAATATCCCAATGCCCATATTTACCACCAGCGCATTCGCAGGTGTACCGGCTTTAGGGTGCACCCTGCCCAGAGCTTTGGGCACATAGCCTACCCTTCCAAACTCAAAAGTAGAGCGACCTGCTGCCAGAATAATGCCATGAAACGATGCTACCAGGCCAAAAAGGCCAACCGTAATCAGCAGGTGATACAGAATATGCTCATTCCCAACTATTTTCCCAAGCGCAAGTGGCAAGGGCGAATCTGAGGCAGTGGTGCCTCCTTCGGGAAATACGATGGCCTCCCATCCCGCCACACCCACCGATGAGACAAACGTAAGGACACAGAGCACCACCAGCGTAAAAATAGCTGAGCCGAAACCAATGAGTATGCTGCGTTGTGGATTTCTGGCCTCCTCGGCCACATTGGCTACCCCTTCGATGGCAAGAAAAAACCATATAGCGAAAGGTAGAGCGGCAAAAATGCCCTGAAATCCATTGGGTAGTGAATTTGTTTGTAGGTTTTTGAATTCAAAAGCAGGCAGTGTCACCCCAGCAAAAATCAACAGTTCCACTACGGCCAGGATAGTAATGACGAGCTCAAAAGTAGCTGCCGCCCTGACACCGACGATATTAAGAGATGTGAAAATAACATAGGCAGCCAAAGCAATCAGCACGGTATCAATGGCAGGAAAGAAAATATGAAAATAGGCACCGATGGCTGCTGCAATGGCCGGAGGCGCAAAAATGAACTCTATATTCTGAGCCATTCCTGTGAGGAAACCAAGATTTTTACCAAGTGCCCGGTTAGCATAGTCGAACGCCCCTCCTGCCTTTGGAATAGCACAGGCCAGCTCAGTGTAGCTGAAAGTGAACGTGACGTACATAATGATGATGAAGAAGGTGGCAATGGCCAACCCGAGCGTTCCACCCTCCGCCAGGCCCAGGTTCCAGCCGAAGTACATACCAGAGATGACGTAGCCAACGCCAAGCCCCCAGAGCATCAGCGGCCCGAGCTTAGGTTCAAGCTTATTATCAACTGCAACGCTTTCCGGTTTGGTCTCTCCCATCGTCCGAAAATAGCGATTTGTTATTCAATTGTTAAGCAGAAGTGAGGTTAAGGATATGTTAAGAGTGAAGGTAAAAGCACGCAAAGACGCTAAGTCGCAAAGAGAAGAGTGATGTTTTGGGGTCTCCTTCGCTTTGCGTGACAAAAATATATCTAACTTTCACCTATGCGCCTCCTTCCAACAGAGCATAAAGACATCATGAACCTGCTTAAAGCAGCAGGGCTTGAAAATGAGATCCTGCTTACCAAAAAGACAGGTTGGGTGCATCTGAAACACAAAGGCGAAGTGTTTAGCTTTCACAGGAAGAAAGTAATGAAGCTTGAGAATGGACAATTTTCAGATACCGTGGAGTATTATGTCGGCTCACCAAGAAATCCAGAAAAATTAGCCGACTGGCCTCATGTCGCCGCCCGATTAGAAGCCTGGCTGGAAAAATAATTTACCCGAACTGAAAAACACATTTGCAAATTGTCCGTATTAACACTTACTTTGAATTACAAAGTACTTTTTAAATGGAGAAACAAAAATACTTAGACGACCTGCAGGAAATTAAGTCGATCATGGATCGCTCTTCCAGGTTTATCTCACTAAGCGGCATGTCGGGTATTGTAGCTGGCTGCCTGGGACTCATCGGGGCATACGTCGCCTACGAAATGGTCTACAGTGGCCAGGACTATCTTGGTTACCGGCAGGCACTGCTGAGCAACGAGAACATCTCTCAGTTGTTGATCATCGCTGTGGCACTCCTGCTGTCGGCCGTGGGTGCCGGTTTGTTTTTCACACAGCGCAAAGCCTCAAAAAACAACCAGAAGCTATGGGACAGTCAGGCCAGGCGATTGCTCATCAATCTCTTCATCCCATTGGCAGCTGGCGGTATCCTCTGCGTTATCCTTCTGTTTAAAGGCCTGATCGGCCTGCTTGCGCCACTCACGTTACTCTTCTATGGGCTCGCACTCGTCAACGCCAGTAAATACACACTTTCGGAAGTTCGCAGCCTGGGCCTGATGCAGGTGGCACTGGGGTTACTGGCCTGTCAGTTTATTGGGTATGGCCTGCTCTTTTGGGCGGTAGGTTTCGGCTTGCTGCACATTATCTATGGCATTGTGATGCATGTAAAGTACGGGTCGTGAAAGAACTGCTGAAAGATTTGAACAAGGCGTTTGAAAACAAAATCCGTCTGGGCATTATGTCTGCCCTGATGGTCAACGATGCTATTGATTTCAACTCACTCAAAGGCCTCCTCGATGTTACAGATGGCAATCTGGCGACTCACCTGAAGTCACTGGAAACAAGCACTTACATTTCTGTCCAAAAGGAGTTTATTGAACGAAAACCCAACACCAAATATATGGCCACGTCGGAAGGAAAAGAAGCTTTTGTTAAACATATCAAGGCCATTGAACAGCTTTTGAAGTAAAAAAATTTATCTAATCACTTTGAAAAACAAAGTACTTTTAAATTACTTAACATGGAAAATGAAACCACTCCGCTAGAAAAAGTAAACAACTGGATTAAGAATTCAGTGATGCTAAAGCTTGCTACCATTACCATTTTGGTGCTGCTGCTCTTAATTCCCACATCAATGATCACCTCGATCATCAGCGAACGGGAGTTTCTCAATAATGCAGCTGTATCAGAAGTCAGCGGCAAATGGGCCGATAGTCAGCTGGTGAATGGCCCTATCCTCACCATACCACTTGTGTACGAATACCTGAAGGACGACAAGATAGTGGAATCGGTAAAGTATTGGCATGTCCTGCCCAAGTCGCTCGACATCAACGGAACGGTTGATCCGGAGAAGCTCAGGCGGGGTATTTACGAAATTGTCGTTTACAGGTCGGCGCTGGCTGTGAATGGCAGCTTTGTCATTGACAAAATGCCTGACGAAAACAACCTGAAGACCATCAGGTGGGGGCAGGCGTTTCTTACCATCGGCATATCAGACCTGAGAGGTATTGAAGACGATGTGATCGTTAAATGGAATAACCGTGACCTGAAAGTTGAGCCCGGCTCCCGTATTTCAGACATCGCCTATGCTGGCTTTACCGTCGCAGTACCTGACCTGACCGATGCCTTTGGAAAGGATCTCGCTTTTGGTTTTGATCTAAAGCTTCAGGGAAGCCAGAACCTGTCGTTCACTCCTCTTGGCAGTAACACCAACATCAAGCTGACGTCAGCATGGCCCAGCCCGAGCTTTAACGGCAATTTCATCCCTGACGACCGGCAAGTGACCGAAGCCGGCTTCTCCGCCAACTGGAAAGTGCTCCAACTTAACCGCAACTTCCCGCAATCGTGGATCGGCTCGGGAGAAGCCGAGAAGCTGCAAAATTCGGCTTTTGGTGTGGATCTCATCTTGCCCCTGGATGACTATCAGAAATCGATGCGGTCGGCCAAATATGCCATCATGACAATTGTGCTTACGTTCCTCATCTTCTTTCTGGTAGAGATACTCAACGGCCGAAAAATCCACCCTTTTCAATATACACTTGTGGGATTGGCTCTTTCCCTGTTCTATATCCTACTTATTTCGATTTCAGAACACACCAATTTCAACCTTGCCTATGCCGTGTCCACCTGTGCAATTGTCGGGATGATTTCGTTGTATTCGATGAGTGTATTTAAAATGCCAAAGCTCTCCATGCTGCTGGTAGCTACGCTTATTGGTATCTATGGTTTTCTGTTTGTCACGCTTCAACTGGCCGACTATGCCCTGCTGATGGGTAGCATAGGACTCACCATTATTCTGGCCATCACTATGTACTTCACACGGAATATTAACTGGTACAAGTTGAATATTGCTACAGAGTAGGTGTCGTTGATAATGATTTTAGACTTCGATTACCCCGACCCTGAAGGGAGCGAAGTCTAAAATTTTTGCACCCAGCCAATTGGCTCATCTGAACAACGAATAGTCACAGATAATAACTTATGAAAATCCCTTTCAATGAGATACATTCCCTCCCTCCTCTTTTTCGCTTTCATCTGCTTCATAATTGTAATGGCAGATACAAATCATAAGCTTGGTTTAATGAAGATTATTGAAGGTGTTCCCCTTGGCGACAAAGTAGGCCACTTTATGCTCTTTGGGTTTCTTGCAGGCCTGATCAACGTAGCGCTACGGTTTCGCAGACTGAAACTTTGGGCGCTCGACCTCAATATGGCCGGCGTGCTGGTGTTATGTTTTGCCATTGCCGAGGAATTTACCCAGCTGGCTTTTGCTAACAGAACGTTTGAGCTTGCTGATATGCTCAGTGACGTGCTGGGGGTGTGGAGTTTTGTGATAGTTTCGGAGTGGGTATGGAGAAGGGTCATGAAAAAGTCATATTAAATAAGAAGGCGCAAATAGAATTAGATTCTCTTTGCGCCTTTGTTATTCCCCCTTACAGGAATTTTCGAGAAAATATCAATTCTTCTTCACCCAATCAGCTACCCAGTCGCCTATTTCAGAGGTCGACTTGGAAGCTTCCTTGCTGATGTCTTCAGTCACGAAATTCGCATCCAGCGAAGCGTTCACGGCGTCTTTTATCTTCCTGGCTTCATCCAGTAGATTGAAGGATTCGAGCAACATAGCCGCCGAAAGGATGGTTGCCACAGGGTTAGCGATGTTTTTGCCAGCTGCCTGAGGGTAAGAACCGTGGATAGGCTCAAACACAGACGTATGCAAACCAACAGACGCTGACGGCAACAAACCAAGTGAACCAGTAATCACACTGGCTTCATCAGAAAGGATATCCCCGAACATGTTCTCTGTCACCATCACGTCAAATTTCTTAGGCCACTGGATCAACTGCATGGCAGCGTTGTCGACAAACATGTAGTCGACAGTGATCTCTGGGTAGTCTTTCTCCATGCGCTGCGACACTTCCCTCCACAAACGGGAGCTGGCCAGCACGTTGGCTTTGTCGACAACAGTCAGTCGCTTATTTCTTTTACCAGCATACTCAAACGCCAGCTTCAATATTCTTTCTATTTCATCTACCGAGTACACGCAGGTATCAAAAGCCGTCTTCTGGTCTTCGGTTCTGCCTCTTGGCTGACCGAAGTAGATACCGCCTGTCAACTCACGCACCACCACAAAGTCAGCGCCTTCTACCCGGTCGTTCTTCAATGGGCTCTTGTCGATGAGCGAGGGGAAGGTAGCCACCGGGCGAATGTTGGCATACAGGCCAAGCTTTTTTCTCATGCCCAGCAAGCCCTGCTCAGGTCTTACTTTGGCTTTAGGATCGTTGTCATACTTAGGGTCGCCAATAGCGCCGAAAAGCACCGCATCAGCAGCCATGCAGATTTCGTGGGTAGCATCAGGGTAAGGCTCACCTACTTTGTCGATGGCAGCTGCACCGGTCAGGGCAAACTGAAAGTCAAAACTATGTCCGTATTTTTCACCGATGGCTTTCAATACTTTGATGGCCTGATCTACGATCTCCGGGCCTATTCCGTCTCCCGGAAGGGTGGCTATTTTATACTGCATGCTCCTTATTTATGATTTTCAATAATGTTCAACATCTTAATGGTAGCCTTAATGGCCGCCACGGTCTGGTCAGGGTCGAGTCCCCTGGTTTTGAATTTTTTTCCGTTCTCCCAGGTGATGGAGGTGATCACCAACGCATCGGTTTCTCCTCCCGGAGGAATCTGCACCTCATAGTCGATCAGCTTAGGCAGCTTACGCCCGAAGTCGTCGTAAATGGCCGTCAGCGAGTTCATAAAGGCGTCGTACTGTCCGTCGCCGGCGGCAGTCTTTTCGTAGGTCTTCCCTCCTATCTGGATAGAAAGGGTTGCCATGGATTTCAAGCCCTGAGCAACCGACAACGAATAGTTCTTGATGATAACATGCTGCTCAATCTTTTCACTGCGAAGCACGTCGTTGATAATAAAAGGAAGATCCTCTTTTGTAATCGTCTCCTTTTTATCCCCTAATTCTATAATTCTTTCCGTAATCTTCTTGGTATCCTCTTTGCTCAGCTCAATACCCAGTTCTTCGAGGTTCTTCTTGATATTGGCCTTGCCCGACATTTTGCCAAGCGCATAAGAGTAGCTTCTTCCAAAACGGTCAGGACTCAGGCTATTGTGGTACAGGTTGTCCTTGCTGTCGCCGTCGGCGTGGATGCCACTGGTTTGGGTAAACACAAATTCGCCAATCAATGGCTTGTTACCAGGAATCCGAACGCCAGAGAATGATTCAACGATTTTGCAGACCTTGTAAAGCTTGGTTTCATCCACCTGCATTTCGAGGTGCAAATGATCCTTCACAATCCCAATTACGCTAGACAACGCCACATTGCCTGCCCTTTCCCCTAAACCATTCAAGGTGGTGTGCACACCGTAAATGCCTGCCTCAAGCGCTGCATACACATTGGCGGTGCTCAGGTCATAATCGTTGTGGGCATGAAAGTCGAAGTGAGCCTGAGGAAATTTCGTGGTCATGGCCTTGCAGAAGTCGTACGACTCCTTGTGGTTCAATATACCAAGAGTGTCCGGCAGCATGATCCTTTTGACGGGCATTTTCAGCAGCCCCTCAATCATGGTATCTACATAATCGGTCGAGGTGCGCATACCGTTCGACCAATCTTCGAGGTACACATTGATAATGAGCCCCTGTTTGTGAGCGTAGTCAACTGTTTCGGCTATGTCTGTCAAGTGCTGGTCTACCGTCTTTTTCAGCTGCCCTTCACAATGCTTGCGGGAGCCTTTGCACAGCAGGTTGAGCACTTTGCCCCCTGAGTTTTTGATCCAGTCGACAGAAATGTTTTTATCTACAAAGCCAAGTACCTCCACCCGGTCGAGAAAGCCGTTCTGGCCTGCCCAATTCAGTATTTTCGTCGCCCCTTTCAGTTCTCCCTCAGATACACGAGCCGACGCCACCTCAATCCTATCGATGTTCAGTTCCTCCAGCAATAGCTGCGCTATCGTCAGCTTTTCACTGTCGGTAAAAGAGACACCGGACGTCTGCTCCCCATCTCTGAGGGTCGTATCCATTATTTCAACCTTCATGGAATTGGCTTAAGCCCTTGAAGACTCGAATGCTTCAATATCTTTTTTAATGTTCAACAGGTAATCGATGTCGTCGAAACCGTTGATCATGCACTCTTTTTTGTAGGTGTTGATTTCGAAACTCTCCTTCTCGCCTGTAGCCAGGATGGTGAAAGTCTGATCCACCAGATTGGTTTCGAATTCAGCTTTTGGATCTTTTTCAATCGCATCAAAAATCTTGCGCAGGAACCCTTCAGAAACTGTTACAGGTAGAAGGCCAGTGTTCAGGGCATTGCCTTTGAAAATGTCAGCAAAAAAGCTTGATACAACTACCCTAAAGCCGGCATCGTAAATTGCCCACGCAGCATGCTCACGGCTGGAGCCTGAGCCGAAGTTCTTGCCACCCACCAGGATTTTTCCACTGTATTTAGGGTTGTTCAACGGAAATTCAGGAATCGGCTGATTGTCTTTATCGTATCGCCAGTCACGGAACAGGTTGTCACCAAATCCCTCCCGGGTGGTTGCCTTCAAAAACCTGGCAGGAATAATCTGATCTGTGTCAACGTTTTCAACGTCGACAGGTACCGCACGACTTACTAGGGTGTGAAATTTATCTTTTGCCATGATAGTGTTCTGATTAGGGTGAATTACATTACTTCTCTGGGATCGACTAGGTGACCGGTAACTGCCACTGCTGCTGCCGTTAGCGGGCTGGCCAGCAAGGTTCTTGAGCCCGGGCCCTGCCTTCCTTCGAA
The DNA here is from genome assembly GCF_963974565.1 of uncultured Imperialibacter sp. Classification (NCBI taxonomy): domain Bacteria; kingdom Pseudomonadati; phylum Bacteroidota; class Cytophagia; order Cytophagales; family Flammeovirgaceae; genus Imperialibacter; species uncultured Imperialibacter sp. The sequence goes on along the minus strand of NZ_CAXBCJ010000017.1, from coordinate 37,351 downwards.
GTTTCTGTTTGAAGTAGATACGGCGTATTTGCCAGATGGAATTTTATCATCATTCATTGCCAAACATGCCGAACAGCCAGGTTGACGCATTTTGAAGCCTGCAGCCTCCAGTGTTGCCACTATGCCTTCCTCAATGGCCATTTTCTCTACCATTTTTGAGCCCGGCACAATCCAGGCAGTGATGTTATCTGCCTTCTTTTTGCCTTTCACAAATTCTGCAACAGCCCTAAGGTCTTCGATGCGGCCGTTGGTACAGCTGCCTACAAACACGTAGTCGATAGGCTTGCCCTGCAGCTCATCGCCGGCATTGAATCCCATGTACTTCATCGACTTCTCGAACGACAACCGCTCGCTGGCAGGCATCTCGTCGAGCTTCGGAATATGCGATTTGATTTTAGCACCCATGCCAGGGTTGGTGCCGTAGGTAATCATTGGCTCGATATCAGAAGCATCGTAAGTTAGTTCCTTGTCGAATTTGGCGTCGGCATCAGAGTAAAGCTGCTTCCATTTGGCCACAGCTTTGTCCCAGTCAGCACCTTTTGGCGCAAACTCTCTGCCTTTGATGTACTCAAATGTTTTTTCATCTGGGGCGATCAAACCACCACGGGCACCCATTTCGATGCTCATGTTGCAGACAGTCATCCGGCCTTCCATAGAAAGGCTGGTGAAGGCTGAACCTGCATACTCGACAAAGTAGCCCGTTCCGCCTGATGCAGAAATTTTGGAAATTATATAAAGAATAAGGTCTTTGGCAGTTACCGACTTGTGCAGGTCGCCATTGACTGTGATTCTCATTTTCTTTGGCTTGGGCTGCATGATGCACTGCGTGGCCAGCACCATTTCGACTTCGCTGGTGCCTATACCAAAAGCAATGCTGCCAAATGCACCATGCGTTGAGGTGTGACTATCGCCACAAACAATGGTCATGCCAGGCTGTGTGATGCCCATTTGAGGCCCCACCACGTGCACAATCCCTTGAAAAGGGTGGTTGATGCCATACAGCGTAATGCCGTGCCTTTCGCAGTTCTCAGTCAGCTTGTCTACCTGAAACTTTGACAACTGGTCTTTGATGGTCAGGTGCTGATCGATGGTTGGGATATTGTGATCTGGCGTAGCCACTGTTCTTTCCGGCCTAAACACTGGCACTCCCCTCTTTTCGATGCCTCCAAAGGCCTGAGGACTCGTAACCTCGTGAATGAGGTGTTTGTCAATATACAAAACGCTCGGGCCGTCCTTGATCTCCTTTACTACATGGGCATCCCAAATTTTATCAAACAGCGTGCTTCCCATTTTTTATTCTGTCTTTAAGTGTTGTCTTGCGATAATAATTCTGAAAAAGCGCAATTACTAATTCAAAAGAGGGTGCAAAATTAAGGAATAGAATTGGAAAATGCTTTTAAAGTGGTGAGACAATATGCTTTGAACCTGCAAAAAAAATAGCACAGCCGGTAGATGGCACATAACGTCCCCTTCAACGCCTCCAGGGCTGATCTGGTGATTTAGCCTAACTCAATGCTGGAATTTTATCGTTTTGACTTTCCTCCAGGAAGCCATGATTTCAAGAAACGGGAATTGTAAAATGGAAGCTGCTTCCTTTTTTGAAGATGCTTTCCACCCAAATCCTGCCACCAATCACCTCCACAAAATGCTTGCACATCATCAGTCCAAGGCCAACTCCTTTCTCGTTTTTGGTGCCGAGTGTTGTGAACTGAATGTCGTTAAAGATGCGCTCCATGTATTCAGGTGGTATGCCCTGCCCCGTATCCTCGACTGTTACTTCTACAAAGCCATTTGCTTCCTTTGAAGAAGTGGTGATGGTGTCGCCTGCGTTGCAAAATTTAATGGCATTGCTTATCAGGTTACGAACCACCAACTCAACCATATATGGGTCAGCATATACCATAGTGGCAGGCTCCAGGTTATCAATGCATATAATTCCCTTCTCAAGCGCTGCTCTTTCGTATAGCTGCATTTTCGGCCCCAAATGTTCCTTGATATCAAACTTTTGAGGCACGGCCTTTATCCCTTCCATCTGGCTTCGTGCCCAGTAGAGCAAGTTGTCGGTCAGAGCGGTGAGGCTGCCAATATTAGTCAAGACAGTTGGGAGCAATTTTTGGAACTCCTCTTTCGAAATTGACTCATTGCTAATTAGTCCGACTAACCCACCCAGGTTCACAATAGGCCCTCGTAAATCGTGAGAAACGATGGAAAACATAAGGTTCTTTATCTCATTCGACTTCCTGAGGGCCTCTGCCTGCAACGCAAGCTCCTCCTTTTGCCGGGTTATCTCAAGATTCTTTCCGGTGAGCACTTTATTGATGCCTTTGATTTTCCTGTTGGTCACCACAAAATACCCTCCGAAAGTCAACATGGCGATTAGCAATATTATCAACCCATATTGCTCAAGGCGGGCTCGCTGCAGGTCCTGATCCCGGAGCAAGCTATCTCTCCTGAGCAACTCGTTTTCGCTTTCTTTCTTTTCCGCTTCAAACTGTTCCTTCATGAATGTGATCTGCCGAAATTTCTCATCGGAAAACAAAGAATCTTTGACTTCGGAGTATCGCTGGTAGGTTTCGTATGCCTTTTGATAGTTATTTTGGAGTGAATACATCCTCGATATATTGAGGTAGTTGTCCTTTATTATTTCCTTGTATCCATACTTTTCTGCGATGGCATTACTCTCATTGGCATACTGAAGAGCGTTCTTGTAGTCTCCCTTATCTGCCATGGTCGCCGAGATGCTTTCCTTAGCCAGCGCACGCCTGTAATCAGAATTGGTTTCCTCGGCCAATAGCAAAGCTTTGAAAAAGTAGTCGAGGCTTTTATCGTAAGCTTTCATTTTGGCATATGTCTTTCCAAAACCATTTAAGTTCAGCCAAATCCCACCTATGTTATCCTCAGCATATTCTTCCAGCGATAATTGAAAATAATATAGTGCAGAATCGTACTGTGCCGCCGAACGCATGAAGCTGCCCATATTGTTGAGTGCATAGCCAGTCGCCGACTGATCCTCTGCTTCTCTGGCGAGGCTCACTGCCCTTTTAAAATAAAAAAGAGCATCCTCTTTTTGTCCCCACGACTCGTAGATGAGCCCTATATTGGACATCGCCAGGCTTAGAAACTTGGTCATGCCCAACTGTTCGAAATAGGCAGACGCTTCTATATAACTTTCAATGGCTTCGCTATAGTTACCTAAGCCCCACAGCACGGCTCCCTTGCTATTCAGCGCAATGCCGAGAAGCCTGTTGGTTCGGAAGTCAGTTGAATCGATCAACCTTAACTTGTTTCCTAATCGGATGGTGGAGTCGTAATAAAAAAGGCTTGTAACGAGCTTTCCCCACTGCCAATAAATGTAACCCGTGCTGTTAAGTACACTTACAATTTCCCGTTGCTGAGCAAAATTGCCTGGATTGGCTTTTGAGAGTTTTCTATGCAGCTGAATAGATTGGGCTAAAAATGACAACGCACCATCATAGTCTGACCGGTAAAGCTCATTATAAATTTGTCCACGAAATTGCATGAGTTTTGCCTGAGCAAATTCATTGCCTGTTCTCTTGGCCAGATCCAACCCTTCGAGTACTCTTTGCATGGCTTTTTCTGAAGGAGAGAGTTTATCGTAAAGCTCAATCAGGTCGACGTAGATTCTCAGCCGGGCTGTATCTTCCTTTGCCAGCTTCAACTCAACTTCCAGGCTGTCGATGCTGGCTATTTGTGCCTCCGTCTTGAAAGAAAACAAGACACAAAAAATAAAAATCACTGACCAAACTAACTTTTCCATGCTCACTTAAAGGTTGCCACCATAAGGTAGTCAAATATATGCCGTATCATCAAGATATTCGATCAGCTCCCCCAAATATCCGTTCGACACCGATTTATCTCGATAAAGGAATTTTTGTTTTCGCCATTCGTGTTTAAAGAAGCATTTCCTACTAAAAAGTAGAACAAATAAAAACTCTCTTCGTATATTAGCTCTACAATCTAGTATCATATACCATGAAGGAAACAAAATTGGGCGAATTTGAAGAAGTTCTTTTACTACTTGTGGGCATTCTGGGAGAAGAAGCCTACTCTTTCAAAGTAGCAGAAGAGTTCGAAAGTCAGACGAAACGAGAAGTCTCCATCGGAGCTGTGCACTCCACTCTTAACCGGCTGGAGGAAAAGGGCTTTCTCGAATCGGAAATGGGCCAGGCCACGGCCGAGCGGGGCGGGCGCAGGAAGCGCATCTACACCATCACTGCCAGTGGCCAACGAGCATTGGAGACTTCAAGAGACTTTAGGGTTTCGCTGTGGAGTCAGTTTCCGGCCTTTGCCACTGGCAAACTAAACTTTGGTTGAAAAAGCGCACCCACATACCGCCACCTTTAGCAGAACGACTGCTTCACCGAGTGCTCAGAAGCGACCTCGCCGAGGAAGTGCTGGGCGACCTGGAGGAAAAGTTCTATGTAACAATGGAAAGGAAGTCGGCGTGGCGGGCAAAGCTGAATTACTGGTACCAGGTGGTGAATTACCTGAGGCCATTTGCTATACGAAAGTCAAAGTCAAAAAACTCAAATAATTACTCCATGGTTACTCACAACTTGAAAATCTCGTGGCGAAGTCTTTTGCGTAACAAAAGCCTGTCCTTTATCAATGTTTTCGGACTATCAGTCGGGCTGACTACCTGCATGCTAATTATGCTCTATGTAGCCGATGAAATGAGCTACGACAAGCACTTCAAAGACGGCGACAGAATCGTCAGAATTGCGTCAGATGTCAACGGCGAAAAATGGGTGGCCCAGGCAGCGCCGATGGCGGCGGCATTGGCCGAGGATTTTCCAGAGGTTGAACAAGTAACCAGGCTTTTGCGATTTCCCGGGCTGGAAAGAATGCTGCTTCGAGACAAACAAACACAAAAGCAGTTTTTTGAATCAAATGGCTACTATGTTGACTCGACCTACTTTGAGGTTCTTAGCACTGAGCTACTTTTCGGAGATTCTAAAACCGCACTCAGTGAGCCTAACTCAATCGTTATTTCGCAGGACGTGGCCAACCGTTTTTTCGGCAGCGAAAACCCGGTTGGGAAGGTGCTGGAGGTTGGACTTTCCTTCGGCGTTTTTAACTACACCGTAAAGGGAGTGCTAAAAAAAAATCCCTATAAGTCTCACATCCCAGCTAATTTACTCTTATCAATGAATAATGGTGACGTGGGTGGGTGGGTCGACAGACAAAAAAGCTGGGCAACTAACAGCATTTTCCACACCTACGTGAAGCTAAAGGAAGGTACTGATCCATTAGTATTCGAAGGCAAACTCGACGAGTTTTTCGATCGCCATGGTGCCGCCTACTTCGAAGCCTCGGGTATCAAGAAAACGCTTTTTGTTCAGCCTGTTACAGATATCTATCTCCACTCCACCTACGAGTTTGAAGTGGCAGCCAATGGCAATATCAAATACCTCTATATTTTCACTTCAATAGCCGGCTTCCTTCTGCTTATCGCTTGCATCAATTTTATGAACCTCAGCACAGCCCGAAGCGAAAGAAGGGCAAAAGAAGTGGGCATGAAAAAGGTGATTGGCGCAAGCAAAAGCTCCCTTATTAGCCAGTTCTTTATTGAGTCGATACTTATGAGCGTGCTGGCTTTATTCTTTTCGCTGATCCTCATTCAACTGGCACTCCCAGCATTCAGTGAACTTACCGACAAGCAACTCTCTCTTCTTCAATTACCTAATCTGCTGGCATGGCTGGCAGTCCTTACTCTACTAACAGGCCTTCTGGCTGGGGTCTATCCAGCGTTTTTTCTTTCTTCCCTCAGGCCTGCGGCGGTTCTAAAAGGAAAGTTAAAAAACTCTTCAACAGCTTCCGCTATTCGTCAAGGGCTGGTAATTTTTCAGTTTAGTGTATCGATCATCCTGATACTGGGCTCGTTGGTAATCAATCAGCAAATGAACTATCTGAGTCACCAAAATCTAGGTTTTGACAAGGCAAGGAAAATAGTACTGCCGCTGCTGACCAGCGAGGCCGGGTCAAATGCTGTTGCTTTCAAAAATGCGTTGCTAGGCAACTCTCAGGTAGTTTCTGCCGCCATTGGCGGCTCCTATCCCGGTATTGAGAGCCTTACCGACATGCTTTTTTACGCCGAAGGGAAAGAGAAAACAGACAACGTCGATATTCAAACGACGTACGTTCAGGAGGGTTACCTGAAAACATTGGGAATCACCTTACTGGAAGGGAGGACATTTTCGAAGGAATTCCAGGCCGACTCCAATGCACTGGTTCTGAATGAGGAAGCAGTGAGCCAGCTTGGGTACCCTCTTGAGGATGCGGTGGGAAGGTCAATCCATTACGAGATTGACGGCCAGAAATACGCCATGCGAATCATAGGTGTAGTGAAAGATTACCATCACCAGAGCTTGCATCAAAAGATCAAACCACTGGCACTCACGGTAGCACCTCTTTTCAGTGGGCCTACAGCCTACGTTATTGTCGACACATCCGGGGGAGACTATAGCAAGCTGACCGCATCGTTTGAAGAAACATGGAAAGAGTTTAACCCAAATTCCCCGTTTTCTTATTCATTTCTCGATGCAGACTTTGAGCGAAATTACCAAAACGAGGCACGCACGCTGACTCTGATCCAATACTTCACCCTTATTGCCATCATAGTTGCCTGCATGGGTCTTTTTGGGTTGGCAGCCTTTACCGCTGAGCGCAGAACCCGGGAAATTGGCATCAGAAAGGTGCTGGGGGCTACTGTTTCTCAGATTGTAGCCATGCTTTCGACAGATTTTATGAAGCTGGTCGGGCTTTCTGTTCTGATAGCCAGCCCCATAGCGTACCTGGCCATGCAGAAGTGGTTGAACGGATTTGCCTACCATATTGACATTTCATGGTGGCTGTTTGCGGTAGCTGCGGGTATTGCAGCCATATTGGCGCTCGTTACAGTCAGCTTCCAGGCTATTAAGGCAGCCACCTCCAATCCGGTAAAGTCGCTTAAAGCCGAATGACCAATAAGCGCCGCATACCGCCCCCTTTAGCAGAACGACTGCTTCACCGAGTGGTCAGAGACGACCTCGCCGAAGAAGTCCTCGGCGACCTGGAAGAAAAGTTCTATGCTACAATGGATAAAAAGTCGGTATGGAGGGCGAAGCTGAATTACTGGTACCAGGTAGTGAATTACCTGAGGCCATTTGCTCTAAGAAAATCGAAACGGTCAACAAACTCAAATAACATCGACATGTACATCAATTACATCAAAACTGCTGGACGCCACCTGCGGAAAAACAAACTCCATTCGTTTATCAATACGGCCGGGCTTTCGGGGGGCATGGCAGTCGCCATCCTCATTGGCCTGTGGATCTGGGACGAGTTGTCGTACAACAAGTACCACGAAAACTATGACCATGTGGCCCAGGTAATACAAAACGTATCCAACAACGGAGAAATCCAGACCTGGAGAACTGCTCCCTACCCACTGGCTGAGGAGCTCAGAAGTAACTATGGCAGCGATTTTAAAGAGGTGATCCTCGCTTCCGGCCAATGGGAAATGATCATCGCAGCAGGTGACAAAAAGCTCACCAAAACCGGGTTGTTCGCAGAGCCGAACCTACCCGAGGTGCTGACACTAAAAATGATTGCCGGCAGCCGGAACAGCTTGCAGGACCCGGCTTCCATCCTGCTTTCGCAATCACTGGCAAAAGCTTATTTTGGAGATAACGACCCGGTTGGACAGCAGCTTCAGCTCGACAACCGGATGAATGTGTTCGTCACAGGCGTGTACGAAGACCTGCCGGGCAACTCCACCTTCAAAAACGTTTCCTTTTTTGCGCCATGGCAGCTGTACTACGATGCCACCGAATGGATCAGAACAATGAATGATCCGTGGCGGCCCAACGCCTTTCAGGTGTTCGTGGAGTTGCCCGAAAATGCAAACCTAAGTGCTATTTCGGCCAAGATAAAAGATGCGAAGCTAAAAAAGGTGAATTCTGAATTGGCCAAAAAGCAACCAGCACTCTTTCTTGACCCCATGAGCAACTGGCACTTGTACTCTGACTTTGAAAACGGAGTGAACGTGGGCGGCAGGATCAAGTACGTATGGCTGTTTGGCATCATTGGAGGCTTCGTTCTGCTGATGGCCTGCATCAACTTCATGAACCTGAGCACTGCCAGGTCCGAAAAAAGGGCAAGAGAAATTGGCATTCGCAAGGCGATTGGCTCTCACCGAAGCCACCTGATAGCACAGTTTTTCACCGAGTCAGTTTTGGTCACTTGCCTGTCTTTTCTTCTTTCTGTCATCATTGTTCAATTGTCGCTGCCATTTTTCAACGAAGTGGCCGACAAGCAGATAGCAATCCTTTGGAATAACCCGTTTTTCTGGATGATTGGCATTGGCTTCACCTTATTCACAGGCCTTATTGCAGGCAGCTATCCTGCGCTCTACCTCTCATCGATACAATCGGTGAGAGCGCTCAAAGGCACCTATAAAGCCGGCCGTATGGCGACTATTCCACGCAAAGTGTTGGTGGTCATTCAATTCTCCATTTCCTTTATTTTGATCGTGGGCACACTGGTCGTATTTAAGCAGATCGAATTTGCCAGAAACAGACCCCTGGGTTATGACTCAAACGGCCTGGTGGCTATGCCTCTCCTGACCAATGATATTCATGACCATTTTGAAGCCGTCAAAACAGAGCTGACAAACGCTGGCGCCATCGTAGAAATGGCTGAATCGGAGAGCCCGCTCACTAGCACCTGGTCAACTACCAGTGGCTTCGACTGGCCCGGTAAAGATCCCGCTCTTTCGGTCGATTTCCCTACGGTAGGTGTTTCCTTCGACTTTGGCCAAACCATTGGCTGGGAGGTAACACAGGGCCGGGACTTCTCAAAAGAATTTGGATCGGACAGCTCAGCGGTGATTTTAAATGAGGCGGCTGTTGCATTTATGGGTCTGCCAAGTCCGGTGGGAGAAACTGTGAAATGGTTTGGCGATCCGCTAAAGGTGGTGGGTGTTGTCAAAGACGTCATTGCCAGCTCTCCTTATGAGCCCGTGGCGCCTACTGTCTACTATGTTAACAATGACCCCGGCAACTATGTGATCGCCAAGCTCAATCCCACTGTGAGCGGCAGCGATGCCATGGCAACTATTGAAGCCGTCTTCACTACATTCAACCCATCTCAACCGTTCGAATATCAGTTTGTTGACGAGGCATATGCGAGGAAATTTGGCAACGAACAGCGGATTGGCAAGCTGGCCACCGCTTTCGCATCTTTGGCCATCTTTATCAGCTGTTTGGGCATTTTTGGGCTGGCCTCATTCGTGGCAGAGCAACGCACCAAGGAAATTGGTGTGAGAAAAGTGTTGGGTGCTTCACTGTTCGACCTTTGGAAACTGCTTTCCAGGGACTTTGCGGCTCTTGTGGTCATATCATCTCTCGTGTCCATTCCAATGGCCTACTACCTGCTGACTGGCTGGCTTGATAACTATGAGTACCATACCACGCTCAACTGGTGGGTGTTCGTAGTCACGCTGGCAGGCACACTCATTATCACGCTGGCGACTGTCAGCTACCAAACCATCCGGGCGGCGATGGTGAACCCCGGTAGAAGCCTGAAAAGCGAGTAGATGAATATTAAGCCATACATAATAAAAGCGTCCAAATAGCATGAACAAAACAAACACTCCTCCACGTCTTGCCGGGAAGTTGCTTTTAAAGCTTCTCAGAGACGACCTCGCCGAGGAAGTGCTGGGCGATCTGGAGGAGAAATTCTATCTGACGGCCGAAAGGAAGTCACTATCAAAAGCCCGACGCAATTACTGGTACCAAACACTTCACTATCTAAGACCTTTTACAATAAGAAAGACACAGTCAACAAACTCAAATATTACAACCATGTTCAAGCACAACTTATTACTTTCCTTCCGGAACTTTAAGAAGTACAAAAGCTCCTTCTTTATCAACCTGGTTGGTCTGTCAACCGGCCTGGCCTGTGCGCTGCTCATTTACCTTTGGGTGAACGACGAGCTTCATGTGGATAAATTCCACAAAAATGACGACAGGCTCTATCAGGTCATGATGAACCATCAAATGACGAATGAGTTGACTACCGGGCCCAGCACGCCTGACTTTCTCGCTGAGAACATGCTCAAAGAATTTCCTGAGATTGAAATGGCCACCGGCGTAACGCCGTCCGAGTGGTTTGGTAACTTTTCTTTGGTGCAAGGCAGCAACTTTTTCAAAGCCACAGGTCAGTTTGCAGAAAAGGATTACTTCAAGATGTTTTCATTCCCGCTGATTGAAGGAAATGCCGAACAAGCATTAGACGGCATCGGCTCCATAGCCATCTCAAAAGATCTTGCGGAGAAAATTTTCAAAACGGCTGAAAATGTTGTTGGCAAAACAATGGAAGTTCAAATTATCAACTTCAAATATCCAGTGGCCGTAACGGCGGTTTTCGAAAATCTACCTACCAACTCCACTGAGCATTTTGATATGGTCCTCAACTGGAAAATGTGGCAAAACATGAGTGATTTAGCCGGCAGACAAGTCAACTGGGGAAACCATGGCCCCAACACTTATCTGGTACTTAAGGAGGGAACAAATATCGACGAGTTCAATAAAAAAATTGCAGGCTACATCAAATCGAAGCGTGAAACCTCCACCGTTACACTTTTTGCGGCCAAATACTCCGACAGGTACCTGCATGGCTCCTACGAAAACGGCGTTCAAGCCGGAGGAAGAATTGAATATGTCAGGCTTTTTTCCATTATCGCTATTTTCATCCTCCTGATAGCCTGCATCAACTTCATGAACCTGTCCACCGCTAAGGCCTCCCGGCGAGTGAAAGAAGTAGGCGTAAAAAAAGCCATCGGCGCCGATCGAAAGTCTCTGATTTTTCAATATCTGAACGAGTCCATTTTGCTCACTCTCTTCTCGCTCGTGGTAGCCCTATTGCTTGTGCTACTCGTTCTTCCTCAGTTCAATGACATCACCGGCAAGCAGCTATCGCTCAACTTCGATTTGAGCCTGGTTGCAATGATTCTGGTGATCACATTCGCTACGGGGCTATTGTCCGGCAGCTACCCAGCCCTCTATCTTTCAAAATTCAATGCAGCTTTCGTACTGAAAGGCGGCAGGATCAGCACATCGGTGGGGCAGCTGTGGGCAAGAAAAGGGCTGGTCGTTTTCCAGTTTGCCATGTCTGTGATTCTGATCGTATCGGTGGTGGTCGTTTACCAGCAGGTGAACTATGTGCAATCGAAAAATCTGGGTTACAGCAAAGAAAATGTCATCCATTTTGACAAAGAAGGTAAAGTGGTGGAGAACCAGGACGTTTTTCTGGCTGAAATCAGGAATATCCCGGGTGTGGTGAATGCCTCCACAATTCAATCTATCGTTGTTGGTTCCCAAAATTCAACCCAGGGCGTTGTATGGGAAGGAAAAAACCCGGAAGATAATATCCGCTTTGAGGTGGTGACCGTCAACTATGAAGAAATAGAAACCCTCGGCATACAGGTGCTGGAAGGACGGTCGTTTTCCAGAGAGTTTGGTGCAGATGAAGAAGGTGTAATTTTCAACGAATCGGCCATCAAAGTGATGGGCATGGAAGCCCCCCTAGGCAAAACCGTGAATTTTTGGGGTGGTGACAAGAGAATCATTGGTATAGTAAAAGACTTTCACTTTGAGTCTCTACATCAAAAGGTAAATCCACTGGTTATCAGGCTCGAGCCGGACAAGACCCTGAAGGTGATGGTGAAGCTGGAAGCGGGCAAAGAGAAAGAAACGCTGGAAAGGCTCGAAGCTTTCTATGGTGAATTTAACCCGGGCTATTCGTTCGAATACAGTTTTCTCGATCAGGACTACCAGGCACAGTACATAGCCGAGCAGAGGGTCAGCAGCCTGTCGAAGTATTTTGCCGGGTTTGCGATCCTTATCTCCTGCCTTGGCTTGTTTGGTCTGGCATCCTTCACCGCAGAGCGTCGCCTTAAAGAGATCGGCATCCGGAAAATTCTTGGCTCTTCAGTCTGGAACATTGTTTTTCTGCTCACGTCCGACTTCACCAAAATGGTGGGAGCTGCCATCCTGATAGCTTTGCCCATCAGCTATTACCTGACCAGCAACTGGCTACAGGACTTCGCCTATTCGATTGACTTAACGATATGGTATTTTGCCGGAGCAGGCATAGCTGCAATGATTATCGCCTGGGTGACAGTCGGGGTACAAACTTTAAGAGCGGCCAGGGTCAACCCGGCTGACTGCCTGCGGTATGAGTAAAAAATAAAAAAAGAAGGCAACGCAACCTTTGAGCCCGAAAAGCATCTTTAAATAGTGTAACCACACTGGCAACGACAAGCGTCTTAACCAGTGTGGTTCATTACCATGCTTTTCTAACAAAACTCAAATAAAATGAAATCAATTGCTCTACTACTTTTCTTCGCACTGGTAACGGTCTCTTCCGCTATCTCCCAGGACTTTGACTACTCTTTCAAAGAAACCTACAAAGTTTCAACACCTGCGCAACTCAGCATATCATCTTCCGACGGCAACATTGATGTGCTGCCCGGCAATGGCAGCGAGATCGAGGTGTTTTTTGTGGTCAAACAAAACGGCCGCATGCTTGATATCTCAAGAACTCAGCTGGAAGAAGAGTTGACACTCACCATCATCAAAACCGGCAGCAGTGTTGACATTACGGTGAAATACCCCAATAATTCCTGGAATATTGACTGGAGAGACCGCATCAATGTGGACTTTAAAGTGTATGCTCCCAAAGAAACCACCGGTGACCTGAGGTCGTCAGATGGTAATGTGACGATTAAAGGCATGACTGCCAGCCAGAAGCTAAAGACCAGTGATGGCAACATCGTGCTTGCAGAAATTACCGGAGACGTATCCGGCGTGACGTCGGATGGCAATATCAGAGGTGAGAAAATCAAAGGAAGTGTATACAGCCGCACCAGCGATGGCAACATTGACTTCAACAATGTAATAGGAGATGTAGAGTCTACAACAAGTGATGGTAACATAAGGCTGACAAATATCAATGGAACCGCCAGGGCTCACACAAGCGACGGCGACATAGAAATTTACAACGCCAAAGGAAAAACACACACCGCCCAAACGTCGGACGGCGACATCTATTTCGAAGACCTGGCCGGGGGAATGGAAGCCATTGCATCGGACGGCAGCATCAAAGGCAATATCATTGAGCTAAGGGGCTCTTTAAGGGCTAAAACCTCCGACGGCAACATAGAGATTTCTGTGCCCGACAATCTGGGTATGAACCTCTATGTGAAAGGAGAATCCGTCGACGTGCCGCTGGTCAACTTCTCAGGACGGTCAACAAAAGAGGTCATCGATGGCAAGACCAACGGTGGCGGTGTAGATGTGAACCTAACCACGTCAGATGGGAGGATCAGACTGGTGTACAGGTAGTTGCCGGTTTGCTCCGTATTTCGATAAGAAATTCGTATTTTCATTTGCAAATAGCCCACAACCCGGAGCTCAGCAGCCGGGTTGTTGCTTTTTCCATGTAAAGAAGATACGCCATGATTTACTTCCTCAGTCTCATCATTTGGGTGTTTACCACACCTCCCAAGCTCCCATTCGAAGCACAGTTAATTGACGACCAGGTAGCGATTGGCTACGGCATCGCACTGGGCGACGTTGATGGCGACGGCAAGCCCGACATTCTCCTGGCCGACAAAAAGCAGTTCGTCTGGTATCGAAATGGGGACTGGAAAAAGTTTGTTATGATCGACAACCTGACCGAGCGGGACAATGTGTGCATTGCGGCAATGGACATCACCGGAGATGGCAAAGTAGAAGTAGCTGTAGGTGCTCAATGGAATCCGGGCGAAACCAGCAACGCAGCACAATCGGGCTCTATTCACTACCTGATAGCACCCGAAGATCGAACTCAGCTGTGGAAGGCCGTCGAGCTTCCACACGAGCCTACCATTCACCGGATGCGCTGGGCAAAGGCATCAAACGGCAAATTTCACCTCATAGTGGTGCCCCTGCACGGCAGAAACAACAAAGGAGGCGAAGGAGACGGGGTGAAAATCATCGCCTACGAATACCCAAAGAACGTTGAAGGTGCCTGGAGTAGCGTGGTTTTAGATAACAACATGCACATGACCCACAACCTGGATGTGGTAGCTTCAGGGCCTAAGAGCGGTAGCTTGTATTTTGGTGGCAAGGAGGGTGTGAGAGTCATTCAGAATTTCGCAGGTAAGAGCTCCTCAGGGTCAGCCAAAAAGATAACAGGAATGGAGTACGGAGCCGGAGAAATACGGGTCGGCAATAGCCTCCTCGCCACGATTGAGCCAATGCACGGGAACGCAGTGGTGGCTTACCTGGGAAATGAAAGGACAAGGGTAGTGCTGGACGACCAATTGAAAGAAGGCCACGCCCTGGCGGTGGCCGATTTTCTTGGCACCGGCAATGAGCAAATCGTCGCCGGATGGCGAGTGCCCAATGCCGAGGGAAAAGTAGGTATCAAGCTGTATCAGCAAGTAAGCGGGGGCAAGTGGGAGTCGCAGTGGGTTGACGACAATGGCATGGCTTGTGAAGATTTGCAGGTCATGGATTTGAACGGCGACAGCAAACTGGACATTGTAGCCGCCGGAAGGGCCAGCAACAACCTGAAAATCTACTGGAATAAATAGCTTTTTTGCGGCAGCCGCCCTATGACGATGGAACAATCACCAACACTTCCGGGTGTACAGAATTTTCGATGCTATTCCACCACTATCTCATCAATCAGCATATTGGCTGGCCTGCCTGCTCCTGGATGCCAGCCCGGTGTGTTGCCTATTGAATAAGCCTTCACTTTGACATACCTGGCATTTTGTGGGGCAAACTCACCAATGAAGTCCCGCTGCTGCCCTCCGTATTGATCAATGGGCAGGGTATTATTCACAGCACTCACAACGGTGTAGTTCTCTCCATCGGCCGACAGTGAATACTCCACCTTCTTTGGGAAAAGCCTCAGCCAGAAGCCATATTGAAAATAAGCCGACTCAATCCGGCGCACGGGTTGTAGTTCCTCCAGGTCGATCACCACTTCCAGATCTTGTCCCGAAAAGCTAAACCAGTTGTAGGTGTAGTCCTGGCTGCCACGGACGCCGTCGGTCAGCATTTTGGCATGCTCAGCCGTTACCGCATCATTGCCCGGGCTGATGAAAGTGACCTTTTTACCATAAGCCAGGTGCTCGTTCATGCCCTGCGCCAGCAGGCGATAGTTGGCTGTTCTGTATTCGTCGGGCGAGGTACTCCATTCTTTCACCTGCGTTACTCCTTCCCGAATACACAAGTCAGTGAAGTCGTCAACTTTTGACCGGAACTTAGTGCTGGCCTCCCAGCGATCTCCAAATTTTTGAAACACCCCTCCTTCTCCAGCAAACTTCTTCTTTGCTTGTTCCATCCACGCATATTCAAGAGGAAGCCTGGCTATTCTTACCCGCTCCAACAGCTCGGCTGAATCGGCAACGGCCAGCTCAGCCGCATTAAACAATTCCTCGTACCGCTTCATCAGTTCGGGTGACAGGTAACTTGTTGACGCTTCGTTGGGCGAACCAAAAATCCTCAGCGGCTGCCCGGAGGTAGCCTGAGCCTCCTTCATTTCATTGATGTACTGCTGTATAGGCTTCGCAGCTGCTCCATAGTAGCCGTTAAGAAAATCACTCATCAGCTGCGCCACATCTTCTTCGGGGTTCCACATCAGCTTCGATAGCAGGTAGGCCCTCAAGGCTGCAAATTCGCCGCCCACTTCCCGATTGCCCTGCTCGAAGAGTGCATTTACACCGTTTTTGGCAAAAAACTGAATATTCGGCTTGAGGGTGTGAAGATTTGGGAAAGGACTGACCAGGTGATTGAACTGGATGACATAATCCCACACAATGATGTCTTTGGCGATCTTGCCCCAGTCCTGCACGTCCTTCACGAAATCGGCACTGGCAGAGTCTGCTTCAATCGGCTTGTCTCTGTAAGCCTCAATGCTGCAAAGCATAATATTGACGTTGTCTCTCGGAATCAAAGTTTTGGGAGCGGCCCGGCCATACTCGTAGGCCAGGGTAGAAATCATCTTATCCGGAAACTGGTCGGCCACCTGGTTCACAAACTGGATGATAGAACCTGAAGGTGAGCCCTCCCGGTCATCAATGGCCTTGCAATTGTCGCAGGTGCAGAAATTCCGGTTATCATTTTGGCTGACCGACCAATATTTGGCTTCCGGGTTTTCTGCTATTTTCCGGCGAAGGTTCTGGATAGTAATGTCCAGTACGTCGTGGTTGGTCAGGCATAGCTGCGTAGGCAGCCGCTTGCCATTCACCATGGCGAAGTACTCAGGATGTTCATCGTAGTATACATCTGGCGGCACCAGCTCATTGAAGGTATGCACCCACATGCCCCAGTCAGGCCTGCCACCCTTTGCATCATGATCAAGCTTGTGCCAGTCGGTGTATTCCTCGTCCCAGGTAACTCTGTAGTGAGTATCTCTGAAACCAATCACCGGCACCTGTAGGTCGTCAATTTTGTCCAACACAATTGTTGCCTGTTTGGGTACCACCTTTACCTTCGGTGAATACATCCGGCATCCCAGGTACTTCTCCAGAAAGCTGTAAACACCATAAAGTGTCCCTTTTTCATTACCCCCTGCGATAATCAACCGCAAACTATCAGTCCTGATCAGGAAGCCGTCTTCTTTCAGCTCATTGAGGTTGATGGGGAGTCCCAACTCGCCCAGCCTTTCGTTTTGCCCAAGCACTATCTCGTAGCGGCTACGGCTCCTGTCAGCTTCGATAATCGGCAGCACAGCCCCCGAAATTTGAAGCAGGTAGTCCTGCAATACGTTGGCAGCTTTTTGTTCATCGGCCGTGGCTGCCGACGGAACGACAATCCGGTAGAGGGTTTGTCCTTTATCCGCAAGGATTATTCTCTCTGGCGAGTTGTCCTCCTTCTTTTGTTTGCTCTTTTTTTGGGCCAAAAGTGGACTGAAGCGGCCTCCAATTAAGAAAACAGCTATGAGGCAGGTAAATATTCTTAGTACCATGATAGTGTGTTGTTAGCTCAGGATAGCACAAGCAGTCGGGAAATGCAATGAGAATTAATGTGTGAGGCTACTTTTGTCTCTGAATGACTCTATTGCATCTTTGGGCTTTCTTCAAAAGACGCTTAATTGCTCGCCAAAAATGTCAGTATTGCGTTTAAACTAGTTACTTCCACGCCTTCAGCAATCCTGTAATTGTCGGCACCAGGTGTAATCACGTGAAGTATTTCTACTTGCAAGTCCTCTTTTGCCAGGTAGCTGCCCCTGGTCAACACAGGAGAATTCGTCAGCTTGATTTCAGCGGCTAACAGCCAGCGGCCATTTCTGCGTACCAGCAAGTCAACTTCTGCCCCATCCTGCGTCCTGTAGAAGAACACCTCATCATCAGTACGAAGCACCATCAACACCTGATGGATAACAAAACCCTCCCAGGAGCGCCCTGCCACTATATGCCCTATGAGATTATCATAAGTTGAAATATTGGACAGGTAATGCAAAACGCCAGTGTCACGCATATATACTTTGGGAGATTTTACGATCCTTTTGCCCACATTCGCATACCATGGTTGCAACAGGATAATCAAAAACGCATTTTCCAAAAACATCATATACGTTTTGACAGTGGGCACAGTAAGCCCTATCGACCTGGCCAGATCACTATAGTTCAAAATTCCACCATGCACCGAGGCAATCATCTGAAGCAATTGCCTGGTAACATGAGGCGCAGCAGGCAAACCATAAAGGGGCAGATCCCGCTGAATATAGGTATTAATAAAGCTTCGGTACCACCTCTCAACGAAACCCCTTTTGCCCGACAGAGCAGGCTCTGGAAAGGCTCCATACATCCACAGGTTGTCAAGCGAAACCTTATGTTTCACCTCCATGAGGCTCAGCGGCGACATTTCCAGGTAATTGATCCTTCCTGCCAAACTCTCAGAACTTTGCTTCAAGAGTGCCGGAGAAGCCGACCCCAACACCACAAACCTGCCGGGTCTTCGGTTTTCGTCTACCAATGCCCTGATCAATGGAAAAAGCTCCGGCTTGTGCTGAATTTCGTCGAGGATGATCGTCTTATTGATATGAGCAGAAAAGAATAGCTCCGGATCCTGAAGCTTGTTGATATCCGAATCCTTCTCAAGATCCAGATAAATCATTTCAGCTTCAACGAAGGCACTTTTGACGAGTGTAGTTTTCCCCACCTGCCTGGGGCCGATAAGGGCCGTAACTGGAAACTCTTCCAAAGAAGTAAGGTATTCTTTTTCTATAATCCGCTTAATCATCCCTGCAAATTTAAAATAAACTTTTAAAATTGCAGAGATGATTGAAATTATATCTTGTAGTCAGTAGTTCATTTTTTGCCTTGAAAAGATGGCTGATAAGTAGCGTTATGCAACCTTCCATGTATCTTTTGAGCTAATACTTTTCTCTTTGATTTTAAAAGCTGAAATTCATAACCGCTACTTAAACACTCCTTATGCAAAAAACTTCACCGCTATTTTTAGCCTGCTCATTCCTGTTCTTAGGGGTTGTGCAAGCCCAGATAACAGACCTCCGCTCACTGCTGGCACCCGGTGCAACTGTCGAGCTACTTGGTGACGGTTATAAATTTACCGAGGGGCCAACACCCGACAAAAACGGCAATGTGTACTTCACTGACCAGCCCAACAACACCATTCTGCGTTGGGATGCCACCTCCGGCGAAATAAGCACCTTCGCTGCTGCTTCCGGCCGCTCCAATGGCCTGTATTTTGACAAGAAAGGCAACCTGGTAGCCTGCGCCGACATGGACAACCAACTGTGGTCGTGGGACAAGAACGGAAAGCCCACTACGCTGATCGAAAACTATGACAACAAGTTGCTCAACGGACCCAATGACCTATGGGTCGACAAAAAAGGTGGTATATACTTTACCGATCCGCTTTACAAAAGAGACTACTGGATCCGTGACCCGGCCATGCAGCAAGATGGGCAGCATGTCTACTACCTGAGCCCTGGGGGCAAAACCCTGACCCGTGTGGCCGAAGACCTCAAACAACCCAATGGCATCGTCGGCACCACCAATGGAAAGAGCCTGTACGTGGCCGACATAGGCGACCGTAAGACTTACGTGTACGACATACAGAAAGATGGTTCGCTGGCCAATAAGAAGCTATTTGTCGAAATGGGCTCCGACGGCATGACCCTCGACAGCCAGGGCAATGTGTACCTCACGGGCAGAAGCGGCGTGATGATTTATGATAAAAGTGGCGCTGAAATCGGCAATATTCCTACAGGAAAGGGATGGACCGCCAACGTGTGCTTTGGTGGTAAAGACCGAAAAACCCTTTTCATCACAGCCATGGATGCCGTGTATGGCGTAAAAATGAATGTTCCTGGTGCGAAATAATTGAAGCTAACAAATCAATAAATAATGAAAAAGAACGCCCTTCTGATCCTATTCCTGGCTGCTTCAGCAACCAGCATTTTCGCTCAGTCCAACATGAATGTCGGAGCTAAACCGACAAAAAAGGCCGTAGTCTACTTCGATGGCACCCGTGATATGCTGGATAAAAACTGGACCTACTGGGATGGCCCCAGGCTGGCTGCACAGCTGCCGATCAAATGGCAAATTGTGAAAGACCCGGTTGACGGTGGCACAGCCATGAGCAGCAACGACCCTGCCGGGGCGGGGGGCAAATATGGTGCGGCCGATATAGTGACCAACAAGAAATTCCGTGATTTCCGGGCCCATGTAGAGTTCCTCATTGTCAATCCCGGCGGCAACAGCGGCGTCTATCTGCAAAACAGGTACGAAATCCAGGTGCTGGATGGAGATTCTACCAGCCATGGCCTGGGGGCAGTAATCAACGAGTCGGAGTCTCCTTACTCTGCCTACAATGGCTTGGGAAAATGGAACTCGTATGACATTGTCTTTCGTGCCGCTCGTTTCAAGGATGGCAAACTCACTGAAAAACCAATGGTAACCCTGTACTTCAATGGCAAAAAGGCGCATACCAATCAGGTCATCAGCCAGGTGTGGGGCGGGCCTAACTCGGGCATCGATGGCGGCAATGATGGTGGCAAAGGCATCACCGACGTGCCTGGCGGGCTTAAGCTACAGGCAGAAGGCCACGATGTGTTTTATCGTAATATCTGGATTGAAGAACTTGATTTGAAGAAGGCTGATACAGATTTTTAATCGCTAAAGAATTATCTGCCATTTTGGTGTGTTTTCAACCATGTAAATATTTTCTATCTTTAATTAACAAAGAAACGCTGTATGCCAGTAGAAGTAGAAAAAAGACTCATCAACGTTGAAGAATACTACAAAATGGCAGAAGTGGGTATTCTGAAAACGGATGACAGAGTTGAGCTTATCAATGGTGAAATATACGAGATGAGTCCTATAGGTAGTAAACATGCGGCGATCGTCAACCGTTTGGCGAGACAGTTAAATATTTTGTTTGAAAAACAGGCAACGATTGGTGTGCAATCCCCTGTTAGGCTAGACAATAAAAATGAGCCTGAGCCCGATATATCTATTCTTAAGTTTAGATCCGACGATTATAGCGGCTCGCACCCCAGTGTTTCTGATATACTTCTGGTTATTGAGGTAGCCGACTCATCTGTCAAGTATGATAAAAACGTAAAAATGCCTTTTTACGCTTCGTTTGGCATTCCCGAGTATTGGATAGTAGACATTGACGCTAACGCCATTGAAGTTTTCAAGCGACCGGGTAGCAAAGCCTATGATGAAAAACAAATCTTCAAGCCATTCGATATCATTGACATACTCGGCAAGACATTGGTTGTGAAGCAAATTCTCATTTTAGACTGAGGGCATTCGTTTATCTAACCCTAGCCAAAACAGTCTGCTCTATGTGTTTGTCAAAATCCCTCGTTCATGAATAAGATCAATTCCATAGTCCTTGCAACATCGTGCCTGGCCCTTTCCTTTTGCCAACAGGAAACATCAAAAGAATCAATCGAAGCTTCTGCCTCAAAAAAAGAAATCATCGGCTATGTGCCCGGCTTCCGTGGTTTGCTCGATGAAAAAGATATCGACGCCAACAAGCTGACCATCATCAACTACGCCTTTGTAGACGTAAAAGACAGCCTGGCGTGGTTGACCAATCTGGAGACAGATAGCGTCAACTTCAGAAAGCTCAATTACCTGAAAAAGGACAACCCTGCTCTTAAGATCGTGATCTCCATCGGCGGCTGGTCGTGGAGCGAAAACTTCTCTGACGCTGTGCTCACTGACAGTTCCAGAGAAAAGTTTGCTAAGAGTGGCGCCAAAATCGTGGCCGACTACAACCTCGATGGCATCGACATCGACTGGGAGTATCCGGGGCTCAAAGGTGAGGACAACGTCTTCCGGGTTGAAGACAAGGAGAATTTTACCCTGATGTTTGAAGCCATCAGGAAAGAGTTGGATGCTTTGGCAGTCACCACTGGCAAGAAATACATTGTCTCCACCGCCCTCCCCTGCTTCCCGAGGCTTTTTGAAGTTACCAATATGGGCGACGTAGCCAAGCATATCGACTTCGTGAACATCATGGCCTACGATTTCTATGTCGCTGGCGATACCGTTGGTCACCACAGTAACCTCTACCCCTCCGAAAGCTATGAAAAAGAAAATTCTGCTGACAAAGCCGTGAAAACCTATATCGAGCAGGGAGTTCCTGCTGAGAAACTGGTGCTGGGCGTACCCTTCTATGGCCGTAGCTGGACGATGAAAAGCAGCGATAATCTGGGCATCCTTCGCCCCCGAGACGAGGTGATAAGAGGAAACAACGGCTTTACGTTTATCAAGGACAGCCTGATGGCCAAGCCGGGGTTCGTACGCTACTGGGATGATGCGGCTAAGTCACCTTACTTGTTCAATGCCGAAAACAACCAGTTGGTGGTGTACGACGACGAAAGCTCTGTGAAGCTTAAGTGCGAATATGTTAACGACAATGGCCTCGCCGGTATCATGTTCTGGCAATACGCCAGCGATCCTAAGGAGTACTTGCTGGATGTGGTGAATGAGCATTTGGATTGAGAAAAGCATCCCCTCAGAGTCTCCTGCAAGGGACTCTGAGGAAATAAAATGACTGCGAAATAATATGGGCATATTCTTCTTCCTTATTGTCGGAACTATGCTCTATTGCATGGCACAGAGAAGCAGTATGTACTTTCAAATTAAGCAAGCTTATGATCCAAGAATATCTGACCTAAAAAGCGGACTGGGGTTGTACAAAATCAATATTCCTTCAAATGTGAAGGGACATTATATTTTCAAACCCTTGATCCCTTTCCATCTGAAAAATAACGACCACCCTAAGACAAATGCGGCTTTACTTTCAAAGTTCAACAGGCTTACCAAACTCTATGTTGTTAGCCTTTGTCTGTTCTTAGCTTACGTGACAACAATGTTTTTATACTTGAACTTCAGTTGAGCTGAGAAAAGCGCTAAGCCCATCGCCTCGTCATGCAGTTTTGGCAGTGCACAACTATAGCTTCATCACTAAAACTTCAGTTTCGTGTATCCCTGGGCAGTAGCTCGCCTGATCTTTTCGCAAAAAGAACAAAAGGTCCAAGCGGGGTCTGGCATACCAAACCCAACGAGGTAAGGGTTCAAGCAAAAAGAGAAGCGACAATTGCTTAAATTAGCAGAAGAGCATATAGCACAACTAACTGAATACTGGAATGCCTACTGTAATAACTGACAAAACAGACATTAAATCCATCGACGAAATACTTGCGAACTTCAAGGACAATGATCAGGTGGATATTTATTCGTCGGAAATGTCGCCAATCGAAACAGCTATTGTATTCAATGGTTTAAAAATCAGTAATGTTATAGTCCAGAAAGAAAACAATACAATTCTTTTCATCTTGAACAATAGCACCGTGTTACAACGTCAGATTAGCCAGTTCAAAGGGTTAACTTCTGCCAGCCTCAAACAATTAAGTAATTTTGAAAACATGGGAGACGGTGTGCTATGGCCGGAAATCCCAACAGCCGACACTTCATTAAAAAGCCTTATTCAAGAAGAGTTGCTTCAAAAATACAAGCTTCAAATCGCTTAGTAGCACCTGGCCAAAACTAGATTTTCACTCAGAGTCTCCTGCAAGGGACTCTGGGACTGAGGACATACAAAGACTATGAAAATCGGAAGTATAGCTGTCATGTTTGTGCAAGGAGTGGTGATGTTTTTTAGTGGACTATGGCTGCTGATATTTGCAATAATCCTTTTCATCAAGCCGACCATGTCAGGTCTTTTTGGTCTTGTAGTTGGAATTGGGATTGTTATAGGGTTCAATGCTCTTTATCTCAAACTTCGGGAAATTGAGGTGGTTGGACAGAGCATTAATATCAGAAACCTACTATCTAGCAATAGTTTTAAACGAGAAAACTTTATTGCTGTCAAAAAAACGTCGCTATCGCCATTTATATTTAAGCTAGAGCTTTCAGATGGAAAAGCTTTCTTTTTTGCAACGGACATAAGCACCTTCTTTACATCTATGGATTCAGATCACGCTATCAACAAATTTAGTGACCAGATTGCCCCAAGAGCTAGTGCAGATGAGTCGTAGCATTTTCGCATCAAAATCTGGTGCAGTAGAGTCTCGCAAAGTTTAAGAAAAGGTTCCAACAATTCCGATGAGAAACAAAGAATCATTTACTCCAGTGGAATATCTTGGTTTCTGCGCAAGATGGATTGCAAATAATTTAGCTAGAAAGCACCAAAATAAGGAGAAGGTATCTTTCAATTGTTTTAAGCATCAAAGAATGGGTTTCTTTGATTTCATTGTGGGCTTGGTTATTCTATTCCTAATATTAATTGTCTTGTTTATTTTATATTCTTCCTTCTTAGGTCGCTAAAAAGCCTAACTGACAACAAGGAATAGCTTCACTAACAAACTAGATTTTCACTCAGCGTCTCCTGCAAGGGACTCTGAGAAATACGCATCACCCCTCCCTATAAGGCAACATCAACTGCACCCTCGTGCCCGAGCTACCTACGCCAGCAAGGTCCTCTACCATCATTCGTATTTTGCTTTTAAGGCCGGCGTTGAACAGCTCAATCCGCTCGCTGGTGATCACACCCGCCAGCGACTTGTGGCCTTCCCTGGCCTTCACCTCACTGGCAATTCCTTTGCCATTGTCTTCCACGGTCAGCAGCACATACTCACCCTCCTGCCGGAAAGTGATTTTCACTCTGGCTCCGTCCATTTTGCCTTTCAGCCCGTGCTCCAGGGCATTCTCAATCAACGGCTGGGCAAACATCGGCGGAATCGATACCTCCTCCGGGTCGATGGCCTCGTCCACTGTCAGCTCATACTCAAAGGAGTTGTTGAACCGCAGCAGCTGCAACTCTAGGTAGTTTTCCAGCGTAGCCACCTCTTCGTCCAGCGAAATGAAATCTTCCCGGGAGTTCTCCAAAATCTGGCGCATGAGCCGGGCAAAGCGGCTCATAAAAGAAGCGGCATCCTGTGGTTTGTTTTGCAGCATATAGTTTTGGATGGCCCCCAGGGCATTGAAAATAAAGTGAGGATTGAGCTGGCTTCGCAAAGCTTTTTGCTCCAGCTGGGTCAACGCCTGGGTTTGCCTGTCGGCCCTCTGCCTGTAGTAAAGCACCAAAATAGCGATCACCAGCAGCAGCACAATCGCCCCGCCAATGATCAGGTATCGCTGCTGGCTGAGCTGCAACGCCTGTATCTCCGCCATTTGTGCCAGGCGGTCGATCTCATTCTCCTTTTTCTCCGTTTCGTATTTGATGTTCAGGTCCGATATCTGCAACGCCTTGGTTTGGTTCAGCATGGTGCTGTCGAGCTTATAAAACTTGTGCAGTGCCTCCAGTCCTTCTTTGTACCTGCCCGACGCCCGATAAGCATTGCTCAGCATCCAGTAAGCGTCTGATTCTTTTTCAATGAATTCAATGTCGTGAGAAAGACCGGCTCCCAGCTCGGCATACCTGATCGCTTCGGCCGTCTTCCCTGTCTTGAGAAATATCTCCGACAGGTTCACATAAGCTGCTGACAGATTTCGTTTCTCCCCCACCTCTTTGCACAACTCAATCGCTTTCAAGTGGTTCGCAATCGACTCCTTGTACAGCCCCATTCTGCCCTGCATTTCAGCCAGCCCTTCATAAAAGTAGGCCTGCAAAAACTTATTGCCCTCTACCCCGGGGCTTTCAAGTGCCTCCTGGTAAAAGTAGGTGGCAGAGTCATACATATTGAGGGCGGTGTAGCTATTGGCCATGTTGTAGTTGACTATCGACAGGTTGGCCTGGTTGGTTTGACTTAGCAACTGCTCACGTGACTTTCGGAAGTACCTGATGGCCAGCTGATAGTCTTCGTTCTGATAATAGGCAGCACCAAGCGTGATAACAGCCCTGTTTATCATCGATTCGTCAGGAATTTTTTCCGCCAGACTCAGCGCCTTGAGCGAATAAAAAACGACGGAATCGTTTTTAGAGAAGTCGCTGTAATAGCTGGCCTTTACCAGGTAAATCTGCGCTGCCATAAAGTCTGACTTCAGTCGCCGATTGATCAACTCAGCCTGATTGAGCACAGCCAGGGCCGAATCTGTTTTACTAAGCTTCAGGTAGCTGTTGGAAAGATTAACCAGACTCCGAATAGTAAACTCGTCGTCGCCCACCTGCCCGAACAAAGCTGCTGCTCGCCCATGCCCTTGAATGGCCCTCTGAAACTGCTGCTGACAGGAGGCGTTGTCCCCCATCAACTTATAGGCCCGGGCTTGGTAGCTGACGTCTTTGGCTTGCCGAGCCACCTCAAGCAATCGGGCAGCCAACGAGTCAGTCTTTGCCATATCCTGGCACAGAACACTACTTGCTTCAGTAAACAGCTTCTCAAGTTCGCTGGCGCCCGACTGCTTAGCATGTACATTCGCAGCAAAAAGGAGCAGAAACATCGGGACAAACTCCCTCACAAAACGTTGGCGCATAAAACGGAATAATTATGGGTTAGGCAGCAGACAGGCACAGCGTGGCCACAGTGCACACTGGCAAAAATACACGCCGACGTCAACTTTTCGACACCAGAGAAATAAATTATGAACCATAACCGAGTAGATGCATGGAAGAGGAAAGCCCAAGACCTAAAGCTGCTCTTTAGTTCGGCTCATGGCACCTGCCAATCTCCGGGATCGCAAAACCTTCCCAATCCTACCCTTTGTCCGCAGCCAATATCGCCTGCAGCAGCACATTGGCTCCGTTTGCCATGTCCTCCGTTTTGGTGAATTCCTTAAAGGAATGACTGATGCCACCTATACTGGGCACGAAAATCATCGCCACAGGAGTAATCATTGCCATGTTTTGAGAGTCGTGGCCTGCACCACTGGGCATAAATTTGGTACTCAATCCCAACTTTTGGGCAGAGGTGTGGATAATCTGCTGGAGCCCTTTATCAGTAAGTGCCGCCTTCGCTACGCTCGGCTGTCTTACAAAACTGATTTTCGTCTTCGTCTCTTCGGCAATGGCTATCGCTTGCTTTTCTATTTCAGCGAAAAGTCGTTCGATTTTTTCAGGCGACAAATCACGCATCTCCAGCCCCAGGGTCACCTTGTCGGGAATGACATTGTATGCCCCAGGGTAGGCATTAATCTTTCCTATGGTGCCTACCTGGCTTCCTTCTGTCCCTCTGATCACCTCATTCACTGCAATAATCAATTTTGAAGCTGATAGCATGGCATCCTGGCGCAAACTCATGGGGGTGGTTCCTGCGTGGTTGGCAAAACCATCCACTGTCACCTCCCAATGCTCTATGCCAACTATCCCTTCCACTACACCAATCTGCAGGCCTTCCTTTTCCAAAATCCCTCCCTGCTCAATATGCAATTCTAAAAAAGCGTGGATGTCGCCTCTCTTGCGGCGGGCGTTTTGAATAGTATCAGGGTCGCCTCCAAGCACTTTAACACCCTCTGAAATGGTGAGCCCACTATGGCTTGTTTGATTCAGTATTTCGGGCGTGATCTTTCCAGACAGGGCTTTGCTGCCAATCATACTCCCCTCCTCATCAGCGAAAATGATCACTTCAAGGGGATGATCGGTCACTACCTTGTTTTCGTTGAGCACCTCAATTACCTCCAGCGCAGCAATTGACCCAAGCGTGCCATCATAATTACCACCATCAGGCACCATGTCGATGTGCGAGCCAAAGGCGATGGGTTTGAGTGTAGGCTTCTTCCCTTTTCGTTTGCCAATGATATTCCCAGCCTGGTCGATGGTTGTTTCTAGCCCCGCCTTCTTCATCAGGTCAACAAACCACGCATGCCCTTCAACATCGCCCTGAGTAAACGCCATCCTGTAGCCGTGGCCTTTGTCGTTCCGCCCAAATTGAGCCATCCCTGTAATCCGGTCTTCAATTCGCTGTGCATTAACATTCAACATGCCACCACGTAAAACTCGTTTAAAATTCAATTGTATAGTACCCAGAAAAGTGATACCGAGAGTTGTCAATGAGGATTTTTTGATAAAGCTTCTTCGTTGCATCGAGCGTAGATGGAGATTCTTAAGAGAATAGAAAGGACACTATTTGTGAATCAAATATCCCCTAATATATCAATAATTACCTTTGCTTCTAACGAGGCCCTCCAAATGTCACGCCTCAGAATAGAGAAGTTGCCATTGGTGTGTAGCCAGTTGACCAAGTGAAAAAATAAGTATTAACTTTCCAGTCTATTAAAAATCCCTGATTTAACCTGACATGCAAAAGACGTCTATCCTCCCAGCTTTCTTCCTATTGTTCACATCACTCATCATCAGCTGTCAGCCTGCTGCCGAGATCAATGAAGCCGATGTGACCCGTATCATCACCACCCTGGCCGCCGACGATATGGAAGGCAGAAGAATGTTTAGCCCCGGCATTGAAAAAGCGTCAAAGTTTATTCAGGGCGAATTTCAGTCCATCGGATTGGAATATGTAGACGGCCTGAACAGCTACGAGCAAAAGTTCGATATGTACACCATCACCCCCAAGAGCATGGAGGTTACGATCAACGGACAGGCTGTGGCTGAAGAAAACCTCACGGCCTCGGTTAACGGTGAAAGGCTCAATATTACCAGCCCCAACGAAGTTGAAGTGATCACCGTCAAAGCTGGCGACGACTTCCGGGGTGCCATTTCCAAAGCCAGAAGTGCGGAGGGAAAGGTGCTGATACTGGCCGATCCTTCTCATAAGGGCATTTTCGAAAGATACCGTGGTTTCTTGTCGGGGGGTAATCATGTGATGGCATTAAACGATAAAGCTTATGTGCTCGTGTTAACCGAAATTACCGAAGTGAGTTCTCTGAACATAAGTGTAGAGAACGATGTAAAAACAGAAAGCCTGTCGAACGTGGTAGGCAAAATCAGCGGAAAGCGCCCCAACGAAGTCGTGCTTTTCAGCGCTCACTACGACCACCTGGGCATCAGAGGCACCGAAGGAGATACCATCTACAACGGGGCTAACGACGACGCCTCGGGCACCACAGCCGTGATCACTTTGGCCAAATACTTCAAAGACATGGGCACGCAGCCTGAGCGCACCATTCTGTTTGCTGCCTTTACCGCCGAGGAAGGCGGCGGCTACGGTTCGACGTATTTCTCACAACAATTGAACCCTGATGAGATTGTGGCGATGTTCAATATTGAAATGATAGGCAAGCCTGCCGTGAGCGGGCCAAACACTGCCTGGGTGACCGGCTTCGACAAGTCCAGCTTTGGTGAGTTGTTGCAAAAGGCCGTGAAGGGCACCGAGTATGAGTTCTACGCCGACCCATACCCCGACCAAAACCTATTTTATCGCTCCGACAATGCTACCTTGGCCCGATTAGGCGTGCCCGCTCACTCCATCAGTACCACGCCCATCGACGTCGACAAAGACTACCACCAGGCATCTGATGAGGTGAAAACACTGGATCTGGCGCACATGACCAACTCCATCAAGGCCATTGCTGCCGCTGCTACTGGCATGATCTCAGGAGAAGACACGCCGACAAGGGTGGATCCGGCCAATGTGAATTGAGGGCTTACTAAAAGCAAGGTCGGCAGCAGTTTTTTGAGTGCTGTCGCCTTGCCATATACTCCGAGCAGTATTGCTACGCTACTCAATCCTCAATCGCCTCAATACCCTGCTCCTTCAACTTCTCGAGATGATCCCTCATCGTTTTGAGCTGCTCAGGTGAGTGCCCCTGCCATTCCCGGACCTCACCGGATACCTGAATGGGTTGTGCGGTTCGGTACGACTTGGTTGGATTGCCTGGAAACCGTTTGTTTGTCAGGTTGGGGTCATCTTCAAAAGAGCCTGTTGGTTCCACTATGTAAATTCTGCCTGGCTCTTCGCCAACTGCAAGCTCCGCCCCCCAAATGGCGGCATCCAGCGTGGCGCTGAAGTAGACGTAAGCCGCCTTTTTCCCCGATCCGTAGTTGGACTTAAACCCTGGTGCTATCAGGTCTCCCGGTTTCAAATTTGCCTTCGTTCCATGATAGTATGTCGGCTTTGCTGCCTCGTTTTCAATGCTTTCCGTTTCCATTACCGGTGTGTTATTGGTGAGCGTTCTGCCTTGCTTATTGGCAGCACTTGATGCTGTGAACATTCAAAAATATTCATCTCAGCTCTTCCAAAACACCATTTTCGGCTAAATTTTCTACGGTACAATATGCTCACAACTACGACGTTAACCATACAACGAACCGCTTCCCACCTCCCTTTTCATTACGACGACGAGTTGTTTGAGCACCGCACACTTTACGAAGAATCTCCTGGGGTAAACATTTCGCTGGCTAAGTGATCTCATTTTTATCAGGTGGTGGAATCTTAGCCTCCAAACAATGCTGTTTGATAAACACCTCCTTTGATTTTATTCATTAATTCCCGTATAAATTCATAATGTTTAACATACTGGTTAGGGATATCAATTTTAGGAATGTTTTTAGAAACGAGTAGCTGCGATTTAATCTTATCTGAGCCAATTGTTTTCTTCATTTTATAATGTTCGGCACCATTTATTTCAAATACCACTTTTGGAATCCTGCCCTCATAAATCACTCCATCAAATTCTTTTTTGTTTACAGCAGAATTGTTTCTTTCTTCCGGAAACACATCTATTACTTTCACATTTCTTTCAAAGCGGGAGCCCTGTATTGTGCAAAAATGGTTCATGGTTTTATAGAATTCGTTTTCAAATTTTGAATCATTCGAAAACCCGATTGTAAACCTGTTGGCGGTGCTTTGCGGAATTAGTGTAGTGCCATTTTTTTGCACGTAATCAATCAAGGTATACAAATCATCATCTCTCCTTGATAAAATATCAATTGCCCTTTTATCGGCCACCACGATCAAATTTTCCTGCGCCCTTGTAACTGCAACGTTAATTAACTGACTGTTGTTTTTTATCCAGTCGTATGTTCTCGACGTTGTGTTTCTTGATATGGAAGTGGATATGATGATGGTTCTATTCTCTTGTCCCTGTATTTTGTGGATCGTACCACAACTTACCGACGAATCTATTTCTGCATTTGCTTTTGCCTTTTCCAGGTAATGATTCAGAACTTCTTGTTGGTTTCGAAATGGTGTGATGATGAAAACATCCGTTAATTTGTTGTCTGCTATAAATTTTATGATCTCTTGTGCTTCTTCAATGTTTGCATTTCTATCCTTTTGGTTGACATTATTCACATCGATCAGTTTCACCTCACCAATGGCTTTAATCTTCGAAAGGTTTAATTTGTTCTCATAAAACCGCATGTTTGAATAATTGATGATCTTCTTACCACAGCGATAATGATAGCTGAGCAAAATATCCCTCGAAATATTATCAATCCCTTTATAAACGGATAGGATAGAATTATTGTAGTAATCGTATGCCTGATCTATACCGAACTGGCGCATCAAGTGTTGATTTCTGCTTTCTTCAAAAACAACAATCGGCTTTAGCTGGTTGGTGTCGCCAATCAGTACCATACTTTTGCACTTTGAGACAGGAATCAAACTGGTGGCTATATCGCACTGCCCTGCTTCATCCATTACCAGCAGA
Organism: uncultured Imperialibacter sp.; assembly: GCF_963974565.1. Taxonomy (NCBI): domain Bacteria; kingdom Pseudomonadati; phylum Bacteroidota; class Cytophagia; order Cytophagales; family Flammeovirgaceae; genus Imperialibacter; species uncultured Imperialibacter sp. Next base: position 6,318 of record NZ_CAXBCJ010000017.1, on the reverse strand, counting down.
TCAAATTTGTATTTTCGTCCCAGCTTGCGACCGGATATATTGGTAGTCAGAATAATGGGGAATACTTTTGTGAGCTTCTCCAGGTTGTCGTCATCTGCGATCCATTTATTAAATTCTCTTACCTGCTTTTCGGACTCCTCAATATCCAGTATCTCGATCAACTGATTATAATCCTTGTGTTTCAAGCGCTTTGTGTACTTCAATGATTCGAAGTAAAAAAACTGCAACAGCTGTTGACTATCTTTTATCACTTCAAATAAATTGTCCAGATCATCATTGGCGATTTCAGGGATCTGCTTGAGTTTTACTTCAATGGCTTGCTTTTCTTTTTCCAACAAATGATTTCCGCCTTTTGATAGCAGACTGCTGACAAACGACAGGTTTTGCGTCTGTTCTATTCTGGTTTCATGATTTTTAATTTTCTCAAGCAATTTCCTGTTTTTCTCTTTCGACTTTTCTTTGAGATTAGACAATAGTTCTTCCTTAGGTACATCTCTGGTTTCAAAAGCATACCGTTCTTTAATGAGATGCAGTGCCTGAGCTACACATTTGTTGTTTCCAAGCCTGAGTATGGGAAGCAGAATTTCTTTGTTTCTGTACTTGCCTAAGTATAATTTATCTTTAATCCCATCGATGGGTACATTGTTATTTGACGAAATCAGTAGCGTTTTGCCATTGGTCAGGCAATTCACAATTACATTCAATATGGTTTGTGTTTTGCCCGTTCCGGGTGGTCCCTGCACATACGTGATCGGGTATTTTAGTGCATTGTAAATGGTCTGAATTTGATCAATATTTATATTCCGGTCATACAGTGCAATGTGAGGCTCTTTTCGGTTTTGCCTGTCCAGCAATGATAAGTTTTGAAAGAATGCCCTTAACGGAACCTCCATTTCCTTGAGCTCATATGCTTTATGTATGTCGTCGTAAATGCCAGAGATATCTATCTGTGCATACCCCAGCACAACTACTTCAGGCCTTGTATTTGGCAATTCACCAGTTTTGAAATGGGTTCGCAATAATTCTATGGCATCAGATTTATTGTCTAAGTACATCGCTTCAAAATCTGTCGAGCTCAAATCGGTGTAGTACGACAGTGAATGCTTTACATCTTCGATATAAAAATTTGTATTGAATTGTGTTTTACTACCCACATGCAATGTTTTGTCTACAGGATCAAGCGTGAGTTTTCTAAATGCAATTACAAATTTCCCCTTCGAACGTATATCAATTGAAAACTCACTTATAGCCAGCTCGTAATCATAATACTTGTTGTAATCATTGTGATAGATATCTTTTATAATCTGCTTTTGAAGTTCGTCGCTTAACTGATATGGATTTTTAATGGCCAACTCTGTCAGATCCACACCCGGAATTAAATGAGCTTTGTATAAAAAAGGGTCTTTATTGGCCTTGTAGCATTCCAGGTAGTAGTTCAGTATATTATTGTCATACCGGTCAAATTCATACATCTGCAAACTTTCATCTTCATCCAGCCTTCGAATAAGTTTCTCTGGCACATTATAGTGTGAAAATTTCAGGATTTCGGCAGTCTGAATGGCTGAAATGAATATTTTGGAATCTCTGATGGGATCATCTTTTGTAACGTTGAACATGTTTACCCGCAGTTCATCTCTTTCATTGATATCCAGTATGCTGATCCAAAAAGGCGTAATCTCTCCACTCTTATTTTGATAGGTAATGTTTAGGTATTTTCCTTCCCTTATGGCTTTACCAATAAGTGTAGTGATTTTTTTGTCAAGCATTTCCCAGATTTCTATTCTTCACGATTCTGAAAACTTATCACTTGCTCTTGATTTTGTTTTTTTGTGTTGGCTTTGTCTTGCCACTAACGTCCAACTAAAATGAGTATGCGTCCCGGTTGCCAGAAGCACAAAAGCTTCTGGTTTGCACTATCATATCAAAAGGCTCAGTTCGCATATTCATTTTAGTGTTTGTTGTGCGCAGTAGTCTTTTTAGTTTTTTCAAGCTTATCAATTAGGTTGTCAGCAAATTCCAGATATTCTGTTCGCTCGTGTTTTGATAGACCATAAGATTCATGAAGAATGCGATTTCTTAAATCAAGCAGTTGCTTTAACTTCATCATTTCATTATCTGATGAAGTGTAATTCTCCGATAAATATTGGAGGATTGAGCGAAAAGAGTGCTTGTCTTTATCCGAAAGTTTTTCTGATGCAAGACGTTCTATTATTTGCCACCTTTTGACAAGATCGAGATCAGAGTCAGAAGTCACAGCAACTTCAGATTCCTTATAGTTTCCAATAGAGATCATTCTTTTGGGTAAAATCTGTGCGTAAAAATATCCCACAAGAGTTATCAAAATCCCAACAATTGCAATGATTAATCCTAGGTCTTGTTCAATATTGAACTTGTTGTTTTGCCATAAATATATAGTTATTCCAGCAGCAGCATAAGTAGCCCCACTCAGTGAAATAAGAGTTGACCATCTCTTTTTTCTGTCTTGATAACCCTCTATGTTTGACTTACCTTTTAATTCTCGATCTTGAGCTTCAATTATGTCTCTAAGAGAAATTTCTCTATCAACAGTTTGTCTTCTTTGAGCTATTTTAAAAGCCTTTTCTAAAAGACCATTGTAGTATTCCTGTGAGAGTTCGTCAAGCGCTTCCTTAGCAGCAGGAGTTAACTTATTCAATATTTCGTCCTTATTCATTGCTGTTGTCTTTGAAGATTATAAAAACAGATGATACCACTGCAACTAGAAAAACAAATAGGAATAAGATAATATATCCTAAGTCTTTAAACTTGTCAGTATCAAACAGTCCTCCTGTAAACACAGAAGAAATGAACGCCACTACCTGAGCTATGATAATGTTTGTTGGTTTTCGCTTTCTAAGTCTATACTTCTTGGTGTATAATACCGCATCATTAATTATTGCAGCTGTAATTTCATGATTTGAAGAATCGTTTCTACTAGCTTCAAGGCGGTTCGCCTCATCAAGGACGTCCTCGACATATTCCTTAGAAACCCTTGTCAACTCTGATGAAGCGGATTGACTTAGGTTTTGAGATTTCTCGCCTGAGATGTCAAATTCTATTTTCATTTAGGTCAAGTTCGTCTTTTTCATATTGCGCACAACGATTGTATAAACCCCAGTCGGCCCCGGCACTAGCATTTATATTCCAAATAGCCGCAGGTGCCCGTCTGGTCAACATGTATGCATGCTTGCCCGCTGGTCACCTTGCGTTTTCGGTGCTCACTGTCCCCGGCTGTATGCCCTCCCCCTACTACAAAGCGTTCACAGGTAAAAAGAAAGTCGGATAAGACAAACCGCTGGCTGGTAAAAAATCCGGTAGAAAAAAGGTCATGCGGCCGGAGGATAAAAATTACAGAAATAATACTAGTCAAACGCCGTGTAATTTACCAGCAGTTTCGGTAGTATTTTTAGAAGAATGGCCAGTCCAGTAGAAAACCGTCTGATGGTCGCCAGGCTTTCACTCCCTTTTGAAGGAAGCTGGCCTGGCAGAAAAAGCAGTGCGCTGCGCCGTAAGACTACCCGTACATCGCCTTCTGTGGATTCGGAGCACTTTACTGCTCGCCAGGTACAAACCTTGCCAAGAGCAAAAATTGTTGATTTTAGTTTCAGCCTGCACTACGCTTATACAATGTTGTGGGTGGTATTTCATTCGGGTCAACCGCTTCAATTTTGCCGTTCCTAACCACAATCATGAGGCTTTTCTTTTGCTTTTTGTATTCGACAAGCCTTCTGTAAGTCTCTTCAAGTCCTTTGACTATCCTGTCCCGTTCTTCTTTCAACTGTTCTTTAGTTCCCATAGTATTTCCTTTTCAATTCTCCCCACTGTTCAACATTATTAATAGTTTCTTCATTTAAAGCCCCTTCTGCTATAATCTCGTAATTATCTCCAGAGTTGTTTACAAATAGCCAGTTGTCAACTTTGGGAAGAAACAGGTTGAAAAAATTTTTCAGACCACTTTTATACCTCCTCCTGATGACGTCTTCCGGAATATGGTGACCACCTTCTTTTACTCTTGTCTCCACTCTTGAAATGGCCAATTCTTCCGAATTGAGCCAGAAAAACAAGCAACTCACCTGGTAGTCCAATTGCTTTGCCCTATCAATAAACTGAACATAGCTTCTGGTCGAAAGCGTCGTTTCAAAAGCAAAACTTTCTCCTGACCCTAACAGTTTTTTAATCCTTTCCAACATCAATCTGCCTGCTACAATTCCCGCTTTCTCCGGCTGAAAAGGAGAGATTCCTTTGGCAATTTCATCCGCATTTACAAATTCCCTACAGTCAAGAATCTCTGGTAAAATAGTATATGAAGCGGTGGTCTTCCCCGCTCCGTTACAACCTGCTATGACATATAGTTTTTTCATTGCACTCAAATATACAATTTACTACCGATGATATCAGATGCTGAATCTTACCCACAACGCTTGAACAAACCCCAGTCTGCCTCCGGGCGTTCACTCCATCCCCAACCCTACTCACTGCCTTTTTCAAGAGGCACACCTGCCTCGGATGGATAGCTGGCCTTGCAGAAAAGGAAGTGCGCTGCGCCGCCACATGGAGCCATCATTACCGCAAGAAGGAGCTTCCTACGGCGCTGGAAGTTGTTACCTGCAGCGCAAGAAACACCCACGTATGCCGCAACCCGGAGCCACTTCTACCGCAAGACGGAGCTGACGCTACAGCAAGAAGTACTCATCTGTTGCGCAAGAAACACTTACTCATACTGCAAGACGGAGCCACTTCTACCGCAAGAAGTGTCCGGGTCTAGCGCTAGATGTGTGAGGGTCTACGGCCAGAGTTGTGTGGCGATTGCTGTATAAATATTAGTTTGATGCGCATCGAATGGTAGTTTTGATGGGCATCGAAGGAGTGGTTTGATGGGCATCGAAGGAGAAAATCTTGCGCCGCACCGGAATGGCCTGGGAAAGGAAGAGATGATGGCCTCCAGCTATTGAGGCACTAAAATCGGGCCAAATGAAGAAGAGGGAAAGAGGACTCTTTTCTTTATCTCCCTCATAATTAACAAACGGGTATACTTCCTCTATTTTTTTACCTTGCCCATCAGAACTAATTTTGACTTGACTCGTTAGTTGTATGTATATACATATAAATAACTGAAAGGAACACAATATGTCAGCCATCATAAAAGTAAAATCATTAGGGTTTCCCTGGGAAACCCAGGATCCCTTCCTCTTCTGTGTGCACCATGCCGATGCCTACCCAAAAGGCAACGACAGCATGGGGCCGGATGCTTCCCTGGCCGGAAGGGCCATTGGCAACGACTTCACCATCAAAGACGGCTGGAGGATGTACCACGGCTCAAAAGTACCTGGCTTCCCGGCCCACCCCCACCGTGGCTTCGAAACCGTGACCATCGCCACCAAAGGCCTCATCGACCACTCTGATTCTCTCGGTGCCGCCGCTCGCTTTGGCAATGGCGACGTACAGTGGATGACCGCCGGCAAAGGGGTGCAGCACTCGGAAATGTTTCCGCTGCTGAGCAAGGAAAACGGCAATCCGCTGGAGCTGTTCCAGATCTGGCTCAACCTGCCACAAAAACACAAGCTGGTGCCTCCTCACTTTGCCATGCTGTGGAATGAAACCATTCCCAGGGAAGTGGTGAAAGACGCCAATGGCAAATCGACTGAGGTAATGGTCGTGGCAGGTAAACTGGGCGACAAAACCGCCCCTACGCCCCCACCTCACTCCTGGGCCAACGAAGCCGACCATGACGTTGCCATCTGGACGATCAAAATGGAGCCGGGCGCTACGTTTACGGTGCCTAAAGCTTCGAAGGGAGCCAAAAGGTCGATTTACTTCTACAAAGGAGAGCTACTGCAGGTGGAAGACCAAAGCATCAATGCCTACAAAGCTGTAGAGCTGCATGCCGATCAGGAAGCGGTGCTGGCGAACGGCAAGGAGCCTGGCTTTATCCTGATGCTGCAAGGCAAGCCGATTGGTGAGCCAGTGGCGCAGTACGGCCCGTTTGTGATGAACAACCAGGCAGAGATCCAGCAGGCGATGCAGGAGTACCAGCGCACGCAGTTCGGCGGCTGGCCCTGGCCCAACCACGAGCACGTGCATGCGAGAGAGAAAGGCCGTTTTGCTATCCACGCCGATGGGAAGGTAGAGGAGAAAGGGTAACCAGTAAAGAGGTCGCTCTGGCCATCCAGCAAGAGCGCCCTCTTTACTTTTTGTTCTTGCTAACCGCACCCCGGTCTGTCCCCTGACAGACAGGAATAATGAAGTGATGAAGTGTGCTGTCAGGGGACAGCCCACGGGTACGGGAGTACCAGCGCACGC
>NZ_CAXBCJ010000016.1:0-156676 GCF_963974565.1 uncultured Imperialibacter sp. | reverse complement strand
GCCACAAAGACACGAAGGGCACAAAGCTTTAGTTTTTGATGGTAAAGCCTGGTGTGAGCGAAAGGATTTCTTAGAGTCTTTGTGCCTTTGTGGCAATTTTTCGCATTCATGACTCGTGATTTTTTCACCTTCGTTTTTGATTTTAAATGTGGACTTAGAAAAAACCGGTGCTAATAAGAATAATTGAGATGAAGCAAGTGCGAGGCTTATTGACTACAGTCGAAGTATAGCAAACAAATAACTGGAAGAGGAATGCCACAAAGACTCGAAGGCGCCAAGTTGTGACTTTCGGATTCTGAGCAGTAGTTGTCTGTTAAATTTTCGCGGTATTCTTTTCCGCCGTTTATTCTTTTGAGCCTTTGCGCCTTCGTGGCTAGGAGATCTTAGTTTCTAAATCTTTTGATTCCTTGCTTGATTAACGGCACATTGAAATTGATAAGATAACCCAGGTTCAATTCAGTTAGCCTCAAATGACTGATAATTTGAGCCTCCCAAAGTGGGTTTAATTGATCAACGGCTTTTAATTCGGCAATCACTAGATCTTCTACCAACAGGTCTAGCCTCAATCCTTCGTCGAACACCAAGCCATCATAGTAAACAGGTATAGTTGCCTGTCTTGCCACATGATATCCGGCCTTCTTCAATTCATGCTCCATGCAAGCTTCATAAACCTTTTCTAACAACCCTGGACCCAACGCTTTGTGGACATTGTAAGCCGCATTTATAATGGCTTTACCAATTTCTTCTTCGTGTTGAGAAAGGGGGTCGAAGTTTAACATTACTATTTTTCCGTTTATTTAGGTCGAAGCCGGATTGAGTAAGCTTTTGAGTTGCGCAATCTCCCCCTCTTCATTGTAAAAATGCACCGCCGCTCGCAGGTAATTGGGCCTGTAGGTAGTGATGATTTTTTCATCAGTCAGCTTTTGATGCAGTGACTTGTCGCATTCGAACGACACAATGCCCGACCAGCTTTTCTCGTCTCTGGGGGCCATGGGAGTAAAGCCAGCTCCTATAATAGCGGTGTGCAGCTTTGTCGAAAGTGCTTTCACCTCTTCGTAGATGTTTTGCCACCCGATGGCTTTCAACTCTTTCAGTGCCTGGCCCTGCATCAGTATCAGAAGAGGCTTCGGGTGCCCGGCTTCGAGGCTCTGCGGAGGGTTTTTGAGGTTTTCAGCCGGGATCGGATCCTTTAGGAAGTCAGTCATACTACCAGGGCCAAGTGCTCCCTGCTGCAGCCTTTTTGTCGAGTGCTTATTAACGTAGATCATGCCAGCTCCGTAGCCAGCGGTAAGCCATTTGTAAGAACTCGCCGCCAGCACGTCGACGTGTATTTTCTGCAAATCGATAGGGATCACACCAAGGCTTTGGATGGCATCCACGATAAGGAACGTTCCATGTTTTTGGCACATGGCCGATATGGCCTCAAGGTCAATCCGATAGCCGTTAGTGTATTGCACATGGCTGATCACCAGTACCTTGGGCTTGCCAGAAAGCACTTTTTCAATGGCTTCCAAATCAATGTGGCTTTTCATGTCCCAGTCAATCCAGTGAATTTTTCGGCTATGGTGAATCCATGGAAGTGTTACCGAAGGGAAATCGTGCTTTACAAGTACCAATTCGAGGTCAGAAGGCAACATTTGCTGCACCCAGGAAATACCGTACGAGGTATCCCACGTCAGACCTATTTCTTCGCTTGAGGCATTCAGAAGTTCCGCAAACAGTTTCCTTGTTTCTTCCATTTCAGCCATCCACACCGGCAGCTTTTGGCTGGCATACTGTGCGAATTCTGTAAGGTAGTCGGTTCCCTTTTGGAGGGTTGCCTGACTCATGGCACCGGCATTGGCCGTATTCAGGTAGGTGCAGTTGTGAAGAAGAGGGTATTGGGAGCGAATGCCTTTTTTGTCTGCGATCATTTCTTTCAGGTAAAAAACCAAAGTTTAATGGCCAATGCAATTACGGTAATCACAAGGAAGATGCGAATCACTTTATCGCCTTTCTCTACTGACCACCGGCTGGCAATCCAGCCGCCTGCGCTGTTGCCTACTGCTAGCACCAGCCCCAACGTCCAGTTGACTTTGTCCTCTATAATGAAAACTAATAGCGCTGACCCAGTATAGATCAATGCCGCAAACACTTTTACGAAGTTGGCTTTAACCAACGAAAATCCGTTGATGTGAGTGAGTGCGGCGATGGTAAGAAAGCCAACGCCAGCCTGAATGAACCCCCCGTAGATGCCAATGAAAAAGAAAGCGATAACTCCCCACAATTGATGCATAAAATCCAGCTTCTCTCCGTTGGATTTTTTCTTAACAACGGAGTCGAAAATGATCGAGAGCACTACAAGCACCATGATGATGGCCAGGATGCGATTAAAAAGGTCGGCATCAATTTCGACGGCAAACCAGGCACCTACAGCACCTCCAATCAACGACGAGCCAGCCAGCCACCAGGAATAGGGTCGTGCTGATACGCCCTTGCTTTGAAAGCCGGCTACCGAGAAGATGTTTTGCCCCATGATGGCTATCCTGTTGGTAGCATTGGCTACTGCTGGAGGCAGTCCAAGAAAAATGAGAACCGGCAGCGATAGCAAGGAACCTCCCCCTGCAACTGTATTGACAAACCCCGCCACAAACCCAACGGCGATGATGAGTAGATATTCGTAGTATTCCATGCCTCTTCGTTAGCTGCCGAAGTTATAAGAAAAATGTGTCTGAGGATATTTATTTTATATGGAGGCGGTGGCGTCTGACAACTTTCTTACCTCCAAAGCGTCACTACATTCATTAAGTAGTTGCATTTGGTTTTTACCTAAAGTCGGATGGAAAAAATTAGGTGCTATTTCGGCCAATGGTACAAGCGTAAACCTCCTGAAGGGAATTTGCGGATGAGGCACAACCAGGTTATCTGTTTTGATAACTTCATTGCCAACGTACAAAATATCGATATCGATGACCCTTGGGCCCCATTTTTCTATCCGCTGTCGCCCCAGGTGCTTTTCAATTTCCAGTGCTTGATGCAAGACCTCCTCAGCCCGTAAACCACTTTCAATCTCAATCACCTGGTTAAGAAAATCGGCCTGCTCGGTCTGGCCCCACGCCTGGGTAGCGTAAATCGACGAACTTCGAACCATCTGCCCTATTCGCTCGTTTATCATTCGGCCTGCCTCAGAAAGGGTAGCCAAACGATCGCCCTGGTTGGAACCGAGTAAAAGGAAAATGCCCATGGAGGTGAATAATTTTAGCGGTGCGATTAACTTAGGTGAATCTTGTTAGATTTGCAAAGAACAAAAATAAATCAAAAACTGTCTCAATGGCCTTTCTTCGAAATTTGTTAGCCACCATCTTTGGCCTTTTTATCTTCAGTTTTCTGGGCATACTTATCCTTGTTGGCATTGCTTCCAGTAGTTCAGAAGAAACGGTAGAAGTGAAAGATAATTCTGTTCTCTACCTGCCATTAGGAGGTATTCTAAGTGAACGTACTCCCGAAGATCCGTTTCAGGAATTTTTCCCCAATAGTGGCCCCAGTTACATCGGTGTGCTTGATCTGTTGAAAGTGATAAAAAATGCAAAAACAGATGAAAAAATTAAGGGCATATACATTGAGCATGGCTACCTGTCGGGAGGCTTTGCCAGCCTGAAAGAGGTCAGAGATGCCCTTTTGGATTTCAAATCATCGGGAAAGTTTATCTACTCATACGGGAACTATATTTCAGAAGGTGACTATTATATCGGGTCTGTCGCCGACGAACTGTACGTTAACCCGCAAGGCTCCCTTGAATTTAATGGCTTCAGTGCTAATATTTCGTTTTTTAAGGGAACACTTGACAAGCTGGAAATTGAGCCGCTGGTGTTTAGGGTCGGGGAGTTTAAGTCGGCCATCGAACCTTTTATTCGCAAGGATATGAGCCCTGAAAACGAACTTCAGATCAACTCTTTTTTGAACTCCGCTCACGATACTTTTCTTGCAGATATTGCCGAAGCAAGAAGTATCCCTGTTGAAAAACTGAGAGAGATTTCATCGGAAATGAAGGTGCGACGAGTGGCCGATGCTGTTGACTATGGCCTGGCCTCCAAAGTAGCCTACGAAGATGAAATGAAGACCCTGCTCAAGATAAAACTTGGGATAGAGGAGAGCGCTGACATTACATTCATTTCGTGGAAGAAGTATAAGAAGTCGATTTCGCCAGACGAAATATCCAAGAACAGGATTGCAGTAATTGTGGCTGAAGGTGAGATTTTGATGGGAGAGGGCGAGGAAAATCAGATTGGAGCCGAGAAATTTGCCCGGGAAATAAGAAATGCTCGGGAAAGCGATAGAATAAAGGCGGTGGTGCTGCGTATTAACTCTCCGGGAGGAAGCCTCACAGGCTCGGATATAATTTGGAGGGAAATAATGCTCACCAAAGAGAAGAAACCTATCATCGCTTCAATGGGCGACTATGCAGCATCAGGCGGCTACTACCTTTCCATGCCGTGCGATACCATCGTCGCTCAGCCCAATACTATCACGGGTTCGATAGGCATTTTCGGTATGATGTTCAATATGGAGAAATTTCTTGAAAACAAGCTGGGTATAACTTTCGATGTGGTAAAAACAGGCGAATATTCAGATATAATGACTGTGACAAGGTCGTTGAGTGATTTTGAGAAACAAATTATCCAGGACGGTGTGAACGAAGGATATGAAACCTTTACCTCGAAGGCGGCAGAAGCGAGACACTTGCCGATAGAAAAGCTGAAGGAGTTAGCCGGTGGAAGAGTTTGGACGGGCATTCAGGCCCATGAGCTTGGCCTGGTTGACCTGCTCGGAAGTTTTGACGACGCAGTCAAAATTGCTGCTGACAAGGCTGAGCTGGGCGACGATTACCTGCTAAGTTTTTACCCTAAGCAGAAAAACTTCTTTGAGGAGATGTTCTCAAGTGCTTCTGACGAATTGGAAGCCAGGTCTATCAAAAATAACTACGGTATGCTTGCCCCTTATGTGAAAGAAATTAGAGATTTGCAGCACTATGAGGGCATTCAGGCACGCATGCCCTATTCATTTGAAATTAAATAACCGAACCTACGCTATCAGGGAATGACTGAACTAAGAAACGACTGGACAAGAGGAGAAATAGAGGAGATTTACAACTCTCCCATGTTAGACTTGATTTACAGGGCGGCTACCGTCCACAGAGAATATAGCGACCCACAGGAGGTGCAGGTCTGTACTTTGTTGTCGGTGAAGACTGGAGGGTGCCCTGAGGATTGCTCTTATTGCCCCCAGGCTGCACGGTACCACACTGATGTGAAAGTGCAGAAGTTAATGGAAGTTGACGAGGTGCTTTCTAATGCGAAAGCTGCCAAGGACAATGGAAGCACCAGGTTTTGTATGGGTGCTGCCTGGAGAGAGGTGAGAGATAACAAAGACTTTGACAAAGTGATCGAGATGGTCAAAGGTGTGAACCAAATGGGCATGGAAGTTTGCTGCACGCTAGGTATGATCACCGAGTCGCAGGCGAAGCGGCTGAAGGAAGCGGGCCTTTATGCTTATAACCACAACCTCGACACCAGCGAAGAAGCTTACGAAGATATTATTACTACAAGAACCTATAAGGACAGGCTGGATACATTGGAGAATGTTCGGACTGCAAAAATTTCTGTGTGCTCAGGCGGCATCATAGGTATGGGGGAATCTCACCTCGACAGGGTGGGGATGCTCCACACATTGTCGACGTTGCCGGAACATCCTGAGAGTGTACCTGTAAATGCGCTGGTGGCGGTAGAGGGAACACCTTTGGAAGACCAGGAGCGAGTGCCTGTTTGGGACATGATCCGAATGATAGCCACGGCAAGAATCATTATGCCTAAGGCCATGGTAAGGCTTTCAGCTGGCAGGGTGAACATGACCATGGAGGAACAAGCGCTTTGCTTCCTTGCTGGGGCTAACTCTATCTTCGCAGGAGATAAGCTACTTACTACTCCCAATCCAGAGGTGGACGCAGACAAGCAGATGTTTCAGGTGCTTAACCTGAAGCCCAGAGCGTCTTTCAAAGGGGCCGCTGCAGAGAAATATTCAATGGCGTAGCAGCCGCTACCGGGTAGCAGCAACACATTGATTTTCCTGCTACCCATCTTCTCTTTTTAACTTCCACCTGTTATGTGACCAAAGCCACAGATGTGGCGTTTCGATAATGGCTTCCTCAAGAATAGAAGCATACCGTTCTATTATCTCTTCGGCGGTTGCTTCATTTGGGTTTTCAATAACTTTTACGAATTCAAGCGTGTAGTGCCCTCTCGAAGTTTTCTTAATCAAAGGGAAGAAAACGGGGTAGTTGGTTTTTCGGGCAATCCTGTCGGCGCCTATCAAAAATGGTGTATCCTGATTGAGAAACTTTATCCAATGACGACTGCTGTTTTTCTTAGGTCTCTGATCTCCGATAATACACGTCAGCGAAAGCGCTCCCTGCGAGCCAAGCTCAACCACCGTTTTGTACCCTTTTTTAGATGGTACTGCCACCGCACCAAACCTTTCCCGGGCGTCCTTCATTAGAGCTTCGTAGTAAGCTGACTTTAGAGGTTGGTAGAAGGTAAGTACCTTGTGGGACAGCGACAATGGTATGGCTGCGAGCCACTCCCAGTTTCCGTAGTGGGCGGTGTACATAATCAGGCTTCTTCCTTGTTTGAAAAAGTCTTCGAAAACCTCTGCGTTCAGTACCTGAAATCGTCGCTTGATAGCTTTCTCGCTTATCGAGATGAACTTTCCAGACTCAAAAATCAAGTCGGTAAAATGCCTGTAAAACGCTTTTTCAATAGACTTGATTTCAGAAATGCCTTTTCCGGGGAACGAAGCCGTGAGGTTTTTTCTTACCGTCGTCGTTCTGTATCTAACCAGGTAGTAAAGCAAAAAAAAGGAAATATCTGACAGTATATAAACCAGCCAGAAGGGCAGGCGGGACAACAAAAGTACGGGTATGTATTTCAGGCTTTTCAATAGAGTGTCTCCGAGCTTTTTGTAAGTTGACTGGTTGAGGAGCAAATGCAGAAACAATATTTATCAGTAAAGAAGTTCTGGCAAACAAATTTTATTTATAGAGAGTTTTTCCTCCATGACTTTCCGAATACTTTATACCAAAAAACGGAATCAATGGTTGCGCCAAAGGAAAAATAGCGCATTATGGAAGATTTAATAATATCAAAAGTTTGCAGGTTCACAAAAGTTTGCTGAAATTCATGTAGTTACGAATATTCTGCAAGAGGATTATCTAATATCAATACAATTAATTGCGAGACGTATGAAATCAATCTTACTATTTGCTGGCACAATTATCTTGTTTTCCCTGGGCTCCTGTGTTTCTCAAAAAGACTTTATCATTGAATCTGACTATAGCTATCTGGGAAGATTCAACAAGTACAAGACCTTCGACTTTGTGAATATCGACAAGCGTGACAGCTCCAGCCACAATCCTGATCTGGAAAAATGGATTATTAACAGAATGGAGTCACAAGGTTATAGCTACTCCAATAGAAAACCAGATATATACGTCAACTACAAAATTTACTTCTCTGACCTGAAATACCGTGGCTACAATCAGGAGGATCTTAATGCATATCTCAATAAGGAAGTATCGCTGGCTTCCAATGATGAATTTGAGGATGAGGTTTACCTGAGTGATTCAGAGCTGACAGAACTCGAAAATGCTGAGGCTGCTTCAAGAAAAAGGGAGTATGACGCAAGATACTATACCATGGACTCAGGCACATTGTTGATTATTCTTGTCGATAGAAGGAAGCACAGTGCCGTGTGGCAGGGATATGCCTCAGGTGTGTTTGCGTTGGGTGCCGACAATCTTGATCGCCAACTACGCAGAGCTGCGGGCGTTATTTTCGACAAATACAAAATAGTGGCCGACGGCTATCTCATTAACGACTAGACATTTCTGTAACATCGGTTCTATACTGAGCGTCTAATAAAAAAGATGTGATTGATTGTGCAACCTTTACAATTAAATCACATCTTTGGTTTAAGGACAAACTCATTATATCATGAACAGACTAAGCAAATTTTTGCTGCTACTTGGTTTGACACTAGTGGTTCAGCAGGCTGTCGCTCAGCGGGTAAAGGAGGAAAGAAAGGTTTCTTCCTACGATGCCGTGAGCGTAAGCACAGGAATTGATGTTTATATTCGTCAGGGCAACCGCCAGGAAGTTACAGTGGAGGTGGATGAAGATGACCTCGACGATTTGATGACCGAGGTAAGGGGCGGTGAGCTCAAGATTTATTTTGAAAACAATAACAGTTTCTGGAATTGGAAAGACCGTGACGCCACAGTTTATGTAACCGTCACCGATATCAAGTCTATTAAAAGCTCAAGTGGTTCAGATGTGACCGGGGAAACAATCATTATCTCCGACTATTTGGAAGTAGAGTCTTCGTCGGGAGCTGACTTAAAACTTCAGGTAAGAGCCAGAACATTGAGGGCCGAGTCGAGCAGTGGCTCTGATATGGAGCTGTCTGGCGAGGCTGAATTTTTCGAAGGGCGCTCTTCTTCAGGCAGTGATTTGGATGCTATGGACTTAGTGGCTAAAAAAGCGAAAGTGAGAGCCTCCAGCGGCTCAGATTTAGCGATTACGGTCACCGACGACATTGAAGCCGATGCCAGCAGTGGCAGCGACATTTCCTATTCTGGCAGGCCGCAATATGTCAATATCGACGAGTCGTCGGGAGGAGATGTCCGAAGACGTAATTATTAAAACCAGACATTAACAATACAAAGAGAAAGGCTTCACCGAGGTGAAGCCTTTCTCTTTGCATCCAATAAAATGCTGTTTTGATAAAACGGCGGATCAATCTCTATTTCTGGGGGATTGATTTTTTTGTATGGGTATTTTGTGCTTGCATAAAAAAGCAAAAGGTCCAAGCGAGACGCATTGAACCAGTTTTGCTTTTTTATTGCCGCCTATTTGCTGAATTGAATAACGTTCCTTTTGAGTTTTATCCCCCAGGTTTTCCGCTTGATCCAAAACGACTGATGGATATTTTTCAGTTGTTAGAAAGTAAAAGGGACGTCTACCACCGTCTTGTCCCAACCAAGGCTCATAGTGGCGCCATTTGCCCCGCTTTTGGCAAATACAATCGAGAAGTATTCAATCGTATCGGCAACTTTCTTTGATGGAACAGTTACACGCAATACATCTTTGTCTTCTTTGTAGCTGTAGGCTCCCCAATAGTCAAGAGCTGAGCTAAAAATGATCGTCCACTCAGATTCGCCTGGAATAGTGAAAAGTGAGTAGGTGCCGGCCTTCAATTTTTTGCCAGCCACTGTAGCGTCTTTGTAAAGCTTGATCTCAGTATTTTCATTGGCTCCTGTTCTCCATACTTTTCCATACGACTCAAGTTTTCCGAAAATCTCCCGGTCATTCTTTTTGGGTCGGCTATAAATCACCCGTGCGAGAGCCTCATCGCTTCCTTTTCGGTCGTGGGCAAAGTTGTCGGGATAATAAGCCATGTCCATTGAGCTTTTGTCGGGCCCCCTGAAATCCTGAGCCTGTGAAGAAAAGGCAATCAGAGAAATGAATGAAATCAGTAGTAATGTCTTTTTCATGTTGTTACTTTTTTTGTTGAAGGTCTGTGGTTTTCAGTTTTGGCTTTGTCGGTTGGTTTACCAATCGCTCATTTATAGAGGGTGAAAATGTTTCTGAAAATGTAATGACTGGCCTCTATTCGAAACTGGTCGGGGTCAAACTGACCACTGTTTTCATCAGTATTGGTAATGGAAATACATGCTGTGCCCGAGCCTGGATGAATATAAAAAAAAGAATAAAATGCTTTTTGCGTGCCAGTGTGGCCGATTACCTGCATGTCGTTGAAGTCTTCAAGAAAAAAGGAGGAGGCAATAGACTCGTCAATACCATCGACGACGCCGATGGGCAGTTGTTTTTTCCACAGCTCCTCTAGCGTTGACCTTTTGAGTATTTCGAAACCATTGTGATAGCCAGTGAGGAAGCCCAGGTATTTCAGCATATCGCTGATAGGAGCATTGAGTCCACCATTGCTAGTGGTGATGCCTGTGTCGAAATCGAGCCCGTTGGCTACCGGCTGCCCGTTTATAAGGGTATAGTTGTTGGCCCGGTATTTCAGCAAATGGTAAGGTGTAACATCAAAGTAGCTACTGTGCATGCCGAGAGGTTTCAGCACGTTCTTGTCGATATACACCTCGTAGTCATCGCCAGTAATGATCTCTATAATTCTGCCAAGAAAGATAAGGGCGGGGTTGGAGTAGCTGTATTTGCTTCCTGGTTCAAACAAAATTTCTGTGTAGGGGAGCATGGCCACTATCTGGCTCCATTCGGTCGGCTCAAAAGGGTGCCAGTCTTTGTTCCCACCCCAGGGCCATGTGGGATCACGAAATCCTGTTGAGTGGCTCAATACCATTTGAATAGTAATATCGTCCATGCTGCCGAAAGGATTGTGTACCATCCGAAGCTCTGGCAGGTATTTGGTTAGCGGATCACTGAGCTGTAGAAGTCCTCTGTCCCTCAACTGCATGATTCCGATGCTTGTAAATGTTTTGGTGATGGAGGCCCAATGGAAAATAGTATTTTCATCCACGTTTCGCTCACTTTTCAGGTCAGCTTTGCCGACATAGCTGCTGCCAATTGCTTTTCCTTTTTCAACGAAAACCAAAGCACCACCTACCACATCGTTACTCTCCAGGGAGCTTCTAAAATAGCCATCAGCGGCTTTCCATGCTTTATCAAAACCTTTGGGACTCTGACCAATAGCTGAGCCCAAGGTTAGGAAAACACATAGCAGAACGAGTGTTATGTGGCTATAAACGAAATCAGACTTTAAGCTCATCCCGGTTCTGTTTGAGTACTTCGATAATGAAGGCTATATGCTCTTCGGGTGTTACACCGAATAATTCCATGCCTTTGTTTACTTCCTCCCTGTCAACAGTGGCGGCGAAGCTTTTTTGCTTGAGTTTTTTCATCACCGACTTCACCTCCAGCGACTCGACGCCATCGGGTCGCACCTGGCAGCAGGCCACGATAAATCCGGTGATTTCGTCGCAGGCTATCAGGCCTTTGTCGAGTAGCGTGTCGTAGGGTACTCCCCAGTGGGTGTAGTGCGCCGAAATGGCATGAGCAATTTTCGGTAGCCCTCTCTCACTAAGCAGGGCGACAATTCGGTTGGGGTGCTCTGAGGGCCAGGCTTCATAGTCGGCGTCATGCAGCAGACCCGCAATGGCCCATTCATCGGCATCCTCTCCCAATTTGGTGGCGTAGGCTTCCATCACCAGCTCTACGGTGCGGGCATGCCTGCGGAGGCTGTCTCCCTTTGTCATTTCAAATAGCAGTGCTCTGGCGTCTTCTCTTGTCATAGTGGGTAAAGAAAAAGCACCCTAAGGTGCTTTTAAAAGTTTATAAGAACTATCAACTATGTTAATCAATCTCACTGATAAATAGAAGCTATTTTATAAGAGTAACTCCTCCCCGTTGCTCGAAGGTTTCGTTGGTAGCGTCAAGATTGCTTTTGTACCTCATCACATAGGCATAAGTGCCAAAAGGCAGAGGTGAGCCGTTGAAATAGCCGTTCCATTTGAAGTCAATGCTGTCACTTTGATAAACCAACACGCCCCATCGGTTGTAGATGAATATGGTGAAATCAGTTACGTACGGATTTGGAAACACATAGAAAGCCTCGTTTTGCGGAAGCCCCCGGCCGTCTGGCGAAAAGGCATTCGGTGCAAAAATTCTTGGGCGACAATCGTCAGTTACTACCACCCGGGCAGTTCGGCAGATGCTGCCATTGGAGAAGGTGACTTCGTAAGTGCCAGGCTCTGAAGCAGCGTAAGTGGGCAATACAGAAATAATGTCCAAGCTTGGAAGCTTCCTCCACTCATAGGTATTGAAAATGCCAGGATCAAGCACCACTGTACCATTTGCGGGGTCTTCTGAGCAGAATGTTAACGTGGCAGGCAGTGATATTTCTGAATCGAATATAGGCACGACGCTGACATTAAGTTCTGCTGATGCTTCACAGCTATTGTCTATGCCTCTCACTGCAACCTGATAAAGTCCGCCAAGCCCTGTGCTGATTGAAGCGGTAGTTTCTGGCAGGATAGTCCCGTCAGGCCCTGTCCACTCAAAAGTCACCTGGGCGGGAATATTCGCCTGTGCTGTCAATATCACCTGTGTTTCGTTGTCGCAATCGGGTTCCTGAATGAGGGTGACTTCCAGTACGTTCTCCACTTGCACCGTGGTGTCAACAGTTACAAAACAGCCCGAGTTGCGGTTACGGATTGTCACGGCGTATGAGCCCGACTGGTTAACAATGGTGGTTTCGGTTGAGGCACCATTGCTCCAGCCAAAGATATAGTCAGCCGGATTCTCCCCACTTGTTAGGGCGGCTGTTAGCGTTAGTTCGCCATCACAAGGGTCGCCAGAAACGGTGATACTGCCCTCAGGGTCTTCACTAAGGAAGAACTGGATTTGTTCAGTTTGAGGACAAAGTGGATCGCCGGCTATCGTAGTGCCCGAACTGGCTACGGTGTATATGCCACTTTTAGACACGGTTGCTGTTGAGCTAGTTTCCGGAAGAGTTATTCCATCAGGGTCAGTCCAGGTGAAAGTAAAGCCCCCGTTGGATGGTGTCACCTCTATTGTGCCTGTGGTTCCACAGGCGGTCTGTATTGGCTCAAAGGTGAATTCGGCTGTTTCAGCCTGGTCTACTACTACCCCCTGCTGTGTTTGGAGGCAGCCGTCTACAATATTCGTCACTTCAACGGTGTATGTCCCAAAAGGAATATTAGCAGTCGTTGTGGTCGTAGGTGATGTAAATGAGGCAGCCAGAGCCTCAATGCCTGTAGCAAAATCAATTACCCGATAGTTATAAGAGCCGGGCGTATCGGTGGTTATAGTGATGCTTCCATCGTCACAACCATTGTTAGGTTCGGCAGATGTAATCAAGAACGAAGGACTACTGCTATTGATCCCTACTGCACCACGAGTAGTTGTGCAACCATTGACCGTGTTGCTTACTGTAACTCTATAGGATCCTGCCGGGAGGTTTGGGATACTGTCGGTAAACGGCCCGGTCAGTGGAACATTGTTAAAGATATTTGTTCCATTATTGCTGGTAATACTGTACGTGTAGCTACCTGTGCCAGCAACTTCAATTTTTAAAGCACCGTCGGCCACTGCGCAGCCAGATGCATCGAAAGGTGTAACTATTTGATCTGGCGCTTCCAGTATCGTATAAGTTATTCGGTTCGTCGTTTGGCAGCCGTTCACATCGAAAATGCTCACTGCATACTCGAAGTCGCCAGCCACTGATGTGTCAATATCCTGAAAGCGACCTGTATTGCCAGTGCCGGCACCATTGATGGCCCAGGTATAAGTGGCTCCCGGGTTTTGGGCATCCAACGGATCCAACTCTTCACCCGCACAAATGATCTGGTCAGGGCCAAAGTCCACAATCGGTCGCTGGTCGCCCACCAGGGTGGTCAGCGTATCCGAACGGCAGCCAGCAGCATTGGTGATGAATATTGTGATGGTACTTGGTTGCAGTACAGTAATCTCTCTGGTGGTTTCACCAGTTGACCAGGTGTATGTGAGCCCCGGATCGTCTTGAGGCCAGGCGGTAAGCACCACACCATTGTCGTCGCAAATGGCAACCGCACTAGGTACAATAGGCTGCTCCGGTGTAGGGTTGATTACTACCGTTTGAACCAGCGTTGTATCCAGACCACAGCGATTGGTGATATTCAAAGTGACATTGAATGTTCCTACTTGCTGGTATACGTGAGTTGTGTCCGGGCCAAGGGCCTGGGCACCATCACCAAAGTTCCAGGCAAACTCGTCAATATCGGATGTGCCGGTAGCAGTAAACCTGGTGGGTTGGCCTACGCAGCCACCATCCACCGCAATGGACGGATCCTGTGGTGGATTGAGGATGTTCTGAGCAAAGTTGGGAAGGCCCAGCCTGGAAATTCTGCCGTCCAGATCAAAGCCCTGGTCATTATAGCCTGCCTGCACTTGATCTCCATTAGAGTTTGAAATCGTGCCAAGGTTGCCGCTATTGTCTTTTGCCATGTAGATCACCTGATCGGGGCCAATTTGGAGGGAGCCATATCCCGTTCCTGAGGCTAACTGGAATTTACTTTGCTCGATAAACTGGACGACAGAGTCGTCAGAATAAGTAACGCTGGCGTTGAGAAGGCTATCCAGGTTATACTGGAACAGTTTGGAGTTAGCGCCGGTAGTGGTGACATACACTCTTGCACCGCCGGAGGAAAACTCAAGACCATAGGCTTCGCTAGGCGCAGGCTCTTCAAGGTCGATCAGCAATGGGGAAGTAAATGCTCCGTTGGCAGCGTCGAAGTTGACCAACTCGAGGAAGTTTTCAGCGCCTGGAATTACCGAGCCAATCATTGATCCGGTGGGCGACACTTTCATCGTGCCTCTGCCGTTAAGTTCTTCGGCGAATGAGAGCGTTTTCCCAATGGAGCTAATCCGGGCATTGCCAATGCCTGAGGTAGTTATTGGGTAGGCCCTGTAGTTGTTGTTGCCATACTCGTGCCCGAAAAGCCAGGTAAAACCCCCTCCAACACCAGTTGCAGCCAGCTTCTCCGAGCTATTGGTGAACAGCGGCCTGTCTTTAATAATAACAGCTCCACGAGCCAAATCCTGCTTCATGTCAACCACAGAAAAACGCATGTTGTAGGAACGGTCACCATACACCTGATCGGTGGTGATTATGTAAAAAAGCGTTTCGTTATCAGGAATCGGCAGTATAATGGAAGACTGGGCTGAAGTACTGTCTCCGCCAATCAGCGTGCCGTTGAGCATTATCTCGTGGTCTTTGTTCCAGACGGTTCGTCCGTTGGTGTAGAAAAGTAGGTCGCCGTTTCGATCCGAAATCGAAGCGCAACCTTCCGGCGAACTCATAAGGTTTTCGTCCGTAAGTGCCACTGGCGGTGCTTCATTGAAGTCGATGCCCGCCTGCTCGCCAAAATACCAGATATTGGCTTTTTGCTCGTCGTTACCATAAACGGTTACTTCGAAAGAAGCGAAAGCCGGGCAGCCGGTGGTAAGGTCAGTTACCTGGGCCCAATAGGTGCCAGCTGAATCGATCTCGATGATTTGGGTGGTTTCACCAGTTGACCAGAGGAAGGTGTAATTTCCCTGCTGTCCGCTGGGTAGTGCATTTCTTTGCAGTTTTTCTCCCGGGCAAATCGTTGTGTCGGTGAGATGGGTTAGTTCGAGCTGATTATCAATAATATTAAACACCTGCGTCGTAGACTGGCTTTGCCCGTTTAGGAAGGCTGTTAAGGTAACCGTGTAAGGGCCGGGGTTCTGATAAGTATAAATCGGCGCATATTCCTGCGACCCACCGCCATCTCCGTAGTCCCAGGTAACGAACTGGGGCGTGGGCTCCACGCTGGGAGAAAACATGGTGGGTGTGTTCTGACAGAAGCCGAAGATATTGAAGCTCATATTGAACACAATGGGCGCCGATGTGCTGGTGGCAGGGAATTGTCTTCCCAAAGCGTCGCCGAAATCAGGTATCTGAGCCTGGTAGGCTACGGAGTCGGGCAGGCTATCAGGCTGGTTGATCCGACCGATGGAAAATGGCCCGCTATTGGCTGCCTGGTACAAATGGTAGATTCGCTGATCCGGCCCTTTTTTTAACCCGAAGCTTCGGAAGTAACCTCCCACGATGCTGTTAGAAGTTTGGAGAGAGTCAAAATCGAACTGATTTAGCTGGCCGGTAAGTGCATTGTTGCCGCCATGCCTGGAGTAGTAAAGCTTGGTGCCGTCATTTGACCATTCTACGTCATAAATAGACTGCCCCGAACCATCGTTTACGCCAGTGTTGAGGATCTGGCGTTCAAATGTTAACGTGCCGAGATTAGAATCGAAACGAAGGATTTGAATGTTTCTGTTGCCTGTTTTCGGAGCTACAGCGATGATGATTGAATCCGGTGCGAAGGTGTGCACGCCAAAAGCTGCGGCCTCAGCGGTAGGATTTGAGGCATTGAAAAAATTGAAGGTGTTGATCGTGCCAAAGCCGGCGGTGGAGATTTCATATACTACATAGTCGCCTGTGGTTCGGTTTTGAGACAGCAGCCAAAACCTTTGCCTGTTGGGGCCAGGAATGATCGCCATGGCTTCAGCCGGCGTGGTGAGGCCCGTGGCCTGATTCAACTGGCTGATATCACCAAGTGTAGGTGCAGCTGCCGAGGCGTTTCCTGTGAGGTTTTTATCGGCTACAGAAAACTGAATTTCATTCGCACCAGCACTGCCAGGGTTGGTGAAAATATAGAACTGGCTTGTTGTGCCAGGCACTGGGCAGGCTACTGCGGCTTGATTGAGCGATGGGTCGCCGCCTAATCCTGCGCCGCCGGGAGTGACTCTGTTCGAGCCGTCGTAGACATTGGCGCCGTCGGTATAGAACCATAAATCGCCTGTTATAGGATCCGAAATCGTTACTCCGCCACCAAGCCCGAACGGTGTAGCCTGGTCGTCGATAACGATAGGCTCAAAGTCACCTTTGTTGAAATCAAGAGCCTGAGAGGTGTTTCCAAAGCGCCAGTGCAGGTCTGTGAGGTCCTGTGCCAGCGTAATAAAATTCACCTGAAGTAAAATAAAGCAACTTAAAACTAATTTTCTCACACACCTATCGTTAATCATGTTGTTTTAGTTTTGCTAAGTAAAGTTAGAATGATCCATTGATTAATGGATGATTATTCCAGGTTAAACTGCAAGTTTGCAGTTGAAAAATAGAACGTTGGATAGGTGAGTTAGTATATGATAGTTGTCTGTAATGTGAAATTGTCATTCCATTTTAAGGTGTAATCATTGACCAGGCCGAAACGGCAACCTAATTTTTGCCAAATATATTGAATGCAGATTGAGATGATTAGTCATGCCTTATACCGTGTCTATTTCATAAATGATTTTAAATTTAATATTTTGCGGGAGATGTTAAACAGGAACATGGGTATTTTAAAGTCAATCAATTGGGCTATAGTCATACCCATTTGGTTTGTAGTCATCTCTTTTTTTCCAAACAACGGACAAGCGCAAGACCCTCAGTTCTCGCAGTATTATGCTGCCCCGCTGTACCTCAACCCTGGATTGGCGGGTATTAACCAAAGAGGTAGGGCGGGCATTAACTACCGTAATCAGTGGCCCAGTATCAGCGCCGGTTTTGAGACTTATTCAGCCTTTTTCGATTACAATTTAGAGGACTACAACAGTAGCATTGGCGCAATCGTTACTACCGACAAAGAAGGGATTGAAGGGCTTAGGTCAACTTCGGTAGCACTTCAGTATGCCTATCAGGTGCGACTAAACTACAAGTGGACTTTTCGTCCGGCTATACAAGGATCATTTACTTCGAGGGATCTAAATTTCGATAATTTGACTTTCGGAGATCAGTTCGACGAAAACGGTTTGGTGCGGCCTGTAACGATGGAAAGTTTTCCCGCCAGTGCCAGCAACAGATACTTCGATCTAGGCCTCGGGGGTATTATCTTCGATGACCGGGTTTGGTTGGGTGCGTCGCTGTTCAATATCACCCGACCCGATCAGAGCTATCAAAACGATGGAGGAAGCATCCTGCAACGCAGATTCTCAGTGCATGGGGGATACAAATTTGATTTACCCGTGGGGCCATTTAAGCGTGGAAAAACGGACGGCGGGCAAGAAAGAAGTATTTCTCCCACATTCAACTATAAGAAGCAAGGGTTATACGACCAGCTGGATTTGGGAGCTTATGTAACGATTGAACCACTCATTACCGGATTGTGGTACCGTGGCATCCCAATCAAACAGTTCAATGGCTTCCCTAATAATGAAGCGCTGATCGCCATGGTGGGCCTGATGCACAACAACTTCACTTTTGGATACAGTTTCGATTACACGCTCTCCCGGTTAGGGATTGGCAGTGGTGGTGCGCATGAAATCAGTATTATCTATTCGTTTAGCTGGAATGATCCCCGTAAGCCACCCCGAAGTGTAAGAGAGCTGAGCTGCCCGATCCCATTTATTTTCTAAATGATATTTGATCTCTTACATTCGGACTGAAAAACGCAAAGACTTAGCCGGCGAAAGCCTGTTTATTCCAAACGATGAGTTCGGGTATTAACCTTTGACGTTTTCTGACTATTTGTTTTTATACGAGCTGTCACCATGGAAAAACAGACAATATTATGGATCCTTCTGGGGATCATTGTGCTTGATTTTATAGTAGAAGAAGTACTTTCTTACCTCAATAGAAAGAGCAGCTACAGGCCTTTGCCAAGTCAGTTTAAGGATATTTACGACGAAGAAAAATACCAGAAATCGCTGGCCTATCAGAGAGACAAAGAAAAGTTTTCGTCGATCACGACCGTGATTTCGTTTGTTGCTACGCTCGCCTTATTACTAACAGGTGGGTTCGGCATCATTGACGGATGGTTGCGGGCCTACACAGGCAATGAGGTAACGCTGGCGCTTTCTTTTTTTGCTGTGCTTTACTTTGCTTCCGACCTGTTGACCTTACCCTTTCAGCTGTATAACGTTTTTGTCATCGAGGAGAAGTACGGCTTTAATAAGACCACCCCGAAGACCTTCGTGCTCGACAAGTTAAAAGGATACTTGCTCGCCATCATATTCGGTGGCTTGCTTGTAGGGATACTCATCGTTCTTATCCTCTTTTTAGGGAAGGACTTCTGGATATACTTCTGGGGGGTAATGGTGGTATTCATGCTTTTGGCAAACCTTTTCTACACATCAGTTATTGTGCCTCTGTTCAATAAGCTTACGCCGCTGGCCGATGGACCCCTTCGGGAGGCCATTACCAAATACAGCCATGGCGTCAATTTTCCATTGACCAATATTTTTGTGATCGATGGCTCCAAAAGGTCGTCTAAGGCCAACGCTTATTTTTCTGGGCTAGGTAAAAAGAAGAAGATTGTGCTTTTCGATACCCTGCTGGAAAAGCATACCGAGGAGGAACTGGTGGCCGTGCTGGCACATGAAGTGGGACATTACAAAAAGAAGCACATCATCGGCTCACTGGTGCTGGGCGTGTTGCAAACCGGCGTAATGCTTTATCTTTTGTCTCTGCTGATTTTTAATTCACAAGTCAGCTTTGCTATGGGCGGAGATATCACTGCTATCCACTTGAATTTGCTCGCTTTCGGTATTTTGTATAGCCCGGTGTCCAGAATTCTTGGCATTCTTATGAACGTGTTAAGCAGGAAGAATGAGTTTGAAGCAGATGCCTACGCCGCAGAAACTTATGAAGCTCGCCCGCTGGCCACTGCACTAAAAAAGCTGTCGGTTGACAGCTTGAGCAACTTGTTTCCGCACCCATGGTATGTATTTGTGCACTATTCTCATCCGCCCATGCTGAAGCGGCTGGAGCGGCTGGAAAGCCGTTGATGAGATTTTTTGTACATCTTTCGAAAACAATGAAGGAAGGATCATTTAGCAACTTGTCTCAACTGGAGGGTGTGACGGAATATGGGTTAAATAGATTGGATTTTGGTCTTAAGCCAAAGTCCAGGGGTTTAACAAAGATAGTCCTTCTATTTTACCGAAATCGCCCTCATTTCTCGTGACTAGGGTCAGATCAAGTATGATACAAGTTGATGCTTTAATCGCATCAGGCAGCTTTATTTTCGCCTTTTTCCTAATCGAAATAGTGAGGTCTATTATTTCTTCGTTTAGCCCGACAACCTGACAAGAGTCGATAAATTCGGCATCTATATACAAAGAGGGACAAGGCTCCCTGCTTTGGGAAGGGGAGAGGGGTGGACAATGAATAGCGGAGCGACTACCCCTAACTATATTACACATCATGTAATAGCGCCACACGTCAAAAATTCATTAACCGCCAGCAATAACTTTGTAGTTTTGTTGTTTGTTAATAAATTGTATATACACTGCACTGAGTGTTACAAGAGTCAATTAACTAGCCTACGATTTTTATGATTGACAGCACTCAAAGATATCAGACAGGGCTAACTATAGCCCATTTGTTCCCGTCAATTGATGGTGTTTGCGCATGTGGTTGCGGTGAGATTTTGTCCAACAAGAAAAGAAAATGGGCTTCCAAGTATTGTCAGTCTAAAGCACTTGAGGTTTACTACCTTGTCAAAGGGGACTCTTCATTCATTAGAGAAAAAATATTTGAAAGAGACGGTGGAGCTTGTCGTTCATGCGGAGAAATAACTAATAATTGGCATGCTGACCATATCAAACCAGTCCATTTAGGGGGTAGTGCCTGTGGATTGGAAAATTTTGCAACCTTATGTAAGGATTGTCATAAAGAGAAATCAATAGCTGAAATGATTTGCTATATGCTATCCCATCGATCTGCAATTTCTTCGCAACATGCGTCTATTTGATTAAACCTAGAGATTATTGTTTTTGGGGCGGCTGTTATTCCTTGTTGGTGAATATCTATTGACAAACAAAGGGGTAAGTGGGCTTTATGCTTTGGGTATTCGTCTTGTAGAAATTTAACGAGGAGGGCACTAACAGATTTTCTTGGTTCTTCGGTTAGTTGATTTCCGCTACTATATTGAAATTTTAAAGCACCTACTATGGGATTTTTTCTGTGAACACCCTCAATAATAATATCTGGATAAGCGCTTATATCCACTCCTTTAATTTCTAATTTTTTATTTTCGCCTTTGTACACATAGACATTAAAATTAGATAAATCAGGGAACTCAATACTTTTAAGTAACGCAAGTACTTCAGCGTTTGATTTATTTCTAGTGACAGATGTTGGATCAAGGGCGGGTTTTGCAGCTATAGTTTTCATGCCCTTATCTAATATATCAACATCAAATCCAGTAGTACAATATTTTGCAACATACTTTTTTGCGTCATTATACCATGTTTGAAGAAATCTTACATCATCCGGGTATTTACACTCTTCAATAATTTTCTTTCTTCTGCTTGAGTTTGCATCGGTATAATCAGCAAGCTTATTAATAGAAATTCTAGGTGATTTGACTATTTTTCCCATTATGCGATGAATTTTTATGATGAATATAGTTATTAATCATCATTATTAAACAAAAAAGCCATCTTTCGATGGCTCTCTTTTTATTTGACTCCTATCAATCTTTTATGACTTAGATAGCTTTCAGACTCTTTAAGGAAGTTCTGGAACCTATCACTAGTTGTAATGTCCCTTGTATTGAATCTTGCTGAAAATTCATCCAGGTATCTTTCTAGGTGCTTCTCACTTACTTGGTGGTAAACGCCTACGAGACCTCTTTTAAGAACGCTCCAGAAGTTTTCAATAGTATTAGTGTGAACATCACCAGCTACATAGATAGAAAGAGCATGTTTTACAGTCTCGTGTGTGTAGTGCTTTTTTAAAGACTTATAAACCTTGCTTTCGTCGGTATAGATTTTAGCTCCCTTTGGAACATGCTTTTCAATTAGAGCTACCATATTCTTTTTAGTAGCATTAGGGACATGCTTAAGAACTACTTTTCCATTCCTTTCAATTATACCAACAATCACCTTCTTTTCCACATAAGGAGAACCATCATTTCTAAGAGATGGATTTTCATCTGAACGTCTCTTAGAATAATGTTTTGTTTGTTCACGTTGTCCAATATATGCTTCGTCCGCTTCTACCATACCATATTCACCTAACATTCTAGGAGACTTATCTTTTAGCATTTCACGAACTCTATGAAGAACAAACCAAGCAGTCTTTTGAGTAATTCCAAGATCAAGACTTAATTGAACTGAACTAATACCTTTCTTGTGATTTGTACATCGCCAAATAGCTGCAAACCATGTCCTTAACGATAT
The DNA here is from genome assembly GCF_963974565.1 of uncultured Imperialibacter sp. Lineage (NCBI taxonomy): Bacteria > Pseudomonadati > Bacteroidota > Cytophagia > Cytophagales > Flammeovirgaceae > Imperialibacter > uncultured Imperialibacter sp. Next base: position 134,861 of record NZ_CAXBCJ010000016.1, on the reverse strand, counting down.
TTTAGAGTTCTCGAAGATTGTGCCAACCTTTACAGTAAACTTCTTGTAACATTCGTTATTTGAACACTTATAGCCTCTAGTAGTAACATAAGGATGTTCAGCATCACAATGAGGACAAACAGGCTTGCCAGCCCAACGGATGTTTTCGTAGTACTCAATACACGTCTTTTCTTCTTTGAAGTGATCTAGTAGTTGGGGAAGTGATTTGAAGTCCATCGTTTCTTTGTTTTAACGATATAAAGATACGATTTGTCCCACTAAACACCTAATATTTAAGCAAAAAGTAATAAAAAATGTTACTTCTTATCTTTTTTATCTTTTTTGTTTTGTTATATCTTTTGACCTGCTACCTTTGTAAAGCTTTAGGGCACAAAAAAACCTCCAAGAGTTTACGAGACACCAAGGAGGTAATTTTGTTAGCGATAAGACCGGCGGTAAACTTCCGCTGTTGTAAAGCGGGGAGAGTCCCTGCACCGGCTCTTATTGCTTCAAAGGTAAGTAAATATAACTCTAAATCAAATGATTATGGGTAATTTAATTGGAGATGATAGCGTTGATCCTTCTGTATATAGAGAATTTGTAGAGTACAGAATTAGTGTTCTTGATAAAGAGATTAAGGAACGCCAAATTAAGAAGGAGGCGTTTGAGGCTGAGCTGTTAAAACTCACTGGACAGGTTAATGTATTTACTGAAAGTAAGACGATTGGAGATAAAAAGCCTGAACTTCCTATCACATTAATAGACGATAGAGATAGAGAAGATGCAATAGATGATGTGAAAGACGAAAAAAAGTATGCTCCTCTTCCTAAACTTAACTGGAAGCATGAAGTTCTTGGAAGTTTAAGTTCTTATGAAAGGCTTTGTACATCAGAGGAAATTTATGATGATCTACTAGAAGATCATCCTAAGATATCAGATTGTAAAAAATCTGAGGTAATAGCTAAAATATCTAATGCTCTTACTTCTTTAAGTAAGGCTGGTCAAGTCAAGAAGGAAAAAAATAGACTTGGAAAAGGAAACTTCTGGGGATATTCTAGCTGGTTTGACGGGGATGAAGTCAAACAAGTTCATAAGGAAAAACTTGCTGAAGAGTATGGATTAGATATAGCAGCGATATTTGCTATGATGTAAAAATAGAGGGCCGAAGCCCTATAAATATATTGATCTGGTTGAAGCCATTCTCATTAGATGGAAATGAGATGGAGTGTAGAAAACTCTAACAGATCATTTTGCTAATTTCAATTAAGGCTACTGGCTTTGTCGGTGGCCTTTCTTATTACAAAGATAGCGGAAAAACTTGAAAGTCAATATTATTAGGAACCTTTTGGTTTCTTTTTCTTGAAATGCCTCTTTGACTTAATATCCTTAATCTTAGGCGTGTATTTGTAGGTCTTATTCCCATGACTAGACCACTGCTTGCCCCTAATCAAGCCACCGACAGGCCCCAAAGATGTATTAAAGGTCTTAGGAGGCTCCCCGCTCTTTATCGTTTCCTTTCCCATCCTTTAAAAATAGGGAATAATCTGAAAAAGCTGTAAATTGGTACTATGTCAAACGACAAGAAAAAGAAGTCTAAAGAACGTCCTGACAAGTACGAAGAAAAGCTACACATCATTGGTAGCCTGGAAGATGTGCTAAAAGTCAGCGTTCCCAAGAAGAAAGAAAAGAAGTCATAAGACGGTTTTGGCCGTAAGCTGGGAGGGCTACATTAGATTGTAGAATATCGGCGCTTGTGAATCGCTCTTTGAATTAAAGGCTTAGTTCTGCATTCAGTTGCGATAGAATTAAGACCTACTCGAAAAAAGGCTCAAATCAGAGCCGGAAACACCTTTTTACTCATTTGTCCCACAATGTATATAGATGCCATAAATTCGATAATCTCGATTGGTACAACTGAAAAGCCCAGAAGTTCAATTTTGTTGATAACCGAGATTTAAGGTTGGCTATCAATAACTTCACCAACAAAAACCTTGGGAGCGCCTGTTAGCCGGTTACCTGTGAAGTCAATTATTACATTAGTATCGATTAAATACTTCTTTTCCACTAGCTCCTGATTTGCTCTAGCTCTGTATCAATATCGCTAGCTTCCTTGCTGGAAATAGCTCCTGCGAGTCTTTCTGAAAGCTTTTTACCCTTAACCGTTTTCGGCTCTCTCACAATTCTCACAAGGCTAAGTGCTTCAAGATCCTCAATTAGTTTGAGAGCTTTGCTATTCTTCAATTCGATTGTAATTGTTTCCATTTTCTTGTTTTTGAATGAAGCAGTGCAACTCAAGGCATATTATTGCAAAATACACCTGTTTTCAGGTAATTCCGACTGGTTGCAGCCTAATGCAAAGAAAATAGTTGAATGATGACCCTTATCCTGGAACACCCTCCGAGCAAGCTTTTGGTTGTGGATATTAAGCATCCGGTCAATGCCACACCCCCACAATTCCCCCCATCACTGTGAAGGATACCACCTGGTAGCCAGCGTTGATGGCCCAGAGGCGGAAGGACTTCCGTTCGAAAAGGTAAGTAACACCCATGCCAAGCGCCACCCAGCCGAAGCCCGCCAGAAAGCCTGCAATTAATCCGAAAGTAATGTCTGATTCGGCTCCGATGAAAGCAGCCAGGTTGAAGGCCATGATGAGCTCGAGCACAAACGCAGTTCCGAAGATTTTGCCCTGCCCACTTTTCAGGTCATCATCTGTGAAGTTGTTTTCTTTCATCCATGATTTGGCAAAGAGGATGGGGGAGTACCAAACTCCCCCAACAAGGAAAGCGCTGAAAGCTGCCACGAAAATGGCCAGGTAGTTTAGTTGCGATAAATCAGTCATATTGGTAAGGTTTTGAAAGTAAGTATTGAAACAAGCTAAATCCTTAATTTTAAGGATGAAAACTGGATTTACTGAAGCCGAATCTCCCCATTCCGAAACAGGAAAATGAAGCACTCAAGCCACTTGTCCCGCATCGACGACCGCACTATTCGCTGGATCGGGATTCCTGCTTTCGGTATTTTTATACCGAACTTCACAGGCCTGTTTGGCGACCTTTGGTTGTCCGACTGGATGTACTGGTTTGGTTATATCTACTTCATTTTCATTTCGTGGAGCATCTGGCAGGGGAATCGCTGGTTGCTATTCAAGCAACGTGAAAACATGGACTGGTTTAGCAGTCCTGTCAGAAAACTGATCATTCTTGTGGCAGCCAATGTGTTTTATACTGCGCCAGTGACCGTGGCGCTGATCGTTGGCTGGTACTGGTTTTCCGGGGTGGCCCCGGTTGATTGGGATGCTGTGCAGCTGGTGTCGCTGGCCAATGTGATCTGCGTTATTTTTGTTACGCATGCCTACGAAACAGTCTTTCTGATCAAGGAACGCCAGACCGATCTTTTGGCTTTTGAGCAGCTGGAGCGAGCCAGAGTGGAGGCTGAGCTCGAGATTTTGAAAAGCCAGATCGACCCGCATTTCATGTTCAACTCGCTCAATACACTCGCCTACTTGATAGAAAACGATAGGGACAGGGCACTACAGTTCAATGAGAGCTTGTCGGATGTGTACAGGTATATCCTTATGAACAAACAGAAGGAACTGGTAACTCTTGAAGAGGAGATTGCTTTCGCTAACAGCTATTTCACATTGGTTAGGATCAGGTTTGGCGACGGGGTGCATTTTGATGTGGACATTGCTGATGAGTCTAATAAATTGATGGCACCCATTAGCCTGCAACTGCTTTTGGAGAATGCGGTAAAGCACAACGAATTTAGTGAAAAGGAGCCCCTGGTCATTCGGCTGCGGCTGAATAATGGTTGGGTAGAAGTGGCCAACAACCTGCAAGCCAAACACCTCAAAGGTACTTCCAGAATAGGGCTCAGAAATCTAACAGAACGTTACAGACTGCTAACCGGCAAGGAGGTGCTTGTTGAGGCAACAGAGAAGGAATTTAAAGTGAAATTGCCCTATCTTGAAGTATGAAAGTCGCTATCATAGAAGACGAAGTGCCTGCCAGGCAGCAACTTATTTCTCTTCTGAAAAAGTTGCGTAACGACATAGTTGTTGTTAATGAATCCACAAGCGTAAAAGAGGCAGTTGCCTTTCTTCAGGAGACACCTGTGGTTGACCTGTTGTTCATGGACATACAGCTAAACGATGGCCTTTCTTTTGAAATTTTTAAGAAAGTGGCGGTGACCTGTCCAGTAATTTTCACTACTGCATTTGACCAGTATATGCTCGACGCATTCAGGCAGAATGGTATTGACTACCTGCTGAAGCCACTAAAAAAAGCTGATTTGCAGCAGGCATTTGCAAAGCTGGAGAAGCTGAAAAGTCATTTTTCTTCTGACTTGGTTGATGCGCTACGGTCAGTTCAGGAAGGGCAGAGCGAATTCAGAAAGAGGCTTGTGGCAAAAAAGGGGGTGAGCTTTAAATCGGTGCCTGTGGAGGATATTCAATACTTTTTTTCTGAGCACAAAGTAAGCTTTCTTGTGAATAGAGAAGGAGAGAAGTTGATACTGGACAAGCCGCTGGCAGATATTGAAGCCGACCTCGACCCGGCCACCTTTTTCCGAATTAACCGGAAGTACATAGCGGCTATTTCAGCCATCGAGAGTTACCGGAGTTTTGAAAAAGGAAAGCTCAGTGTGGTACTTATTCCCAGCCCAAAAGAAGAGGTAGTGGTGAGCCAGGAAAAGGCCAGCTTTTTTAAAGCCTGGATGGAAAAATGATCTTTTACCGCCCTACAAAAAATCGATTTCCGCTCTGAAAGGGAATTTCATCAGGTAAGTTGTGGCGTCTCCCACAGTCATCTCCTCATTGATGATGTTGTGCAAGGCCTCCGTGATCGGGCACCGTACTTTGTAGAATTCCGAAAGGCTTTTGACGATTTCAATGGTTCGCACTCCTTCGGCAGTCTCTTCCATGCTTTCGATGATGTCTTTGATTTTCTCACCCTTTGCCAGCCTTGTGCCAACGGTAAAATTGCGGCTGTGCTGGCTCGAGCAGGTGGCGATGAGGTCGCCGACACCGGCTAGTCCGATAAAGGCTTTTGTGTTCCCGCCCAGTGCCTGACCGATATAGATCATTTCTACCATGCCCCGGCTGATGAGCAGGGCTTTGGCGTTTTCGCCCAGGCCGAGCCCGTGAATAACACCTGCGCCAATAGCGATAATGTTTTTAAGTACGCCACACAGCTCAACACCGATGAGGTCGCTGTTACCATAAATGAGAAAACGCTCATTTTTCAGCAATTGCTGGCCGGCATTGATCACCTCGTCAAAGTGGCTGGCTACCACTGAAGCTGCTGGCTGCCGGGCTGCCATTTCGCCGGCGAGGTTGGGGCCTGCCAGACAGCCCACTCTCACGACGGAGCTTTCCTCCATAATCACTTCGCTCATGGTCTTTACATAATCCCGGCTAAGCGGTCTGTTGGCATTAAGCTGCTTGTTGTCCGGAAGGCTCACATCGAAGCCCTTCGTGCCATGGATGAGGATATGGTAGGGCCGTAGATAGGGCGACATGCGGCGGATGAGCTCCCGCAGGTTGGCGGAAGGCACAACCGGGAAAATGACATTACACGACTTGGCAACAAGCTCCAGGTCGTTGGTCACTGTGATCCTTTCGTGAAGGGCCTGTCCGGAACTTTCCCTCTTGTCGTTAATATTTTTGGCCCTTTCCGGCGTGCGTGCATAAAGTATTACGTCGGTCTTTTCCGCCAGCATATTGGCTATCACAGTTCCGAAACTGCCGGCGCCTAATACGCCCACCGGATCTTTAGATGAACTTTTCGAGGTCATAGCCATCCATCCGGTTATAGTAGTAAAAAAGCCTGTTCATGTCCTGCGTTGTCACATTTCCTTTTTTGTTCTTCAAAATAGGCCTCAGGGCATGGTACATGCCGCAGTTGTCAATTCCGTATTTGATCACGTCGTCAACAGGCCCCTCAAGGTGACTGGCAAAGTTAATTTTCCCCATTTCTTTCATGCGGAATATTTCCTCTCTGAGCTTGCTGAAAGTCTCTCTGAACTCGGCGTAGCCAATTTCCGTGTCCTCATCTGGCAGACGGAGCAGATTATAAAGATCAAGCGCAGGGTTTCTCCTTTTGATCATTTCAAAAGCTGTGAAAGCTACGAGGTGGCTGCTAAATACCCGGTTGTATTTGTGGTACTCTTCTACAATCCTTTTGGCGAGAATACGGGTGTATTCCTGCTCCCGCTGTGCGTCGAAGGTGATTACGCCATCGGTGGTGAAGTAGTCCTTTATTTCCATCGGGTTTCCCTGCTTGTCGAGGCTGTTTCCGTGGTTGTCTACATAGTTGCCAAACACATCCATGGCCCTGCCAATACTTACAGAGATATCGGAGCCTCTGGTGAAAAATTTCAGCAGAAACTTGATGATTTTGTAAGACGTGGAGTACTCATCATTTTCCACGTAGTATCGCTCCTGGCCCTTCCTTTCAAGATAGTCGTTGATAAGGCTGGGCGCTTCAAGAACGAAGTGGTAGTTGAGCACTACCGGCACGATGAAAATCTTTTTAGCCTTCTCTTCGTCTTCTTCAAAATGCTCCCGCTGTGCAGCCACTGTTGTGCTCAGCAAGCCGAGCTTAAGTTGGGTTTCAATAGCCCCCGATCTTGACCTGGTGCCCCCGGGGAAGAACAAGCTATGGCAGCCATATTTCAATGCTTCCTGTGAATACGTCTTGAGTGTTTCCAGGTAGATTAAATTTTTCTTTCTTCTGTCTACTTTGTAAGCGCCAAGGCTGTTCATGAAGTAGGCAAAAATCCTGATATTGAATAAGTTGAGTCCGGCACCGTAGATGAATGGCGGCAAGCCCATGTGCTGAATCACCCAGCCAATAAGTATTGAATCGAGGTTGCTGAAGTGTGTGGGCACCATAACGATGGTGCCTCTTCTGGCCAGTCGGCGGAGCTGCTCTACTTGCCCCACCACGTGGATTTTGTCATCGAGGTCAAGCTGTTTGCTCCAAAGGGACTTAATGCCTTTTACCCGGGTAGCATTGAGCAGGCGAGCAAATCCAAAGGTGATGACGGTACGGGCAAACTTGTAGTGAGAATTTTTGAAATTACCTGAGATCTCGTTGGCGTAACGCTTGATAATCTCCCGAAGGATGGCCTCCTCAGTTTCTTTCTTTTTTGCCTCATCATCGTGAGGCATTTCAATGAGCCTTTTCTGTATCTGGTTCCAAAAGTCTTTTTCGTCTTTCGGATCAACTTTCCACGGGTTCTGCTTCATGCGCAGCCTTTCCCGGTAAACAGTTGACTCCAGCTCTTCTTTCAGCGACCGCCCTGATGTGAGAGTGATCAGGTTTTTCAGGCTCTCATTGGTAACAGTTTCAATGAAAGCTTTCTTGTTTTTGTTCAGCTGCACAATAGGCCAGTAACGGGTCCTCGGCAGGACTGGCTTATATCTCTTCTTTTCTCCTTTTATTTTTTCCGTCTCAGCTTCCATTCACAATCAGGCTTCTTGGGGGGCCAATATACTAATTTAAAGACATCACACAGAAAGTGTTTGTGACAATGTATCAGATTCCTTATGTGCTATCGGAACGCTCAATGAAAGCTTCGGGGGGAACAGGCCCATCAACTTTTGCCCGGTAGTGCTTAACACCATCGTACTCGAAATGAAGCTCCATCGATAGTTTCATTAAATCTACAACTTCATAATCGGCTTGGTTTGATAACAGGTCTGGCAGAACGAGGTAGAGGTAAGTGCTATTGTTGTCATTTGTCAGATCTTTGAGCAGATAAGCAGGAAAGACGTGCGATTCCCCGAGTGCCATCCTCGGTATGAGGTGATTATAGAAGCTAATGAATGTCGGCATCGCTTCGCCAATGCCGGGCAGCATGATGTCGTAACGAATTTTATCTTCTTTAAGAGTGAGCACTTTTACTCCCACTAGCCCGTAGTACATCAGACCCATGCCGCCAATGCCCAGCACAAGTAAAAGTGCTGCCCATTTGTTCCACGAAAAAAGCGTAATGAATGCAATACAGCTCAAAAGTCCGCCGCCAATAAGTGGCCCTAGCAGTTGCCTGTGATTGATTTCCAGCCGCATGATGGGCGTAAGAGCATACTTTTTGGATTTTCCCTTCCTGACTACCTCCAGATAGGAAGCAAACAGATTGAGATGATTTTTCTGGTCATCAGGATCAGCCAGGGGGCAGGAGGCAATAGGTCTGCTCATGGCAGCTTGATGGAGGTGATGTGGTCTCCCACTTCAATTTTGTTGACCACGTCCATCCCTTTGGTTACTCGTCCGAAAATGGTATAGGCACCGTCGAGGTGTGGGGTGGGAGAGTGCGTGATAAACCACTGCGAGCCTTCGGTGTCTTTGCCTGCGCTCGCCATGCCTACGTAGCCAGTGCCGTACTTTTGAGTCGAAAACTCAGACCTGATCACTCCATCCGAACTGCCGTAGCCATCGCCTCTTGGGCAGCCTGCCTGAATCACGAAGTTTGGCACCACCCGATGGAAAGTGAGGTTCTCGTAGAAACCACTGCGGGCCAGGCTGACGAAATTCTCGACAGAGCCAGGCGCCTCTTCCACCAGCAGTTCTATTTCTATAGCGCCCCTCGATGTTTCTATTGTGGCTTTTGTTCCCTTGCTAATTTCGCTCACCACATCCCAGGCGATTGGGTTCTGGTAAAGCTGCCCTGGGCTAATGCCTTCTCGCCCTTCATAGGCACTAATGGTGCTTTCCAGCGCCTGATAGGGTTCCAGATCCTCTGGAAGGTGCAGGCTGTCGAGTCCCTGGTACATAAACTGGATATTGCCCAGGTAAGGTTGGAGCTTTGTTCTGAGTCTTGTTAGTGTTGAAGCGGCTACCGTCACCTTCCCTGCATCACCCGAAAGAATGGCCTGCCTGAAATAGCCAATCAGCTCCGGTTGCTTGAAAACAGGGAACTGGGCAGACTGGTTTATCGTACTCAGCGCTTCCATGGCGCTTGTGCGAACAAACGGGTGGGGATCATCCAGCCGGTCGCCAAGAAAGGCGCTGGCGTTGGGGTAGTTTCCCAGCGCCTGTAAAACAAACCCTTTGTCGTATGGGTTGCTTACACCGCTATACATTTCCGACAGCTCTCTATAGGCATTGTAGCCGTACAGGTTGCTTTCCAGCAGAGTGCCTAAAACAATGGCCCGGGTTCTGGGTATCACAATCTGATCGTTAATATCCCAGATCCATCGTTCCACATCCCGGCCTTGCCATGAACTGATCACTTCACCAGCACTGACTGAGGTTTGATAATCTGCGCTTTTAAGTATTCCGAGGAGCGTTGATTCTACGACTGGAAAATGCTCCTGCTTAAGCGCTCTGATGAGGTTTACCCTGACCAGGGAGTTGCTTTCTCTGTTGAGCTGTTCATCAATGAAAAAAGCTATCGAATCGTTATCGGATTTTGCTAAAGCCCTTGCTGCCGCCATTCTTACGGCTGGAAGAGAATCGTTGGCGGCACTGTTTTTTAGCATACTTTCAAAATGTGCTATGCTTATCCCCCGCATTCTCGCAAAATAGTTGGCAGCAGCCACTCTTGCCTCATCAGGCAGGGAGTCGGCCAGGATGGCGCTGGCAGCCACAGTCAGCACCGAGTCGCTAATTCCCCCAACGCCAGCACGATAAATGCCCCAGGCCTTCCCAGCAACAGTGAGATCGTCGTTCGCTTCATAGTCAGCCAAAAAATGCATGTAATCGGTGCTGAGGCATTTGCCCAGTGCTTCCAAAAGATAGTACCTGACCAGGGGCTCCGTTTCGAGCGGCAGCCTGTTGGCCAGCGCCGACTGTGCACTTTTTCTTTTCATCTGGCCGATGGCAAAGACTGCTGCTTTTCTCACTTCAATTTTGGGGTCTGACAAAAGCGGAAACAGGTAGGGAAGCCCAACAGTGTCTTGAGTAGAGGCGAACGCCATTGCCGCTTCTTCACGGTACACACTCTGCTGATGGGTGAGATAGGGAATCAAAGCCTCCGACTGCCTTCTGTCTTTAAAGTCGTATAGCTTCACCAGTTCCTGGTCAGCAAACTTATTGGGGAAGGTTTTGATGCGTTCTGATTCATTTTCAGAACATGACGTAAGAAAAACGATGGCAATAAAGAGCAGTGGAAAGTGGTTTTTCATGGGCTGGGTTTGATCCTTACGGCAAAAATAGTTGACCCTGGCCCATAAACACGCAGTAGCCACCGACTTTTACCTGAGTGATAGCTATTTCGGATCTTTCTATTTCGAGATACAGCTTACTGGGCCTGCCCATTTCGTAACCCTGCTCGCTGATGATCTTTGTTTTTTTTCCGGTATTCCTAAGCTTATGCTGTACCAGGTAGCAGCCCAGTGGCCCATTGGCCGAGCCTGTAGCTGGGTCTTCCACAATGCCAGCTTCAGGGGCAAACATGCGACCGTGCACGTGCGACTCGATATCATCTCCTCCCATGGCGAAGGGATAGATCCAGCCTGGGTCGTATTTTTCTACCACCTTTTCCCAAACATCTGTCCTGAACTTGATTTTTCTCACTGCTTCCAGCGATTTCAAAGGTGTGATCAGATAGGGCACGCCGCATGAAATAGTTTGTGGGAAATAATTCGGCAGGAAGTCACTTTCCCGGAGCGATAAAAGTTCTGCAAGGAGTGGGATATCGTGCAGTGTTTCTCCAAAAGTGGGGAGCGGCTGCGTCATCACAAGCATTTCAGGGGCGCCGTTCTGAATATCAATATCCACCCGGATCGTGCCCACCTTCTCTTCAAGAAACACGGTGAGGATTTTGTCCTCTGGTTTGTAGTCAATGTCTCTTGCGATAACGAAGGCAGTGCCCAGCGTAGGGTGCCCAGCGAACGGCAACTCCTGACCCGGGGTAAATATGCGCACCCGGGCATTGTGGTCTTCATTTTCAGGAGAGTAGATGAAAGTGGTTTCTGAAAGATTAAACTCTCTGGCAATCTGAGCCATTTCTTCTTCTCTAACGAGGTCGCCTTTGGATACTACCGCCAGCTGATTGCCGCCAAATGGCGACTGCGTAAATACATCTACAAGGAAATAAGGTATTCGACGCATAGGTATTGTTTTTTTTAAGGGCTACGGAAGAAAATATCACCTAACCTCGAAGTTTTTGCTGAATTGATCAAATCAAACTTTCCGGGTGGCAAATAAAAGGTGAATTTTGTTGCCCTGGCTGAAACTATAGCCTTTATCAGAGGGTTTACCGCCGGGTAGTACTTTTGCAAAGCAGGTTTAACCTGTTATTATTGTGCCGCAAACATATGAAGCTTCAACTAGAAGATATCCAGGCGCCTATTGCGCAAGAAATGACTGAATTCGAGAAGAAATTCCGACACTCCATGAAGAGTAATGTCATGTTGCTGGATAAAATAATGACCTATATAGTGAAGCGGAAGGGCAAGCAGATGCGGCCTATGTTTGTGTTTCTCAGCGCAGGCGTTTACGGCCCAATAACCGACGCCACTTACCGGGGCGCTTCTCTGATTGAACTGCTTCACACCGCTACGCTGGTGCACGACGATGTAGTGGACGATGCCAATTACCGGAGAGGTTTCTTTTCTATCAATGCGCTCTGGAAAAACAAAATTGCAGTGTTGGTGGGTGATTTTTTGCTGTCGAGGGGGCTTTTACTCTCGGTTGACAATGGTGATTTCGACTTATTGAAAATCGTTTCCGAAGCAGTGAAGGAAATGAGTGAAGGCGAGTTGCTGCAAATGGAGAAGGCCAGAAAGCTGGATATCTCAGAAGAAGTTTACTATGATATCATCAGGCAAAAGACTGCCAGTTTAATCACCAGCTGCTGTAAAGTGGGCGTAGCTTCCGTCGGGGCCGATAAGGCTTCTATTGACCGAATGGGCATGTTCGGGGAAAAAATTGGTTTGGCTTTTCAGATCAAGGACGACCTTTTTGACTATGGTGCTGACGAAATTGGTAAGCCGCTAGGTATTGACATCAAAGAAAAGAAGCTGACCCTGCCACTGATTTATGCTTTGCGTGAGGCCAGTCCCGCCGATAGAAAGCGCATCCTCAGCATTATCCGGCACGACAGCGATAAGCCCAAAAAGCGAACGGAAGTCATTGACTATGTGAAGCAATCTGGTGGGCTCGATTACGCCAGAGATGCCATGGAGCGCCACTATCAGGAGGCACTCGTTATTCTTGATGAGTTTAAGGACTCCGTTTATAAAACTTCGCTGAAGCAGTTGGTACAGTATACCATTGAGAGGACGAAGTAATACATCCGTACCTTGCTCATTGCTCTGGTAAAGAGCCCGTCTCCAGGTGGCCATCTTTCAAATTAATTCTTTAACTTTATTAAGCTGAATCAAAATCGAGACACATGGTTCATGAACTGAATACACAGTCATTAGGGAAATTCACAGAGGCGGAGTTTCAGAACTTTTGCATGGACAACCGACATTTGCGAATCGAGCGAGACGCAGAAGGAAATATTATTATTATGTCACCGACCTATAGCGAAACAGGTTTTTACAATTCCAATCTACTAATCGAATTTGGTGCATGGAACAAAAAGTCAAAAGCGGGTTATGTCTTTGACTCATCCACGGGATTTACCCTACCCAATTCAGCTGTTCGCTCTCCGGACGTTAGCCTTATTTTAAAAGACAAGTGGGAAGCGCTGGCAAAGGAGGAAAAAAAGAAGTTCGCTCACGTGTGTCCCGATTTTGTTATCGAGATTGTTTCTGCCTCTGACAACCTGAAGCAGGTTCAATCAAAAATGAACGAGTGGATCAGCCAGGGAGCTTCCCTCGGTTGGCTCATCGACTTTGACAATCAAAGGGTTTGGGTTTACTCAACCGGCGGCAATACAAGTGAGCATCCCTTTGATCAGCCGTTGGCAGGCACAGGGCCAATTGATGGCTTTACAGTGAATTTGCCTGAGATAATAAAAGGCTGATTGACGCTTCATTGCCTTCCTACCTATCCACCCCAAAATAAGCCATCATCAAAACAGCTCCAGCCGTTCCATCCATGGTCGGTTCGTTGGTGGAGTAGTCGCCAATGTCGTCGTGGTACACAACGAAAGGGTTCTGAAAAGCAGCGAATTCGTCGGGTTCTGAAAGCTCCACAGCCAGCATTTTATAGTAAATGCTGCCAAATAGCGGCCCGTCCACCAGCCCACCAGGCACTTCTTTTTTTGTCATCGCCCATACGCTGGTGTGCACATCCACTGGGTATTCTCCGCCCTCTGGCATGCCGGTGAACATGGTGGTGCCCCATGGGTTCCGACCAAAAAGCCAGTCTCGCTGCGCCACCAGATAGCCGTGGTATTGCAGGTCGCCTGTCATTTTCTCGTAAAGAATGATTTGGGCTGCAAGACTTGTCAGCAGGTTGTTGGAACACCAGATAAAGGGGATGCCGATGTTGTAAGGGTTGCGGGCGGCTTTCTTAAGTGTAAAGTCAATCCCCGCCCGGTAATAGCCGGCCAGTGTATCCTGGAAGGCTGGTTCCACCACCTCATAAAGGGCATAGTGCCCCAGGTTGATGAAAGGATAATATTGATAGTGAGCTGCCGTGTCGAGCACTGTCCATCCTTCGGTGCCAGCTAAACGAGCATACTTTTTTGCGTCTTCCAGGTAGGCCCTTTCGCCCGTGGTTTTATACAGCTCGGCCGCTCCCCACTCCATGTCGTCTGTCCAGGTTTGCTCGGTGTAGCGATAGGGAGCACCGTATGAATTACCCTGCTGAAAACCTTCCTTTGCTTTTCCCAGGGCATACAACGATTTGGCCGCTTCCAGACAATCGGAGGCAAATGATTCCTCTTTCAAGTCGTTCTTCCAAATACGGGCACCCAGTGCCAGAGCAGCGGCTGATCTTCCCGCAAGATTGGCCACCCCGGTTGCCTCACTTTTATACTTCATCAGGCCCTGAGGCTCTCCTGTTGCGAAATAGGCCACCCGATAGCTATTTGGCCCCCAGCCATAATCCGAAGGATCATTGTCGGGGATTTTCCAGCCTTTGTGGTCCCGGTCGTCGGCCACCTGGTGGATGAGTTGGTCAGGAACCGGATGCATTTTGAGGATCCAGTCGAGGCCCCATTTGGCTTCGTCGAGCACGTCGGCAAGCCCATTGCCACCGGTCTGACCAAGGGCGTTGGTGTCGTCAGCAAAGCGTTTCGGAAACAGCTCGTAGGCCAGTAGCATGTGGCCGGTGGCGTAGCTGCCTGTGATCAGGTACTTCAGCTGATCCCCGGCGTCGTGCCAGCCGCCGCTCACATCCACATAAGTGGAGTCTGGCATGGGGCCAAACATGCTGCGTCCGTCACGCTGGTGGCACACCATGTCGAGGAAGGGGTTGTAGCCGCAGCGCTGCTGACGCATGAAGGTGAGCAGGGGTTCGGTTTGCCCGCTGTAGGCCTTATCTGAAATGGTGAACTGGCGGGAGGCCGTTTTACTTTTCTGCCCTACCAGCTTGTAGGTACCTTCTTTGGTGATGGAGGTGAAGTCCAGTGCATAGTAATAGCTGAAAGTGCCCCAACCTTTGGCTTTTGATTTGGCGGGTTTTACCACAGCCAGGGATGAGCCAGTGTTGACATCCACTAATTGAAAAGTCTCCTTTACCGGCGAATTGGAAAAGACGATGGCCGCTTTGCTTTCATTTGGTAAGTAGCCGATTTGGTTGATGCGAATATGCACAGCATCAGCTTTGGCCTCCGTGGGGTCGGAAAGTGGGAGGAGGAAGGAAACCAGAAATTGCAGGTAGAGTAGGGTCATGGAGCAAACGTTTCGTGTCAAGGAAATCAAAAATCAGCTAAAGATAAATTCAACCAGCCGTTATAGTGTATAGAAGATCAAATTGTTTGAACTTTTAAGCTATTTTGTACGTATATTTTCCGTACATTTGGCATGAAAACAATATGACCATGAGTGTTTCAGAAAAGGCAAGATTTGATACAAGGCTTTCAAGGGAGCAAAAAGAATTGTTTGAGTACGCAGCTAGTTTGGGTGGGTTTCGAACCCTCACGGAGTTTGTTGTACACTCTGCCCAGCAGGAGGCACAGAAGATTGTTGAAAAACACGACAGGATCATAGCGTCTGGCAAGGACAAAGAAATTTTTTTCGACGCACTGATGAATCCGCCCGCACCTAATAAGGCTTTGAAGAATGCTTTGAACAGGCACAAAGATTCTTTGAAGCAGTGAAGAACTATGCCATAGTACCTCTCGACACCTCTCACCACAAGAGTGAGTTCAGCTGTGGTCAGCCTATGCTGGATAATTATCTTATCAAGCAGGCGAAGCAGGATGTTAAACGGAAGCTGTCTGTTTGTTTCGTACTTGCCGATAGTGAGGATTTGGTTTTGGGATTTTATACCCTGTCTTGCGCATCGATAAACCAAAAACTGCTCCCGGAGGAAATCAGGAAAAAATTACCTCCTAATTATAAAGATTTGCCCGCCACACTCCTTGGAAGATTGGCAGTTGATAAGAAAATGGCAGGGAGAGGATTTGGTGAGCTATTGTCGGTTGATGCTTTGAAGAAGAGTTTTGAGACGGCCAGTAGCAGTATTGGCTCGTTGGCAGTGATTGTTGATCCTATTGATGACAATGCAGTCCATTTCTATCAAAAGTATGGGTTTATTCTGTTGCCCGACAGTGGCAAGATGTTCTTGCCTATGGCCACCATATCACTCCTCTTTGACGCCTGAAGCGCCAGCATTGAGCAGGTCAACAAGTGATTTGAACTCATACCCTTTCGCCCTCAAGTCAACAATCAGCTCCTCCAGCCTCATATAAAACTTGTCTGTTCTTTCCGGTGCAGTGCCAATGTGTGCAAGCAGCAAAAAGCCATTGAGACCTGCCGGGTCTTTTTGCTCATGGTCGAGGATGCTATCGTAGATGACGTTACTGCTTCGGTAGTTGGGCATGTCGGGTGTGGTGTAGTCCGCATTGGATCTGGTGCCGCTCGTGAAGTTGATGAGTTGGTGGCCCCATTGTCTCGTCCATTTGCTAATGCTGTCGTTGTACCATTCGTAAGGTGGCAAAAAATAGGGGGCATCTGATTTTCTTATTCCAAACCGCCCCATTTTTAGATAGTTTGCCTCAAGGTCTTGCGTGAACTCCCGTTTTGTCACCAGCAGGCTATCACGATTCTCCCAGGAGCAATACAACAGGTGCTTGTCGGAGTGTGCGCCAAGGTAATGACCGTTTTGCTTGAGCTGATGGATGATTTTTTCAAATGCCGGATTACCATAAAAATTACCCGTGAAAAAGAAGCTTGCTTTCACCTGTTGTTTGGCCAGCACATCAATGATATGATGGGCACCATCGGCAAACTCGTCGCCAGTGAAAACGAGGGTCAGGGACTTATCGGCGGTATCGGCCCTCACGATAGCCCCATGCTGACATTCAAAGGAGGCACATGGGTCTTGTTCCTTTTTCTCTGCTTTACCAGAGCAGCCAAAAACCAACCAAAGAAGCAAGATGATCACAATCCAAAGAACAGCCCTTTTGAGCCTGCTATTGTTGGATTCAGGAATTTCCGGCATAACTAGTTTAGTTTCTTATTTGCACCCGCTGGCCCAAATCTACATTTCCACTTTCATAATGGGAAATATCCTTTTAGCTTAGACAGAGATACACATCTACTCAATTATGATTACCAATAGACGCACCTTCGTGAAGCACACCACCCTTGGGCTGGGTGCTTTGACTATTCTCCCGTCAGCGGTTTTAGCCGGTCGCAGAAAGGCCGCCCCCAGCGATGTTATTAACGTTGGCCTGATCGGCTGCCGGGGCCAGGGCTACTGGATCCTTGAGAACCATATGAACAATGCGGATGCGCAGTGTGTGGCGCTTTGCGATGTGGATGAAAATGTACTGACCGACAAGGCAGCTCAGGTAGAGAAAAAGCAAGGCAAAAAGCCAAAGTTGTACAAAGACTATCGAGACCTGCTTGCGGACAAGGATATTGATGCTGTGATCATCGGCACACCCGATCATTGGCACTGTTTGCCTTTTGTTGAAGCGCTGCAAGCCGGGAAAGATGTGTATGTTGAAAAACCCCTGGCCAATAGCATAGGAGAAATAGAGGTGATGACGGCGGCGGCCAAAAGATACAGCAAGCAAGTGGTGCAGGTAGGTCAGCAGCAGCGCAGCGGCACCCACTGGGCGGATATCATGGCCATGGTGCATGAAGGAAAGCTTGGCAAACTTCGCAAGATCAAGGTGTGGGGTAATTTCGGCTACGGCATCGGTCAGCTCAAGAAGCCTGATGAATCAGTACCAGCCGGAGTGGACTTCAATACCTGGCTAGGGCCAGCTCCTGATCGCACATTCAACCCCACTCGCTTTCATGGTTCCTGGCGCATGTTCTGGGACTACGGCGGGGGCCTCATGACCGACTGGGGTGTGCATTTGCTTGATATGGCCCTTTGGGCTGGCAAGGTCGACTACATGCCTGCCACGGTGAGTTCAATTGGAGGCAATCTTTCCTTTCCCAATTACAACCACGAAACACCCGACACCCTTTCTGTGGTATACCAAATGAAAGACTTTGTGCTGACCTGGGATCACACAGCGGGCATCCAAAGTGGGCCTTACAACAAGCCCTATGGCCTGGCTATACAGGGTGACGATGCTACCATTGTGGCCAACAGAGAATTCTGGGAGCTGAAGCCAGAAAACAGAAATGGAAGCCCAACCATGGAGCCGATACTTTTCGAAAAGGGGAAAAATTACCACCCAGAGCATGTGCGCAATTTTCTCGACGGCATCAAAAGTCGTGGTACCACCAACTGCACGATTGAAATGGGCCGAATGGCAGGCATTTACGCCCATTTGGGTAACCTCTCGCTGCGTGGATCGGGCCCGGTTACCTACGATGAAACCAAGCGGCAGATTTTGAATAACAAAGCGGCCAATGCGCTGGTGTTTCCGAGCTACAGGAAGCCGTGGGTGTTGCCGAAGGTTTAAGTTGGTTTTACTTCTTCCTCCCGAAAACCTGAATCACCGACGAATTTCCGTTGTGGTATTCACCTTCGATGACTTCTCTTTCAGTTTGGTGCAACACTTCGAAATCCCAGGAGGAGCCCAGCATGGTTTCAAGCTCACTGAGTGTGTACAGCATGGACATTTCTTTTGGCCCACCCGTGCCATAGCCGAGTTGGTCTGTGCTGTAAACTTCCATCAGCAGAAAGCCACCTTTTTTCAGCCCGCCATAGAGTTGACTCAACACATGGGTTCGCACAGAAGGTGGGAAGTGACCAAAAATGCAGACGATCCCGTCCCAAGCTTCGCTGCCTATCTGGTATTCGCCCAGGTCAACTTGCAGTGTGGCGACGGCAACATTCCTTTCTTTCGCCAGTTCCTTTGTGCGCTCTAAACCCACCGACGACAGATCGGTTGCCGTAACCTCGTAGCCCAGGCCTGCCAGGTACACAGCATTTCTACCTTGTCCTTCAGCGAGGCAAAGTACCTTGCCGGAGCTTTTCTCAGCTATTTGTTGTTTCAAGAAATCGTTGGGCTCCTTGCCGTAGGCAAATTCAGTTTTGGCGTACCTTTCGTTCCACATAGTTTAACGTGAGTTCGATATAATTTTGATCTATAAAGGGAGAAAAAGCTGTCCGGAGTCTTTGTAGTTAACCCTAATTGAGGGCTTTTTCTCGCAGAAGTTATAGGCTATCAATGCTGAGAATAAGTTGGTGACAAAGTTAGCGCTACTTCTATGTCTTGAGTGTTCAATTTGGAAGATGTTTTTTAGTTGATCGATGATCGTTTCACAAATGGCTCTCTTGCGTAGCAGGATGGCATCCATGATTGGGGTGACAGTAGATGTCTTCATATTTCGTTTAAGCTTGGTGACCAAATGTACCCCTCTGAAAAATAGGTTTTTGAAAAGCTCCTTGCTCAAGTATCCCTTGTCCCCAAACAACTTGCCGAATAGTTTCTTAATGAATCGCTCTATTTGCAGTGGTTTGCGATCATCCACATTGCCTGGAGTAAGCATAAAATCGACGATTTCTCCTGTATCTAAGGTGATTAAATGCAGTTTAAAGCCATAGAACCATCCAATCGAACATTGACCTCTTTTTGCTAGTCCATCAAAAACTTTATGGCTGTGGATGCGTCTGTTATGACATACTCTAAGGGGTGTACTATCGATGAAACTTATGCCAGTACAACGACCCAGGCTTTGACTTTTTAGGTAGATAGCCAAAGGAACCATACTATCTCTTGTTAACTCAACCATTCTATTATAGCTGACCACAGCAGGGAAGTAAGACCGCAAATGGATACAAACATAGGCATTGTAAAAAGTCTTAAAATTTCTATAACCAGACAGGTGAAACAGTACTTGAATAGTCATTACTTCAGACAGGGAAAGCTTGCCTGGTTTGTTTCTTTTTTTAACCCCCAGAAGGTGGCTTTCAAATTTTGGGACAAATTCTAAGGTGAAATCATCAATGGAACAGAAAATTTCAGTAATTTTATTAGATGTTAACATAGGCGAGAATGTTAGTTATTACGTTGATTGTCAGTCACTTAATATACTAATTTCTCGCCTTATTTCATCCTAAATCCTCGCTTTTTTATATCGAACTCACGTTAGTTTATATTTTTTCGGGTAACTCTTCCGTCAACCAGAAGTCGCCTTATTAAGCATTTTCTGAAGCGGTTAGTTCTTGGAGAAGCTCCCTTTCTTTAAAGAAATGCTGCGCCACTGATAATGGCCTGAATAAGTGTCTTCGTTTGGTGCGGTGCCCGCCGCTTCTGCTCAATATGTCTTTCAGGAACCGGATCACCTCTACGGTGTGCAATCCCTTGTTGATCATCACGCATTCGGCCATAGCCGACCTGGCTGCGTCAGTGGCCTCCGAGCGGGTAGCTACTCCGGTTTTGTTGAGTGTTTCGAGCACCTGCGTGGCCCAAATGACCGGCACGTGAGCCGCCTCACAAATCCACAGGATTTCTTCCTGCAACTCACTCATCCGCTCAAACCCCACTTCTACTGCCAGGTCGCCCCTTGCAATCATTACGCCCATGGTGTTTTGGGTCATTCCCTGCAACAGCAGTTCGGGTAGGTTGACAAACGCTTCGGGGGTTTCTATTTTGATGATGATGTGAGGAGGACTTTCGCTGAGGTCTGTTAGGCTGCTTTGAAGCACTTTCAAATCGTCTACTGTTCGCACAAAGGAGTAACCCACCATGTCGGCTTCCCGGCAAATGTAAGGCAATGCCTTTTTGTCTTCTTTTGTCAGGCTCACAATCTCGAGCTGCGCATTCGGAAAGTTAATGCCCTTGCCCGCTTTCAAATGGGGTTTGGTGCCTGAAACCCTGTCAATTTCAAGGTGAGCCTGGTTGCCCTTTACTTTCACCACTGTTGTGCTGATAAGTCCATCATCAAAAAGCACTTTCTGCCCGGGTTTCAATTGTGCGATAATACCCCTTACGCTACAGCTCACGACTCTCGCTTTTGGGCCTGCTTCGTACTCGGGCTCCACAAGTTTTAGCGTTTGCCCTTCTGCTACCTTCAATCGCTTTTTATCTTTTTCTTTACCAGGAATGCCTGTGCGCAATTTGGGCCCGGCAAGGTCCATGTAAATCCGACAGCCTTTTCCCGTCTCAGCCATAGCCTGTTTTAAAGTAGAAACCAGCAAATCCCATGTTGCTTCATCATCATGGGCGCAATTGATTCTTGCCACATCCATTCCCTGTTCCAAAAACTGAGAAACCAACCCAATGTCGCCAGCCATTCGGGCATCCAGCGTCACCATGACAAAAGGAATTTCGTTGCTGGGGTGCTGACCAAACAAATGCATGGATTGCCTCTGCGCAATGGCCCGGGCGGTTACCGGATCGATATCATCGGGGTGCCCGTGGTAAGGTTGCTTATTCAGCCACTGAATAACCGAGCGAAGCTGGTGCATAGTGTGGCTTTCGGAATTGGAAAGTGAAGAAAGCCCCAAATAATGAAGTTTGTCTTGCAAAGGCCGGAGATCCGCTTTCCGAAGGGTCAGGTAGTGAATAAGGTTCAGCGCTGAGGCTTTATTGGAGGGGTAAACTTGCTCAATCAGGTCGCTGTAAACTCTTGCTTCATGAACCAGTTCAGTTTCCAATTGCTGAAGTTGAACCAATATTTTGTCATTTAGTTCGGGCATCATGTCTGTGTCTTTAGTGTACCAAGGTATTGCACTAAAAACCCCTAAATCATGATCACCTGCGTCTTCCTTGTGTGACTTTTGTCAGCGATTGTCAAGCACACTTTTGACCACCGCTTCAAAGTCTTCTTTGAATACTTCGTAGTACTCCCCCGTGGCAGGGCCATTAAAGAATCCATAGGTTCTCACAGGCTTGTGATCTTTGTCCAAAATGATGAGCGTAGGATAGGCATTTACCCGGCTGAGGGTAGGAAACATCATGGAAGCAGAAGCTTTGTCCGCTTTGCCGCCGAAAGCTAATTTTGCATCCGACGCCATAAATGTTCGCCAGTTTTCCAGGCGTTCTCTGGCATAAGGCAGGTCGTCTCTGGTTTCAAAGCTCAGACCTACCCATTCAAACCCGGCATCAGGATGGGCCTGGAGCCAATCATCGATAAAGTTGGACAAGTCCATGCTGTTGGAGCACCAGGTGCCAAAGATTTGCAAAAGGATGGGTTTGCCTTTCAGTGCGGGGTCATTATGAGTAATTGTTCTTCCGTCCAGTCCTTTCAAAGAAAACTCAAATGGCTGGTCGTTTTTACTGTAGGCGACGTTGGTAAAATCTGGGATTTCGGCGGAGGCGTCCTTTGTGGCAGACCAGCCCTCTTTGTAATTTTTGCCATATAGCCAAAGTCCGACCAGCTTGCCAGGGCCCAGCAGGCTGGCCTGAAAGATGAAGTCGTGTGCACCGTCGAAAGTGCTGAGGTAGAGGTTTTTTCCTTTTACATTACCCTGCAAATAGCGGAAATCCCCGGTGGCAGTAAGGATGGTGCCCCAGATGCGGTTGGCTTCCTGCTTAAAAAGCCCAATGGAAGTAATGCTGTCGTCCTCCGAGGTAAAATTGATGGCCCACCTGCCCGAAAAGTCGGTGACCGGCTCATCGCTGTCTGGAAAAAAGCGGTACTCAAGACCATAGTCAGCTTTGAAGGTTTCTTTGTAGTCTTCTGAGTAGTTTTTTACAAAGACCCCTTCCAGGTGGTCACCCTGAAAAGCAGCGACAATATAGGAATCGAAAAGGTTCATCGGAAGGTAAATGGAATCTTGCTTCACTTTGCTGTCTCTGATGAGCAGCCGCTCCTCAGCATTTAGCAAATACACCCTCCAAATATTATCCTCCAGCTTCATTTCAAAGTTGAAAGGCAGCTGCATACCCTGCATGTCGAGCGTACCCCTCCAAATGCCTTCCTGTGGCTGGGCATATGCCGCCAGGCAAGAAAAAAGCGCTATCATAAGTATGCTCAAAAACCTGTCTATCTTTGCCATTGTCTTATTTCTACTCATAACGTGCAAAGTACAGCAATCTTTTCCGACCTCAAAGTTATTGAGCTGGCCTCAGTGTTGGCAGGCCCTAGTGTAGGGCAGTTTTTTGCAGAATTGGGCGCCGAGGTGATTAAAATAGAAAATCCGGAAACTGGCGGCGACGTCACCCGCAGCTGGAAGCTGGCCTCTGAGGCTTCCGATTCGGATATGTCGGCGTACTTCATGTCGGTGAATGCAGGGAAGAAGTCGGTGCTGCTCAACTTGAAGAAGAGAGAAGACCTTGAAAGGCTTTATGACCTGGTGAAAACAGCCGACATTGTTATTGCAAGCTACAAACCGGGCGATGCGGAAAAGCTGGGGGTTAGCTATGTTGATTTGAAGGCGTTTAAGCCTGATCTTATTTATGGTCACATTACCGGCTTTGGTGCTGAAGAGAATAGGGTAGGCTACGACGCCATTGTGCAGGCGGAGAGCGGGTTTGTCTTCCTGAACGGGGAAAAGGACGGCAAGCCGCAAAAAATGCCCGTGGCGCTGACTGACGTACTGGCCGGCCATCATTTAAAGGAAGGCTTGCTGCTGGCTCTGATCAAAAGGATGCGAACTGGCGAAGGGAGTTATGTCACCGTGTCTTTAATAGAGGCCGCTATTTCCTCCCTGGTCAACCAGGCTACTAATTGGCTCGTAGCTGGGCAGGTGCCGCAGCGCATGGGCTCGGAGCATCCCAATATTGTGCCTTATGGCAATATCTTTAAAACGGCTGATGGTCAGTGGCTCATGATCGCTGTTGGATCTGATAAGCAATTTAAGTCGCTTTGCAGCATCCTTGATCTAGCAGGCCTGGCGATAAAGCCGGAATTCGCCACCAACGCCGCCAGGGTGAAAAACAGGGAGTTGCTAAAGCCCATGCTTGAGAGCGCTTTTTCGTTGTTTGGCATTGATCAGCTATGCTCCGCCTTCCTTATCGCCGACATACCTTACGGCCGGGTCAATACCATGGATCAGGTGTTTGCCACACCCCAGGGTAAGGCCATGGTGCTGGACACTTTGCGAAATGGACTAACCCAAAGCGGCTTGAGTCAGGTGGCCTTTAAAATGGGAGATGGGGCGATGGCTGTGGAGGTGAAGGCTGCTCCGGGGCTGGGGGAGGGGTGATGCAATACTCGATTTTTCATTAGCGATTTCAATTAGTAGCGGAAGCCTGTTGAGTTGCTTGCTTAACAAACAATGTCACGGAAACTTTCTGTCCCAAAATTCACTCTGGTTGTATTGGGAACGGTTAGATCGCAAATGACAGATCCGCCACTTCAAAGCCTGCTGCTTACTTAGCAGTTAGTTTGTGATGGTAAACGTACGATAAGGTTCCCAACCCGAAAGGCACCAGCATCACAAGCATTTGCGGATCAAAGCCACTTACAGAGAGTCCGCTATACACCGCCCCCACTAAATCGAAGAAAAGGCCAGCATAGGCCCATTCCTTTATTCGTGGAAAACCAGGGATGAGTATGGCGATCACCCCCAAAAGCTTTGCTACGCCTAGGAAGGGCAGCATGTAGGGTGGATATCCAAGCATTTTAAAAATATCAACCCACTCCGGCGTGGACATGATGTTGGGGATGGCTGACGACAACATGAAGGCGCTGAAAAGCCCCGTCGCTATCCAAAAAATGATTCGATCCCGTTTTGAAGATGAATTTGTCATGGTGTTTTGATTTTCGCAGTTAATGATAGGTATTTTCTTTCAATTTCCGTTTCAATGGCCCCTGATTGGAGCAGCTATTTCAACTTTAGTCGCCAGGGTTTTCATCTTCTATCCTTTTTGCTGTAAACCAGCCAATACCTTATCCAGATTGTCTATCGACATCTTGAATCCTTCTGCAAAGCCCATTTCAACCATCCGTTCCATGCGCTCACGGGACTCGTTATAGATAGTGATGCTTACCACCGTTCGCTCCCCAAGCCCGCTAAACTTATAGTCCCATTCGGAACCCGGCATTTCAGCGTTTTCGTCTTTGTCGGCGAAGGTATTGTAAGTGGCGAAATGGGTTTTCGGGTTGATGGCAGTGAACTTCTGAATGGCCCATTTTTCGTGTCCTTCAGGGCTGACCATGGCATAGAATCATCGCCCACCTACTTTGAAATCCATCACTTTGGTTCTGGCGGTGAACGGTTTAGGAGCTACCCACTGGTCGAGGATTTCTGCTTTCGTAAACGCATCCCAAACCAGCGACAATTCGGCATCAAATTCTCTTTTGATGTAGACCTTTTTGGCTTCCTTGTCTACAGTAAAATCGAGCGGTAAGTTGGTGTTCATTTTTTTTGGTTTTTAAGTATCGATAAAACATTATCCAGCTGACTGAATTGAATCTCCAGGTTGTTTTTGAACTGTTCCACCCAGTCGGTGATTTCGGTGATTTTGGTTGCGTTGATATGGTAATAAATCTCCCTGCCCGTCTTTTCTTGTTTCACCAGCTCACACTCGGTAAGAATTTGAATGTGCTTCGATACTGCCTGTCTGCTGGAACTGAACTCTTCTGCGATGGCATTGGGCGTCATTGCTTGGGCAGCTATCAACAGTAAGATAGCCCTGCGTGTTGGGTCTGCTACGGCCTGAAATACGTCTCTTCTCGTTTCCATGAGTGTCAATATGCAACTATATGATTGCAAGTATATATGCAATTAAGTAGTTGCGCAATTTTTTCGATAGATTTATTTTCCAGTGAGCCCTTGGGAAGAGAAAACGGTTGTAGTTAGGGGGTGGAAAGTAGGTATTAGCGAGAAAAAGTTTTGCCACCAGCGCTACTCTTTCAAACCTTTCAGTAGTTTGTTGAGGGTCGGGATATCCTCAGAAGCGGTTTTCCACACCACATTCAGGTCGACATCTATGTAATCGTGGATTAGCACGTCTCTCATTCCAGCCATGTCTGACCATGGAATGTTTGGGAATTTTGATCTGTATTCTTTCGATATCCTCTTTGTGGCTTCACCAATTATTTCTAGTTGGCGGACGACGGCATCTTGAGTTAAGAAGTCTTCGTCAAATGAATGCTGATCTTTTCCGTCAATGTAAATAAGGATTCTTTGGATGCTTTGAAGAATGTGGTCGATATAGACACTTTCATCTTTCATTTGAAGATTAGCTGTAGGTCTTTATAGATCGATTTTTTTAGCTTCTCGTTCTTGAGGGCGGCTTCTGTGAGGACGTCAACCTTCTTGCTTAACAATTGAGATAGTTCCCTGTGAATGCGGGCAAGATCCAGAAGACTTGGCGTTTTCTTAAATCGAACCAGTATGTCAATATCGCTGCTATCGGTATCCTCGTTTCTTGCATAGGACCCAAAAAGACCAATCCACTCCGGCTTATAGGGGCTGAGATAATCTACAATGGCAGTATTGATACCTTGTCTGGTCATTTGTCTCAAATATAAGCTATTTCTACTCAGAAAGTTAGCTAGTGCCACCCTGGTTTCTGCCTCATAAACCGACAAGAACATCGTAGATATCCATTATTTGTCATTCGTAATCTCAAAAGTGAAAGCCTCCTCATCTTCAAAACCAAACTCATCCACAGCCTTTACAACAGCCACGTGAATGCCCGGAGCCAGCTTAGGGAGTGGATACTGCCAGATATGGGAGGAGATGGCAGGGGCAGGGAAGGCGTCGTCTGTGTCTTTGTATTTTTGGTATTGATGTTCGGAAAAAGGGTCCGTGCGCTCGGCGTAAGTCATCGGCAGGGGGGGCTGGTCATCCAGCGACACGGTGACTTTGTCACGCTCACCGCCATCAAAGAAGTTGACCACCAGTAACATATTGTCTGGTTGCGTTCCACGGTCAAACCCGAGAGGATGAGTTTGTGATAAACTGTCGGAGTGGGAAAGCTGAGGGTCCAGCATAATTCTCAGCCTGTCGGTTGGGTCGCCGCCTGCCGGAATAAACTGGGGTTTCACCTTGTTGCCTTCAAAATAGAAGATATAGTAACCGTTGGGATTACCGTCCTCCATGGTGGCCTGTCGCACACCCCGCTCATCTCTTGGGCCTGAATCCCAGCCGCTGCCCCTTACCTCTGCCAGTGTGTGGGCGATGAAAGGATAACCCTTCCAGCCATGGGTGTGATTGATCTCCACTTTCCAGCTATTGCTGGTATCATGGCCGGCAATGGTGTACACATACTGAAAGCGGCCCAGGAGGCCCAATAGCTCTTTGAAATTATCGGTGTTGGTGGCTTTTTGAAAGGTTCGGTTGTCGGAGTAGGTCAGCAGTGGAATGTGGGTGATTACCATGATCAGCTTGTCGGTGGCTACGTCTTGCAGGTCGTTTTTGATCCATTCCATCTGGTCGGCATCAATATGTCCTTCGTATCCTTTGCCTCGCCCCTTGAAACCGATATTGTTCAGTGCCAGAAAATGCACCTGGCCATATTCGAATGAATAGTAGTCTGGGCCAAACACACTTCGGTAGGTCTGAGTAGAGTATTCATAGTTTGGCGACTCACGGTTGATGTCGTGGTTGCCAGGCACGTTCCACATGGGGACACCTATTTGTGACATCAGCCTATTGTGGCGTTCGTAGAGCTCAAGGTTGTCATTCACTACGTCTCCGGCGACCATTCCAAATTCAGCCCCATACGGGTTGCCGAAAAGCGCATCGATGATGTCTTTACGCATCATGTCGAGTTCCTCGTCGGTGGTGGTTTGCGGATCCGCAAAGCCCATGGCTTTGAAATGGTCAGGTACAGAGCCTTCCAGAAGGGGGAAATTGATCACTTCAGGCAGGTTGCCGGTAGGCTCAATGACCGACCATTTCCAGTCAGCTACAGCGGGTGTGCCTTTTGGATAATGGCGGTAATAAAATTGGGGCAGTTGCACTTCATTGAGCGGCACCCGATAGTTGGCAGGCTTGGAAATGAACAGGATGCTCTCCGCTGGCAGCTCAATTTCGTACTGGCCTTCGGCGTTGGTTTTCACCACGTCTACTCCGTTCGAAACTTTCACTCCCTCAATGCCTGTTTCACCAGTATCGAAAACGCCATTCTCATTAGCGTCCACATAGACTGTCCCTTTTGCTATGGAGGGTTGGGCGGCCAATTCGGTAAAGCCTGTGCCCGCCGATAGACAAATGGCCAACACAAGGCCGTAGCGTATTATTTTAAAATGAGGAAGTTGACGTTTCATAGAGGAAGTTGGTTAGGTATCGAAACAAATTATCCCTGGGCACCTGTCAAAGTTAGTGCATCGTCCCTGAAGTGGATGTTACGCTTTTATTATCAATATTGCTTCCTCACCTACCTTTTCAGGTTGTTATCCGACCTCCATCCCTCGGGCAGCGTTCCTGACAATCAGCAGAAAATACTTTCAAAAATAAGAGGTTCCCACGCCATCTTCTTCGCCAAAAGAAAAAAAGTGTTAATTTGACACTAATAATCATAAGCGACTCACGCACGTGGTTTTTTTTTGCGCAGAAATTCAACTGGCTCCCTATGAAAAAAGTATTGACTATTGTCCTCGCTTTGGTTTTTTCCTCCGGCTTCGCTCAGGATGCGGGGCTTAAACTTTGGTACAAAAGCCCCTCTGGTGATACCTGGGAAAATGCCCTCCCTGTAGGAAACGGCCGACTTGGAGCCATGGTGTATGGTAATGTGGAGAAGGAGACGATCCAACTCAACGAACACACGGTATGGAGCGGAGGCCCGAACAGAAATGACAATCCGTTGGCACTTGATGCTCTTCCCGAAATACGTCGTCTCATTTTTGAAGGCAAGCAAAAGGAGGCAGAGCAGCTGGCCAACAAAACTATTATTAGCAAAAAATCGCATGGGCAAATGTTTGAGCCGGTGGGTAACCTGCATCTGACCTTCGAGGGGCACGAAAACTTCACTAATTATTATCGTGAGCTAGACCTGGAAAGAGCCGTTGCGAAAACGTCTTATAGAGTGGGTGCTGTTACCTACACCCGGGAAGTGCTGGCCTCTTTTCCCGACCGGGTGATAGTAATTCGGCTGACAGCCGACAAGCCCAGGAGTATTTCATTCAAAGCTTCCTATTCCACCCTCCAGCCGAAGGCGACCATTCAAACAACACCAGACAAGGAGCTGGTAATTGCCGGCACCACCATTGACCATGAAGGAGTAGAAGGCAAAGTCAAGTTCAAAGGCATAACCAGTATCAAAGCCGACGGAGGCAGCTTATCACAAGATGATACGTCGCTAATAGTGACCGAGGCAGACGCCGCCACCATTTACATTTCGATAGCTTCTAACTTCAACAGCTACAAAGACATCAGTGGTGATGAAAATCAACGAGCCAGCTCTTACATGACGGAAGCTTATCCAAAGTCGTTCGATTCAATACTGAAAGGTCATGTGAAAGCTTACCAAGCTTATTTTAACAGGGTGAAACTTGATCTGGGTACTACAGAAGCTGCTGAGTTGCCCACTGATGAACGCTTGAAAAACTTCAATACGGTAAGCGATCCCCAATTTGCAACCCTCTACTTTCAATACGGACGCTACTTGCTGATATCGTCTTCGCAGCCGGGCGGTCAGCCGGCCAACCTTCAAGGCATATGGAACAACAAAATGAAGCCACCATGGGACAGCAAATACACGATTAACATTAATGCCGAAATGAACTACTGGCCCGCTGAAAAGACCAATCTGGCAGAGCTGCATGAACCTTTCCTGCAAATGGTTAAGGAGCTGTCGGAAACAGGCAAGGAAACAGCAAAGGTGATGTATGGCGCCCGAGGCTGGATGGCCCATCACAATACCGATATCTGGAGAACTACCGGAGCGGTCGATGCTGCCTTTTGGGGAATGTGGGTGTCTGGCGGCGGCTGGACAAGCCAGCACCTTTGGGAACACTATCTCTACAATGGAGATAAAGACTATCTGGCTACTGCTTACCCCGCTATGAAGGGTGCTGCCACCTTTTATGTCGACTTTTTAGTTGAACATCCTGAGTATCACTGGCTGGTGGTAAATCCCGACATGTCGCCGGAGAATGCTCCGCTGGCACATCAGGGGTCGTCTTTGGACGTTGGCACAACGATGACCAACCAAATCATGTTCGATGTATTCAACTCGACGATGCAGGCCGCTGATATTTTAGGAAAAGATGCAGCGTTTGTTGACACACTCAGGCAGGTGCGGAGCAGGCTGGCACCCATGCATGTGGGGCAGCATGGGCAGCTACAGGAGTGGCTGGAAGACATCGACGACCCTAACGACAAGCATCGCCATATTTCACATTTGTATGGGCTGTATCCTTCCAATCAGATTTCCCCCTACCGAACTCCTGAATTGTACAATGCCGCTACCACCACACTGGTTCATCGGGGTGACATTTCTACGGGCTGGAGCATGGGCTGGAAGGTGAACTGGTGGGCGAGATTGCTGGATGGCAATCATGCGTATAAACTAATCCAAAATCAGCTCACACCAGTGGGCACCAACAACGGTGGGGGAGGTTCTTACAACAACCTTTTTGATGCGCATCCACCCTTCCAAATCGACGGCAATTTTGGATGCACGTCTGGTATTGCGGAGATGCTGATGCAAAGTGCCGACGGATCAGTGCACCTTTTGCCTGCCCTTCCAGACGTTTGGCCAAGCGGCAGTGTCAGCGGATTACGGGCAAGAGGAGGCTTTGAAATTGTGGACATGCAGTGGAAGGAGGGAAAGCTGGTAAAGCTGGTCGTTCAGTCGAACCTTGGCGGCAACCTTCGCCTGCGTGTACCAAATGCTTTAAAGTTGTCGGATGGAAATTTGCTGGCGCAGGCATCAGGAAAAAATGAAAATCTGTTTTATCAAACAGATGAGATTTTAACGCCGATCATCTCTTCTAAGGTTGAGGTGTTGCCACCGCAGCTGCGAGCTACCGTTTTGTACGATCTGCCTACTCGGAAAGGCCAATTGTATAACATGGTTGCTGAAAAATGAGTTGAAGATATTCTACATATAAAAGTGAGCAGTTAAACCTACTTCATGAAAAAACCAGTGATTCTCTTCGCAGTATTAGTCCTTTGCCGTTGTGCCGTTGCACAGGAAACTATCAAACAGATTCCGGTTGGCTTTGATGCCGTACAGGCAGCCATACCGCATGGGAAAATTGATTCTGTGATGTACCCCTCCAAAACGGTGGGTAACGACCGGCGGGTGTTGATTTATACACCGCCAGGATACTCAAAGAAGAAAAAGTATCCTGTTTTGTATCTACTGCATGGCATTGGCGGTGACGAAAAGGAGTGGTTGAATGGCGGAAGCCCGCAGGTGATTCTGGACAACCTCTACAAAGACAAGAAAGTGGAGCCTATGATTGTGGTGATGCCCAACGGCCGGGCCATGAAAGACGACCGTGCCGGTGGCAATGTGTTTGAACCGGCAAGGGTGGAGGCGTTTGCCACCTTCGAGAAAGACCTGCTCAACGACCTCATTCCGTTTGTGGAGAAAAATTATCCTGTGCTAACTGACCGGGAAAACAGGGCCATCGCCGGACTGTCGATGGGCGGAGGCCAGTCGCTGAACTTTGGACTAGGTAACCTTGATAAATTTGCCTGGGTGGGTGGATTTTCGTCGGCGCCAAACACCAAAGCGCCAGAAGTGCTGGTGCCTGATCCGGAGGCTGCGAAAGCCAAACTGAAGCTGCTTTGGATTTCCTGCGGCGACAAAGACGATCTTATTAGGTTCAGCGAAAGAACGCACGATTACCTGGTGCAGCATGATGTTCCGCACATCTACTATATCGAGCCAGGTGTTCATGATTTTAAGGTCTGGAAAAATGGCCTGTACCTGTTTTCTCAACTGATATTCAAGCCGGTGGATCTGTCCGCCTGGTAAATAATATATTTCATACCTACTAACTAACTACCCCATGATGCTTACCAAAAGTACAATACTGGCGAAAAAAGCCATTTCAGTTGTCTTCCTCTTCATTGCTGCATCAGCCATGGCGCAGGACGGCACCATCTACCCACTCGACGCTCCAGCCGAGCCGAAAGCTATCCTGCTCGGCACAGGAGGTGTTGACGATCAGCCAGCCAAGGAAACCTGGTTCCGCCAGTGGGGCGACCCTATGGCACGGAACATCTCCACAGCTACCCTCACACCTTTTCTGCCCGAACCGGGCAAAGCTAACGGTGCGGCTGTGATAGTGGCACCAGGTGGAGGCTTCAGGTGGCTATCTATGGGTAACGAAGGCTGGGAAGTGGCAGAGGCGCTGGCCAAGCAGGGAATTGCTGCTTTTGTGCTCAAGTACAGGCTTCATCCGACTCCAGAATCACTGGAAGACTTTACAGCCTGGATGAACCGCCCCCGCCCGGCCCCCGCTGCATCTTCCGACGCTTCAGGTGAAGCGGCGCCTGCCCGCCCACCACAGCAAGACCTTTCCAATCAGCTTGAGGATGCCGAAGCCGCCTATGCCATGATCGTGAAACGAGCCAGGGAATGGGGGTCGATACTAACAGGATAGGCATGATCGGCTTCTCGGCGGGTGCCGGCCTTACCATGCATTCCACGCTTAACTCCAAGACGATGAAACTGGCCTTCATCGGCCCGATCTACGGCGGTATGGGTTCCGTGGAGGTGCCGAAAAACGCTCCGCCGATGTTCAATGTGATCGCCACCGATGATTTTCTTTTCCGTGGTCAGTTTGGCGTGATTGACTCCTGGTACAAAGCGGGCATACCTGTGGAGTTTCACCTTTACCAGAACGGCGGCCATGGTTTCGGTCTTGGCAATCCCAACCGAACCAGTAACCGCTGGTTTGACGCCTTTATACACTGGCTTGATGTCAATAGTTTTCTTACGGCCAAAGCTGCGAAGTGACCAGTAAATTGGCGTAGGCTGGAAACTCCTCATATCCAGTCAGCCTGAGAACGGCTGCCTAAATTCTTCGTCCACCCTGTTCAGTATCGCTGATTCCCTCCCTGAGTTTAATTACCGTAAGTTCAGGAGTTTCAGGAAATTCTCTTCTAATCAACCGATGCGGTTGTTCGGGCGAAGTTTTAGAAACGGGTTGTGATGCACTCATGATTCCCTGACTATTATAGACTGGAACGTCACGGAATATGTGCAGCCCTGTAATTCATTTACTGCACCATAGGTGTATTGAACCTCCGTGTTTATATTTCGACATTGAGTTTTAAGTGACCGCCAAGCCCGTCTCTTATTATTCGCATAAGAGTTGAAAGCCGGATATCACTGGCGTTGTTCTCAATTCTTGAAATATACGTTTTAGTTGTTCCGCACTTCTGAGCCAGTTGTTCCTGGGTCATCCCCTGATTCTTACGAAGTTCCTGAAGCATAATTCCTAAGCGAAAAGCCTCAAAACCCTCTTCGAAAGCTTCCCTTGTTTTCGCACCTCGTTTGCCATACTCCGAGTCAAGGTGATCATCAAAGTCTACAATTTTAGTTCTGCTCATCGTAATATTGTTTTTGTAGCTTTTTAGCTAGCATAATTTCATTCTTTGGAGTTTTCTGAGTCTTCTTCTGAAACCCGTTTAAGACTACCACTAATTTACCTTTGTCGAAAAAGCAAAATATTCGGTAGATGTTCGTTCCCGAGATCATTCGCATCTCATATAACGTAGTTCCAGTAATGTTCTTTAGATATTTCGTTGGGACACGTTCAACGCTTTTTATCAGCTTGATTGTCCAGTTAATCCTTTCTTTGATCTTAGGGGTTTGTCCGTTGTAGAACTCCCAAAAATGTTCGCCAAAGATTATAACCTTTCTAACGTCATCCATTCAGTAAAGTTAGCTAATCAGGTAACTTATTCCAAGTCAGGTAAGTTTGGGGTGGGTAGGTTTTCTATGCTGTCATACATGAAGCATAACGCCGCAGTAAAATGAGTGTGGCAGTTTTATGCAGTTTCGCTTCTACTAACAATTAGCCCGCCGATGAGAGAGCTTAACCGCTCATCGGCAGTCTACTCGATTGGCGATTTGCTGTATTTAGAATTTCTCATCAGGCAAAGAGATATTTTTGATGGAAAGAATTTGCTTAAAAGCTTTTATAATTCTTGATCCTATGTCTTGATCTCTAGAACTACTCCTTAATGATATTTGAAGCTTTGTGAGTTTTCCAGATGCTTGGTTGGTAAATAAGGATTCTGCCAAATTATTTCTGATTTCTGCAATTGGAAGATTGTTTTGTTCTGTAATAAAATCACGGATTTCTACACTTTGTCCCACTTTGGGTATTAGATCAATTGCCACATAATCTGATTCATTCCGAAGGTTTATGCTGTAAATTTCTGACAGCTTAATCTTTTGCAAGGTGTAGTACAAATTGGAAGTAGAATTTCCCCGCACATCAATGACCAATAACTCATCATTATCAGTTATATCCACTGTTCCTGTTATTACTGCATCAATAGAGTAGTTAGAAATCTTTGAATTTATCCATTCCAATGATTCCGAAGTAGAAACATCGTTTTGTGCCTTTAGAGTTAGAGCTGAAACGAGTAGGGTCAATGACAGAGAAGATCCGAATTTGCAAATCATAGATTTCTATTTTCGCTATTAGTTAATCATCTTTATTTATTCAAACTTGTTGAAGTATTCTTGGGCCAGTTCCAAGTAATAATCAGATTTGGCTTTCTCCAACCCGACGGCGTTTGAGTATTTTTTTGTCCATTGGAAATAATTCTCAATCTCTTTTAGAAAGGCGGATCTATTGAAGGTGGTATTGCTCCACTGATAAAATTTTCCTGAAAATCTTGCTTTTCCTTTTTCCGCAAATGTTCGAGCCGATTCATGAATGTAAACTCCAAATGGTGGCGCTAGTTTCTCAATTGAATAAGCTTGAATCATCGGAGTTCCCATAAGAATAGCTTTCTTATAGTTTAGGTCTTTCTCTAAGTCGGAACAGGCATCTGCTGGTACATTTTCACCGTGAATGATCGGGCCAAACGAAATTGATCCTTTAATTAAGAAACGGTGTCTGTTGTTCTGTTCCGCACTAAAAAGTTCAGCCAATTTTGTGAAAGTTTCGGCTATTACTCTTTTTAGAACACTGAGTTTGTCAGTTGTTATGAAAACTCCGTCCATTAAGGGATAGTATTTGGCATCGGCATCCTTCGATGCCTGAATCGCTGAATGAAACTTGAAAATGAAGTTGGCAGAAATGTTCAGAGAATCAGACATTATGTTCTTCGTTCCCATAATATCAATCCAAGCTACATATTCATTTTTTGGTTCAGGAAGTTTGGAAGAGTTAAAGTACATAATCGTTTCATGGGATAATCGCTAATAATTCAGTCTAGTTACCAGCCATACTCCAATTATAACTATTTTTTAAATCATTTATCAAAATAGCTGAATAGCCTTCGTAAAGCTAAGTTATCCGTTTGTAAACGGATATTATACGTATAATATTCGAATAACCCCTTGCTTTGTTCGGTCTGGGGCACCGTATGAAACATTGTGGTGAAAAGGGCATCGCCTACCTCTTCACCCACCTCCCCACACCATTGTACTTCCCCTCTATCACCACTTTATAAAAGTCAGAAGGGTACTTCTTCAGGTCTATTTCAAAAGCTTCTTTACCTGCCTTCACTAACCCTATTTCGGTGTAAGTGTCCGTTCCGCCAGTTTCAAAGTTGTTGGTTGTGGCTAGCAATATTTTCACTTCCTCGGCTTTGTCGGCGGCTTTCCACGTGACTTTGATTTTGTTGTCTGCCAATATTGCACCCGGGTTGTAAACCGACACTGATCCTGAAAGTGGCACTCCGTCCAACTCATACATCCTTTCTTTTGTTGGCTCAATTCCCATAAAACGCAAAGCAGTCGGCAGTATGTCCACAATGGCGTTCTGCTCTTTGGTGAAATAGACATTGGGCTGTCCGCCACCCATTACGATCCACGTAGTGCGCTCCCTGTCCGATTGCCCGCCATGGTCCTTCCCACCTGATTCTGCACTGCGTCCATGATCAGTCGTGATGAAGATCATCCATTCCTCGCCTTTTTCCTTTTGCCGATACTGAATGGCTTCCCAGATGCTACCCATCTGGTCATCAGCCATGCGAATGGCTTCGTCGGTTTTTGCACTGTTGCCGTGGGCATGGCCCATGTCGTCGGTATACTCCAGGTACACCCAGGAGAAATCAGGGCCGTTCTCTTTGATGTAGTGACTGGCTTCATTCACTACATGCTCGTCGATGTTGTGGATGAACAGCCTCTCATTGTCATGAGGAAAAGCCTTTTCATCTACCTCGAAGCCATCGAAATGGTAATCGATCATCACATTCCCGCAGCTTCCAGCCCTTCGCCCACCAGCTTGGTGCGGTTGTCGAGCCAGGTCGAAAAGATGGCCGTTTCCTTTTCTGGCGCCAGCGCTTCCAAGAACCTGAAAGCCGACCAGTAGTTGTAGTTGGGCGCTTTGATACTATTGCCCCACACGTTGTGCTTGTTGCCCCAGGTGCCGGTAATGAGGTTGTTGTAGCCCGGCGCTGAAATGGTCGGCGTCTCTGAATAGCCACCTCTTTCTCCGCCCACGTACGCACGGGTATAGCCGCCGGTTTTGGCGATGGCGTCCATGTTGGGAGTGGCAACCCTTTCGAAGACTTCCGCTTCCACGCCGTCGATAATGACGAACACCACTTTTTGAGAAAAAGCATCGGACGAAGCCATGATGAACACTAGAAAGACCAGCAAATTTTTCATATCAGCTCAGCGAATAGTGGAGTGACAAGGTAAGGAGAGTAACGGTGAATTGCCGCAATAATTGACCATCGGTTAACGGCCAAATGCCAATTTTTTAGTCGATGGTCGCCGGAGCCTCCCACTTTCCCCCACCACTTTCTTCTTCGTTTCTAGTGACCCAGCAGTAGGCACAAACCTGCGTTCGCTCTTCCGGCATTTCAATTATTCCAGCCTTATCTCGCTGGTTAATAGGCATTTGATTTTCTGTTTCTCGCCTTTTTTATCGCTTTGACACCCATTCATTACATGCGCATGGTGGTAAACTGTGTGGTCGATAGTGGGTAAAAGTGGGAATTTTTCTACTTTTTGGCAGAAAAGTGTAAGAAAGTGGGAGAGAGTGGTTGGAAGTGTCATAATTTTATTACATTTGTTGAAAGTGTTGCTGTAGTTTTTCCTGTAATCCATTATGTCATTCTTTACTAGCGAATTCGAATGTAAGATTGATGCCAAGGGCAGGCTGGTTCTTCCAGCCCGCATTAAGGTCAATCTTCCCGAAGCTCCCGGAGCGTCTGCTCCCGGTCAGCCGGCGAATGAGCTTGTGCTGAGGATGGGATTTGAGCCTAACCTGATCTTGTACCCAATGGGTGAATTCAAAAAGATCCAGTCGAAGATTTCTTCGCTCAATGAATTCCTTCCTGAGAACAGGGCCTTGAAGCGGAATTTTTTCCGAAGCATCGCCCAGATAGAGATGGACAGTGCTGGCCGAATACTAATCCCTAAGACCTTTATGAAATTTGCTTCTCTTGAAAAGGAGGCGATGGTGGTAGGAGTGGGATCCAGCATTGAGATTTGGGATCCTGGGGTATATCAAAAGCATTTGATCAACAATCCCGAAGAGTACTCTCAATTGGCGCAAAAGCTGCTGGACGAATAATCCACATGCCTATGGCCCAGGAAAACTACCACATACCGGTGATGCTCAAAGAATGCCTGGAGGGGTTGGCTATTCAACCTGATGGTATTTATGTCGATGTGACTTTCGGCGGCGGCGGACATTCGAGAGCGATAGTGGAAAAGCTGACCACCGGACACTTATATGGATTTGATCAGGATGCTGATGCCAAAGTCAATGCCGAAGGGTTTGACAAACGTTCTTTCACATTTGTGCCGAGCAATTTTCGCAACCTGAAGAAGTACCTCAGGTTCTACGGCGTAACAGAGGTGGATGGTATTCTGGCCGATTTGGGTATTTCGTCGCACCAGATTGACGTGCCCGAAAGAGGCTTCAGTACCCGTTTTCAGGGCCCGCTCGACATGCGCATGAACGTGAACAGCGAGGTGTCGGCCAAAGAGGTGCTGAATGAATACGGAGAAAGGGATCTGGCGAAGATTTTCGGCATGTACGGAGAGCTGAACCAGCCCATGAAGATAGCAAGGGCCATTACGGCCTACAGGGTGAACAAGCCCCTGGAGACGATAGAGCAGTTGAAGGAGGCGGTCGCCAGGTTCGCACCCAGGGGCAAGGAAGCGAAGTTTTTCGCTCAGCTGTTTCAGGCCATCAGGCTGGAGGTGAACGAGGAGATGGAGGTGCTGGAGGAAATGCTGGGGCAGTGTTCTGAAGTGCTGAAGCCGGGTGGAAGGCTGGTGGTGATGTCGTACCACTCGCTGGAAGACAGACTGGCCAAGAACTTCATTAACAAGGGCAACTTTGAAGGGAAGGATGAGAAAGACTTTTATGGCAATGTGATCAGGCCGCTGGAGCCTGTGAACAGGAAGCCGATAGTAGCTGGTGACGATGAAATCGCCAGGAACAGCCGGGCACGAAGTGCCAAGCTGAGAATAGCAGAAAAGAAGTAGTAGGAAAATGGAAAATAGAGTAAGAAACAGTAAAAGTGAGCCCGGTGGCAAAGGACCCTTTGCGGTGCTTAGCCGCTGGCTCAAACTGGAAGGTGTGCTGGACGACACGCTTCCGGCACGTTTTACGCCTTATGCCCTTTTCATTACTGTCATGGGCATTATCTACATAGGTAACAGGCATTTTTCTGACCGGATGATCAGAAAGATTGACAACATGGAAGCCGAAGTAGAAGACCTGAGAGCAGACTTCACCACGCTGAAATCTGAATACATGTTTGCAAGCAAGCAGTCGGAAGTGGCCAGAAAGGTGAAGAAAGTAGGATTACAGGAGACAAGAATACCTCCTTATAAGATAGTAGTAAAAGAAGATGAGTATAAACGCCGAATAGATTGAATATAAAGAGCTCCATATTGCTGAGAGTCCGGGTGGCCTTTTTATTGGTCGTTCTTTTTGCAGGAGCGGTGGTATACCGTATTTTCTATTTACAGCGCATTCAGGGCGACAAGTGGAATAAGATGGCAGAGCAAATCAGCCTTCGCTATTTGCCGGTGAAAGCCACCAGAGGCAATATCTATTCCGACAACGGCAGCCTGCTTGCCACCTCTTTGCCTTTTTTCAAGGTGGCCTTTGATCCTTCGCAGCCAAGCGATGAATTGCTCAAGAAGAACCTTGACTCACTGGCCTATTTACTGTCAAAGACTTTCAAAGACAACTCTGCGAAGGAATACCGCCGCAGAATACTCGAAGCCAGAAAAGACAAGAGGCAATACCTCTTGCTGAGCAGGGCTGAAATCAACTACCAGCAAAAGAAGAAAATTCAGGAGTGGCCTATTTTCAGAGAAGGAAGAAACAAGGGCGGAATCATTTTTGAGAAAGTAGAAAAGAGATACCATCCATTTTCTACCCTGGGCTACAGAACCATCGGTAGCGTGGATGAAACTGAAAAAGGGACTGTTGGTTTGGAGTACAGCTTCAATAACCAGCTTGGTGGCGTCGATGGGAAAGCACTTTTCCAGAAGATGGCAGGCAGCTGGAGGCCCGTATTCGACGGCACTGAAGTAAAGGCCAAAGATGGGCTGGATATTGAAACGACCATAGATGTCAATTTGCAGGATGTTGCTGAGTCGGCACTTTTGGCCGCATTGACCGATCACAATGCCGACTATGGCAGTGTAGTGTTGATGGAAGTGAAAACAGGTGAGATCAAAGCCATGTCGAACCTCAGCAAGAACCCCGAAGGTAACTACTGGGAACGCTACAATTATGCTGTAGGTAGCCAGGGCGCCGTAGAACCAGGCTCTACTTTCAAGCTGGCCTCTATGATGGCGCTGCTGGAAGAAACCGACCTGAAACTGACCGATACAGTACAGACAGGAAACGGAGAGTATAAGTTCTACAATCAGGTAATGAAGGACCATAAGCCTGGCGGATACGGCACCATCACGGTGAAGCAGGTGTTCGAATCTTCTTCCAATATTGGTATTGCCAAGCTGGTCGTAGAGCACTTTGGAAAAAAGCCATCCGAGTTTATCGATTTCGTAAAGGAAATGGGCGTTGGCCAGCCACTAGGCTTCCAAATGGCCGGTGAAGGCAAGCCCTACATAAAATCACCTTCGGATTCTTCATGGAGTGGTATTTCACTGCCCTGGATTTCGCATGGCTATGAGCTCAAGCTTACGCCCCTGCAAACACTCACCATGTTCAATGCGGTAGCCAATGATGGAAAAATGATCACCCCTATTATAGTAAGGTCGGTGCGCAAGGCTGACAAGGTGGTGGAGGAATTTGAACCCAGAGTCATCAATAAAAGGATTTGCTCCAAAGAAACGCTGGCGAATTTGAGAGAGCTCCTTGAGGGGGTTGTGGAAAGAGGCACCGCTTCCAACATCAATGGAACACACTATAAAATCGCCGGCAAAACAGGCACTGCCAAGAAGTATGTCAACGGGAAATACGTCAACCAGTACTACGCATCGTTTGCTGGCTATTTTCCGGCCGATGCGCCTAAGTACAGCTGCATCGTAGTGATTGACAACCCGAAAAACTACCGGATTTATGGTAGTGATGTGGCGGCGCCCGTGTTCAAGGAAATTGCTGACAAAATCTACTCGCAGGATATTGATGTGCACAAAGAGTACCAGCCCGCTGTTGCCTATCAAACGGAAGTGTTTCCTGTGGTAAGGGCTGGGTTTCTGCCTGAACTGTCGATGATCTGCAATGAATTTGGCGTTTCGAACCATGAAATGGCCGACGACGAAGAATGGGTGAAAACGAGACTTGTGGGCAAGAGCATTGGCTGGACGGCCAACAAGGTGAAAGAAGGCCTGGTGCCTGATGTAGCCGGAATGACTTTGAGAGACGCCCTCTTTGTTTTGGAGAATGCGGGTCTCAAGGTGCGGATAGAAGGTGATGGTAGAGTAGAGAGCCAGTCGAGAATGGCCGGAACAAGGGTTTCGGAAGGAAGTGAAATTAAAATCAAGCTAGGCTAAATGGCCCTGTTAAAAGACATATTATACAAGACTAACCTAATCTCAGTTGCAGGTGATATGAATACTGACTTAGGCGGCATCTGCTTCGACTCAAGAGAGTCGAAGCAGGGCTGCTTATTTATTGCTGTTCGTGGAACCCAAACTGATGGTCATCAATATATAGATCAGGCAATAACCAAAGGAGCCAGCGTGGTGGTTTGTGAAGACTTGCCAGCAAAGCTGCTCGACACAGTTACTTATGTGAAGGTCGACAACTCGGCCAGGGCGCTGGGTTTTATCGCCTCCAATTTTTATGGCAACCCGTCTTCCAGGCTCAAGCTGGTGGCAGTAACCGGTACTAATGGAAAAACGACGACAGTCACCCTGCTTCACCAATTGTTTGGCAAGTTGGGCTACAAATCGGGGCTGTTGTCTACCGTAGAAAACAAGATCGGCGAAGAAGTGCTGCCGGCTACACATACAACGCCTGACGCCATTGCGCTGAACAGGCTGTTGAAAGAAATGGCCGACCAGGGCTGCACACACTGCTTCATGGAAGCCAGCTCTCATGCCATTGTGCAACACAGGGTCGCCGGTTTGCAGTTTGCCGGTGCGGTGTTTACCAATATCAGCCACGACCACCTCGACTACCACGGCACTTTTGATGAGTACATCAAAGCCAAGAAGATGCTGTTTGATGGGCTTCCGTCATCGGCATTTGCCCTGGTAAATGAAGACGATAAGCGGGGAGCTATCATGCTCCAAAACACAAAGGCCGTAAAAAAGAGCTACTCACTGAAGCACATGAGTGACTTCAGGGCAAAGATTTTGAGCAATTCCATTCAGGGCCTCGAGCTGCAGATCGACAATATAGACGTATGGTTCAAGCTGGTAGGCGACTTCAATGCCTACAACCTGCTGGCTGTTTACGGCACTGCCGTATTGCTCGATGAGCCTATGGAGGAAGTGCTCACACAACTCTCTGATGTGGATCCGGCGAGAGGGAGGTTCCAACTGGTGCCTTCCACCAGTGGGATTGTGGCGATTGTGGATTATGCCCATACACCCGATGCGCTGGAGAATGTGCTAAAGACAATCAAGAGCTTTCGCACGGGTAACGAAACCGTGGTAACGGTGGTAGGCTGCGGTGGCAACCGTGACAAGACCAAACGGCCGCTCATGGCTTCCATTTCCTGCCAGCTGAGCGACAAGGTGATCCTTACATCGGACAACCCGAGGTTTGAGGATCCCATGGAGATCATTAAAGACATGCAAACGGGTGTAGGCCCAAGCAACTACCGAAAAACGCTGGTCGTGCCGGACCGGAAAGAGGCTATCAAAACAGCGATTAGCATCTCAAGTCCGGGAGACATTGTGCTGGTGGCGGGCAAAGGGCACGAAACGTACCAGGAGATCCAGGGTGTGAAGCACCCTTTTGATGATAAAAAAGTAGTAACCGAGGTTTTAAAAGCTTTTAGTGAATAGCCAAGTATGCTGTATTACTTGTTTGATTATCTGGAGAGTGAGTTCAACCTGATGGGTGCAAGCGTTTTTCGCTTCATTTCCTTCAGGGCTGGCATGGCTGCGCTCATTTCTCTGCTAATCACGGTCACCTTTGGCAAGTACCTTATCGGCATGCTTCGCAAATACCAACTGGGCGAAGAAATCAGAGACCTGGGCCTGCAGGGGCAAATGGAGAAGAAAGGCACGCCAACCATGGGAGGCATCATCATCATCATGGCCATCGTTGTTCCCACATTGCTGTTCGCTCAACTGGAAAATATTTACATCATACTCATGCTGGTTACAGCCATCAGCATGGGATCAATTGGCTTTTTGGACGACTACCTTAAGCTCAAAAAGAAAAACAAAGACGGACTGGCAGGCAAATTCAAGATCATCGGCCAGGTAAGCGTAGGCCTGCTTGTAGGCCTGGTCTTGGTGTTTAACGACGACGTAACTGTCCGTGAGTTCACCTATAAGTCAGTGAATGGTCAAATTATTTCTTCGTTCAGCGATGTGAAGGCGTTGATAACGACCATTCCATTTATTAAAGACAATGAACTTGACTACCACTCACTATTTGGATTCCTCGGTCAGTTTGATTGGGTGCTTTATGTGCTGTTGGTCGTGTTTATCTTTACGTCCGTTTCCAACGGTGCCAACATCACCGATGGTGTCGACGGTCTCGCAGCTGGCACGTCTGCCATCATCGCCCTCACCCTTGCCATTTTCGCTTACGTTTCCGGCAACGTCACTTTTTCTCAGTACCTGAATGTGATGTTCATTCCCAACTCCGGCGAGCTGGTGATTTTCTGCACCGCCCTGGTAGGAGCCTGCATAGGCTTTTTGTGGTACAATGCCTATCCCGCACAGGTATTCATGGGCGACACGGGCAGCCTGAGCCTTGGCGGCATCATTGCTGTGTTGGCCATTATCGTGAGAAAAGAGCTGCTGATCCCTTTCATGTGCGGCATTTTTGTAGTGGAAAACCTATCGGTGGTTATTCAGGTAAGCTATTTCAAGTATACCAAAAAGAAATTCGGGGAAGGAAAGAGAGTTTTCCTAATGTCTCCTTTGCATCATCATTATCAGAAGAAGGGTATCCACGAAGCCAAGATAGTAGCTCGCTTCTGGACGATAGGCATTTTGTTGGCCATTTTCTCACTTGTAACCCTCAAACTACGCTAAGATGGAAGCAGTGAAAAATATCGTCATCTTAGGTGCTGGTGAGAGCGGAGTAGGGGCGGCCTTGCTGGCGCAACACAAAGGATTCAATGTGTTTGTGTCTGACGGCGGCGTGCTGAAAGAACGCTATCGCAAGGATCTCAATGCTGCCGGGATCCAGTTTGAGGAAGGGAAGCACACAGTCAAACAAATCCTGGAAGCTGACCTGATCATCAAGAGCCCAGGCATTGCCGACAAGGTAGATATTGTAAAAAAGGCCAGGGAAAAGGGTGTTGAAATCATTGACGAGATAGAATTCGCTTCGAGGTATACGAAGGCGAAGAAAATAGCCATTACAGGCACCAACGGAAAGACCACCACCACGCTGCTTACCTACCATTTGTTGAAGGAGGCAGGTTATAACGTGGGGCTGGCAGGCAATGTGGGCCACAGCTTTGCTCGTCAGGTAATCAAAGACAATTTTGACATCTACGTTTTGGAAGTGAGCAGCTTCCAGATCGACGGAATGAATACGTTCAAGCCGGACGTGGCCATTTTGCTCAATATCACGCCCGACCATCTCGACAGATACGACTACAGCTTCCAGAAATATGTCAACAGCAAATTCAGGATCATTGAGAAAATGACCCATGAAGAGTGCTTTATCTACTTTGCCGACAAGGGGCCTATTGAGGAAGAGCTCGCCCGAAGAAATGTGGAAGCCTCTATTTTCGCTATCTCTTTGGTTGAGAATGTGAAAAATGGAGCTTTCCTCGACGAAGACCATCTGGTATTCAATATCGAGTCGAAGAAAAAATCGCATAAAATTCCTGTTAACCAGGTGTCGCTTATCGGCAAGCATAACATGGTGAATTCCATGGCGGCGGTTTTGACAACGCTAACTATGGAAGCCCCCATGGAAAAGGTGGTGAAGGCACTCAAAACCTTCAAAAATGCGCCTCACCGCCTGGAAAAAGTAGCGACCATAGACGACGTGCTGTTCATCAACGACTCCAAAGCCACTAACGTAGACTCTGTGTACTATGCCCTGGAAGGCATCGAAGC
The DNA here is from genome assembly GCF_963974565.1 of uncultured Imperialibacter sp. NCBI lineage: Bacteria > Pseudomonadati > Bacteroidota > Cytophagia > Cytophagales > Flammeovirgaceae > Imperialibacter > uncultured Imperialibacter sp. Next base: position 90,767 of record NZ_CAXBCJ010000016.1, on the reverse strand, counting down.
GCCCATCGTGTGGATAGCCGGTGGCCTCGACAAAGGCAACGACTATGACCGCATAGAGTCGCTGGTAAAGGAAAAGGTGAAAGCCCTCATCTGTTTGGGAAAAGACAATACCAAACTGACGGACTACTTCACCGGCAAAGTGGCTTCTATCAGGCAGACACAATCGGTAAATGATGCTGCCCGCTGGGGTGCAGACTTGTCGGCCCCGGGCGATGTGGTGCTGTTGTCACCGGCTTGCGCCAGCTTCGACCTGTTCAGAAACTACGAAGACCGTGGTGAGCAGTTCAAAGATGCAGTTGTCCAATTAAAAAATCATGTAGGAAGGGGGCAAAGCGTATGATAAAGGAATGGATAGAGAATAATCTTAAAGGCGACCCCATCATTTGGGCCATCGTGCTTGCTTTATCGGTACTCAGCATCCTGGTAGTGTACAGCGCCACCGGCACGCTCGCCTATGCAAAAATGGGTGGAGATACTGAGTATTACCTGATGAAGCACTCTGTTTTGACCATACTCAGTCTTGTGGCCATTTGGGGTGCGCATAAGATTGACTACAGGTACTATTCGAAGCTTTCAAAGCTCGCTCTATGGGTGTCGGTGCCGTTGCTGATGATCACCTACCTGTTCGGAAACACGATGAACGAGGCTTCCCGGTGGTTAACCATTCCAGTTATCAACCAGGCTTTCCAGCCATCTGATTTGGCCAAGCTGGCTTTGTTTGTCACCATTGCCAGCATTCTGTCGAAGCGGCAGCAGAGTGAAGAAGAGCTTAAGGAATCGCTGATCCCCATCCTGCTGTGGTGTGGTGTCATTTGTGGTCTGATCGCCATGTCCAACTTCTCTACAGCGGTATTGATTTTCGCCACCTGCATGCTGCTGATGTTCATTGGCCGTGTGCCAGTGAAATACCTGGCCATGCTGGTTATGATTGGTGCGCTCTCCGGAGCCGTGGCGCTAACCCTGGGCCAAAGGGGCCAAACTGTAATCAGCCGGGTGCAGTCCTTCCTTTCTGATGATGAATCATCACTACCCTTCCAGGCACAGCAGTCTTACATCGCTGTGGCCAGTGGAGGCATTGTGGGCAAAGGACCAGGACAGAGTGACCAAAGAAATTTTCTACCTCACCCGTATTCTGACTTTATCTACGCCATTATCATCGAGGAGTATGGCATGATAGGGGGAGTGGCGGTAATCCTGCTTTATCTGGCGCTGCTCTACCGGGGCATGATCGTGTTTATGCAAAGTGAGCGGGCCTACGGTGGCTTGCTGAGTGCAGCCCTGAGCTTTGCGCTGGTCATGCAGGCCTTCATCAATATGGGCGTAGCCGTGGGGCTTGGGCCAATTACCGGTCTGCCGTTGCCGCTGGTGAGTATGGGTGGTACATCCCAACTGTTTATGGGGATTTCCATAGGCATCATATTGAGTGTGAGCAGGGGAGAATTGGATGAGTTCCCCAGCGATGTGAAAGGAAACGGAAAAAGAAAAGTAGCCGCAATGGCGTAATATGACAAAGACAGGAGCATATCGGATCATTATCAGTGGAGGAGGCACCGGGGGACATATCTTCCCGGCAGTCGCTATTGGTACTGCTTTCAGGGAGCGATTCCCCGATGCTGATATCCTCTTTGTGGGTGCTGAAGGGAAAATGGAAATGCAGCGGGTGCCTGAAGCGGGCTTCAAGATCATTGGTCTTTGGATCAGTGGATTGCAGCGCAGCCTCTCTGTCAGCAACCTCATGTTTCCTTTCAAGGTCATTTCCAGTGTATGGAAATCCAGGAAAATCATCAACGACTTCAAGCCTGATGTGGTGGTGGGCGTAGGCGGTTATGCCAGCGGGCCCTTGTTGTATGCTGCCACTTCCAAAGGCATTCCATCGCTGATTCAGGAGCAGAATTCCTATGCAGGCCTCACCAATAAGTGGTTGGCCAAAAGGGTGCAGAAAATATGTGTGGCCTACGAGGGCATGGAGAAGTTCTTTCCTAAAGAGAACCTGACCATTACTGGCAACCCCATCAGAAAGGACATCACTGCTGGAAATATTACAAAGGCGATTACCGCTTCCTTCTACGGACTTGATGCTACAAAACCGGTGGTGCTCGTATTTGGAGGCAGCCTTGGCGCTAAAACTTTGAATGAAAGTGTGCTTGCAGGGCTGGCCGAATTCCAAAAGGCAGGCGTTCAGGTGCTATGGCAATGTGGCCGTTTCTACTACGAGCAAATGAAGCAGCAAACGGCAGCGCTGGACATGACCGGCATTGTGCTGCTCGAGTTCATCAAAGAAATGGACAAAGCTTATGCTGCTGCCGATGTGGTCATTTCACGAGCCGGAGCGCTGTCAATTTCAGAGCTCTGCGTGGTAGGCAAGCCTGTCATTTTTGTGCCTTCGCCCAATGTGGCGGAAGATCATCAAACAAGCAATGCTATGGCGCTTGTCAAGAAAGATGCTGCCATCGCCATTAAAGATATCGACGCCAGGAAACAACTGGTACAGGGGGTACTGACCCTTTTAAAAGACAAAGAAAAGCAGCTAAAGCTTTCAGCAAACATCAAAACAATGGCCAGGCCTGCTGCTACAGAAGACATCGTGGATCAGCTGGCGGAGCTACTGGGTGCAACCGAAAGCCGCCCTTTTGGGAATATCGACAATGTTTACTTCCTCGGGATTGGTGGTATTGGTATGAGTGCATTGGCCCGCTGGTTCAATAATCAGGGTAAAAAGGTAGTGGGCTACGACCTTACCTCCACAGCACTAACCGACGAGTTGAAGAAAGAGGGCATCGACATTCACTTTACGGATGATGTCTCCCTGATTCCTGACAGCTTCAAGGCCGACAAAGCAAAGACCCTGGTGGTGTTGACACCAGCCATTCCGGCTGATCATACTGAGTGGGCTTACTTCAAAGCAGAGGGCTTTGACATCAAGAAGAGGTCGGAAGTGCTTGGACTAATTTCCAAAAGCAAGTTCACCATTGCGGTGGCAGGCACACATGGAAAGACGACCACGTCCTCCATGATCGCTCATTTGCTGAAGTCGGCTGGCAAGCCGGTGGAAGCATTTATTGGGGGTATCACAGCCAACTACAACAGCAACTTGCTGCTTTCTGACGACCCTGAGTCGCTTTTGGTGGCGGAAGCCGATGAGTTCGACAGGTCCTTCCTGCGCCTTCATCCCAACATAGCAGTAATAACTTCGGTCGATCCGGATCACCTGGACATTTACGGATCAGCCGAAGAAATGATAAAAACATACAGCGCTTTTGCCGGGCAGGTAATCCCTTCTGGAAGCATCTTCCTCCAGGGTAAGCTGCAGCAAACACTTACTTTACCTGCCCGCAGAGCGTCTGTAAATCATTATGGTGAGTCATTTGATTACCGTCCTGAAAATGTGAAGGTAGTCGACGGTCAGTTTGCCTTTGACATGGTATATCCCGAAGGCAAAATTTCTGACCTAAGGCTTCAGGTGCCTGGTTTCCACAATGTGGAGAACATGACGGCCGCTATAGGTGTGGCCTTGCAATTGGGCATCGATGAAAAAGCCATCAGGCAGGGAGTGGCCAGCTACAAAGGAGTGAAACGCAGATTTGAGAGCATTCTGAAAGATGATCACCATGTCTTCATCGACGACTATGCGCATCACCCTGAGGAAATCCGGCAGTTCCTTCGTTCGGTGAGGGAATTGTATCCTTCCAAAGAGCTAACGGCCGTTTTTCAGCCGCATTTGTACACCCGCACCAGGGATTTTGCTGATGGTTTTGCCGAAAGCCTTTCCATGGCCGACGAGGTGATTCTGCTGCCGATTTATCCGGCAAGGGAGAAGCCCATAGCTGGGGTAGATGCTGAAATGATTGCTTCCAAAATCTCGCATTCCAGGAAGCAGGTGATTAGCAAGGACGAATTACTGGCGTGGACGAAGAGCCACGATCCGGAAGTACTGCTCACGATAGGAGCAGGTGATATTGATAAAATGGTAAAGCCGCTGGCGGAAATTTTAAAGACGAAGAGCTATGCTGCGTAAAATAAAAATAAAGAGAGGCGTGTATTTCGTGGCAGGTGCCATCCTGCTGTTCGTACTGATTGGGTTTGTTAGCAAAAAGCAAATGGACAAGCCTTTCAGCGAAGTCTATATCGACATCGACTATAGCCAGGGAAATTATTTCATCCACGAGAATGACATCAGGAAGCTGATCAATGCTCCGGGCAACGAAGTGCTGACGGGATCATTCGCTGGTGACATCAACCTCAGGAATATTGAAACGAAGATCGAGAAGCACCCTTTTGTGAAAGAGGCTGAGGTGTTCAGGGATTTGAGGGGCAATATAAAGGCGAAGATTAAGCAGAAAAAGCCTATTGCCAGAATCATCAACAACGGAGGTTTTGGTGCCTATATCACCGATGCAGGGGAGGTAATTCCTCTTTCGGACAATTACACAGCCCGGGTGGTGTTGGTGAAAATACCGTCATCCAAAAAGTACAAAGTTTCTATTGAGGAAGACGAGCAGGGCAAAGGGCTCTTTGAAATGGTGAGCTATCTGGAAGCAAGCAAGTTCTGGAAAGCGCAAATAGCAGAGATTTCGATGGACAAAAGAGGGGAAATGATACTCTACCCTCAGGTGACCAGGCAATATATCGAATTCGGAAAAGCGGAGGACATTGAAACCAAGTTCAGTAAACTCCATATTTTCTATACCAAAATCCTGCCCGAAAAAGGCTGGAATACCTACGAAAAAGTGAACGTGAAATATAAAGACCAAATCGTCTGTGAATAATACTCCTATGCAAAACGATAAAATTATTGTTGGCCTCGACATAGGCACCACCAAGATATGTGCCATTGTCGGCCGTAAAAATGAATATGGAAAGCTCGAAGTGATGGGCATGGGTAAGGCCGTTTCCGACGGGGTGATCCGTGGCATTGTGACCAACATCGACAAGACGGTGAGCGCCATAGAAAAGGCCGTGGCTGAAGCAGAGGAGCAGTCGGGTATTGACATCCGGGTGGTGAATGTGGGCATTGCTGGTCAGCACATCCGCAGCTCTATCCACCATGGGTCGATCACCCGTCAGTCCAACGACGATGAGATCACCGTGGAAGACGTGAATCGCCTGACCAACGACATGTACAAGATCGTGATCCCACCAGGGAGCGAGATCATCCACGTGATGCCCCAGGACTACATCGTCGACTATGAGGAAGGTATCAAAGATCCCGTAGGTATGTCGGGTGTGAAGCTCGAAGCTGACTTCCACGTGATCACGGCACAGACGAACGCTATTAACAACATCAATAAGTGCGTGCGCAGAGCAGGTCTTGAGATCGAGAACCTCATCCTCGAGCCGCTGGCGTCAAGCCTGGCAGTGCTCAGCGAAGAAGAGAAAGAAGCCGGCGTTTGCCTGGTCGACATAGGCGGCGGTACCACAGACATCGCCATTTTCTACGACAATATCATTCGCCACACGGCAGTAATTCCTTTCGGCGGTAACATACTGACGACCGATATCAAGCAGGGCTGCATGGTGATGGAACACCAGGCTGAGTTATTGAAAACCAAGTTTGGAAAAGCCATCGCTGAAGAGGCAAACCCTAATGAGATTATCTCAATTCCCGGCCTTAGAAACCGTGCTCCCAAGGAAATTTCTGTGAAGAACCTGGCGCATGTGATCGAAGCCCGCATGGAAGAGATCATAGAAATGGTGCACACCGAAATCATTACCTCGGGCTTCCAGCACAAGCTGGCAGGAGGCATTGTGGTTACCGGTGGTGGTAGCCAGCTGGCATGTGTGCAGCAGTTATTTGAATACATGTCGGGCATGGATAGCAGAATAGGTTATCCTAACGAGCACCTCGGCAAAGGCAAGCTGGAAACAGTGAAAAGCCCCATGTATGCTACCACAGTGGGTTTGGTGTTGAGTGGCTTCCGGGCCCTCGATGAGCGTGAAAACCGGTACAATGAGAAATCGTTGCACAAGCCGGTGCAAGGGAAGTCAATTAGCCGCAAGGACTTGACTGTACCAAAGAACTTCTTCAACAATATGCTGGAGAAGACAAAGAAAATGTTGATTGATGATTTTGACGATAAAATGGAATAGGTCGCTTTTTTCGGAGGGCTTCTTTGGGCCATCTGACAAAAGGACTACACCTCAACTTCTATAGTTATGACAGGAAACGCATACAAGTTCGATCTACCCCAGCATCATAAGTCGATCATTAAGGTGATCGGCGTTGGGGGCGGTGGCAGCAACGCTGTCAACCACATGTTTAACCAGGGTATCAAAGACGTTGAGTTCGTCATTTGTAATACCGACTCTCAGGCGCTCAATAGCAGTCCTGTACCCATCAAGCTGCAAATAGGTGCCAACCTGACCAGTGGTCTTGGAGCAGGTGCTAACCCCGAAAAGGGAAAGAACGCAGCGCTGGAGAGTAAAGAAGATATTCGGGAGCTCTTGAGTGAGGACACCCGCATGATATTTATCACCGCAGGCATGGGCGGTGGCACAGGCACTGGTGCGGCTCCCGTTATCGCCAAAGTGGCCCGGGAACTGGACATACTCACGGTTGGCATTGTGACGGCTCCCTTTGCTTTCGAAGGCAAAAAGAAGACGCAGCAAGCTGAAGAGGGAATCAGAGCGCTGAAGGAAAACTGCGACACCGTGCTGGTGATTCTCAACGACAAGCTGAGGGAGATTTACGGCAATCAGTCCATTTCTGAAGCTTTCTCCAAAGCCGACAATGTGTTGACCACTGCTGCCAAAGGCATTGCGGAAATTATCACTGTGCCGGGCTATGTGAACGTCGATTTTGAAGATGTGAAGACGGTGATGAAGAACAGTGGAGCCGCTGTTATGGGGTCGGCTGTGACCAGTGGCGACAACCGAGCTATTCGTGCGGCTGAGGAAGCCATTTCGTCGCCGCTGCTCAACAATACCAATATTCTTGGTGCACAGAAGATTTTGCTTTCCATCATTTCTGGCGAGCAGGCTGAGCTGCAAATGGATGAGTTAACTGCCATTACCGAATACATGCAGGAAGCCGCCGGCGACGACGCTGAAGTGATCTTTGGCCACGGTGTCGACCCTGAGCTGGGCGACTGCATCAGGGTCACCATCATAGCCACAGGCTTTGACCAGGCGTCTATTTCAAAAATACTTGAGGAGAAGTCAGAGAAAAAAATACACGATCTGGAGAGAGCCAAACAGATTGACCTTTTTGAGCAGCAACCTAAAAAGCCTGAAAGGCCAATCACCGAACCGGTCATCAAGAAGCTGAAAGATGAAATAAGACAAGAGGACGAAGCTGAAGCCGAAGAAAGGTCTTATGTTTTTGACTTCAAGAAGAAGGACACTCCTCCGTCAACTCCTAAGAAGAAGGACGACGATGATAAAGGGCTGTTCGAATTCGGAGAAGAGTACGAGGTAGTGGAAGGCAGCGACCTTGACCCGGGTGATGCTTACCTTGAAGAGCTGGAAGGTTCGGCACATCAAATGAGCAAGAAAGTGGAGCTAAGGGAGCAAGCGAAAGAAAGAGAACGCAAGCTGGCGAACCTGAAAAGCCCGGCGACACTGGATAGCGATTCTTTCAAAGAGAAGCTGGAAGTGCCGGCTTACATGAGGAAGAAAGTCAAATTGCAGGACGTGCCCCATTCATCTGAAAGGAAGATTTCGAAGTTTAACTTGAATGACGACAATCAGATTTTGGGCAACAATCGCTTCCTGCACGACAACGTGGACTAGTTTTTTTGTTTTACAGTTAATAATTGCAAAGGTTTTATTCCTGTCTAACTTTTGTGAGCTGTCTCATGCCCCGACTTTGTCGGGGCTGAGCACGGCGATTTTTCTACAGATTTCATGATACAGAACCCTTCTTCGGTAATTGCGAGGATGCTTGCCTTATTCCCGATTGTGTGAAGAATCCAAGTGCATGTCAAGCCCCTCAAAACCCAATCAACTGTTCGGCCTGCAGTTCCAGGTCCCTCAGGTAAACATTATTCGTTATCTTCTGCCCTTCCAGGTGCTTTTCTATAAACGGCATCTTAGGTTTAAACGCCAGCACATGAGTGCCACAGTAGTTGAGCACATCGGTGAAGTGTGACACAGCCAGTCCGCCACCCTGTCCGCCGGAGCTGAGGCCAACCAGGGCCGCCTTTTTCCCTCTGAAGGTGCCAGGGTACTCCATGCCGTCAATAAAGGCTTTAAGCACCCCAGGGTAAGAGCCGTTGTATTCCGGCACCAGGAACACAAACTTCTTCGAGTCCTTCATTTGCTGGCGGAAGCGATTGAACGCCTCGTTTTTGCCATTGTTTTTATACAGAGCAGAGAAGATAAAGTCTTCGGGCAGGCCAGCAAGATCGATGATGGATGCCAATGCACCTTTGGAGGCAAGTATCTCCAGATACTGCTGGGCAATGTGCCTGGAGTTGGCGGGCTCCCTGTTGGTGCCGACGATAATGGTGATGGGGTTGGTCAATGGTCGATTCGTTTTCCTTACAACAAGGAACCAAATGAAAAGTTTCGGGAGCTAAGGTAGGAAAAATAAGGGAAGAGGACTCACGTCACGACTATCTCAGCATCAAGGACAATGGATCAATCTGTATTTTTCGGGTGGGATGAATTTGTGAAACTGATATCTCATCGGTAAGGGAAAACAAAATTGATTCAATGCTTCTCGCTTGAAGTATTTTTTATAGGTATTCATAGAATTTCCGGCGATAGAAGTACAGGTGTTTAACCTTAAAACTTTCATTTGTTTACCGTGCTAGCCTGATAATACCAGTAACCTTGCCATTGATTAACAGCGGGCTGCCATCCTGGAAAGTACCTTTGATTACCCAGACGTAAGCCCCTTGCGGTTGTTCTTTACCCTCATTTGTTCCATCCCATCCGGACTGGAAAAGCTCCGTGGTGCTTTGTGAGTTAAATACAGGATTACCTTCCCGATCAAATATTTGAAACTCAATGTTGGCTACGCTTCCTCCGCCACGTAAAATGAAGCGATCGTTGGCTTGGTCATTATTGGGCGTGAATAGGGTAGGTAGAAACAATTCACTGGACAAAATGGCAAAGGATTGGGATACCTCTTCTGCTGTCTGAAAAATGTCATTGCCTGCCTGCATGGCAGTAACGACTACCGAACCGGTACCCTCTATAATGATGGCGCCATTAACTAGTGAAGCTACTCCCGATGAGGGTTCCGTTACTATCGAAAAGGTTACAGGCAATCCTGATCCACCTCCGGTAGCTTCAAGTACTACAGGATCCTGCCCTACTTTTTTATCTGCTATTGGATCAAATACAATGCTTTGAGCCACCTTACTAAATGTGACTATGGCGGTGGCAGCGGCACTATTGCCATTAACATCTGTAACGGTAAGAGTTACAGTTGCTGTTTCGGTAGTTGGTGTATCAAAAGAAGCTACATCTAATGTTCTGGTAGCAATTCCGCAATTGTCCGTGCTACCATTGTCAATGTCAGCTGGAGTAATAGACGCTTGTCCGTTAGCATCCAGAGCCACAGTAATGTCTTGAGTAATAACTGTAGGAGTAATATTGTCTTCTACAGTAACTCTAGCCACACATGATCCTACATTACCATTGTTGTCGGTGATGGTGAGAGTGACATTGTTATCGCCCACATCACTACAATTAAAAGAAGTGATGTCTATGGAGCGGGAGGCAATGCCAAAGCTATCCGAAGAACCATTATCGATCTGTCCTACAGCAATAGTAGCCGTTCCATTGGCATCCAGCTGTACGGTGATGTTCTCACAGTTGATCTGGTCAACCTGGCTATCATAAACAATACTAAAAGTTGTGGCTGCTGTATTGCTATTTCCAGCAAAATCCTGAGCGGTTGCGTAGGCAATATCAACTGTTATGTCTCCATCAGTGACAGGAACAATATTAGCGGTGAAAACGGTGTTGTCGGAGGATGAAACATCCAAAACAGTTCCATTCCCAACGGCTATATCACTCACTGTAAAATCCGTTACTTCTTCGTTAAAGGTGATGGTCACGGGAATGGGATTCACTTTCGTTGAAACACTTAAGCTACTGGTTATTGTTACCGTTGGGTCTGTACCATCAAATAGCATGCTAAATCGTGCGGCGGCCTGATTGCCATTAATAGCGGCATCTTCTGCTGCGTTGGCTGCTACATCAATAGTTATGGTTCCATCAGCCGTTGGGGTAATTTCAGCGGTGTACACAGAGGAACTAATAACTGCAAAATTTCCTGCCGTTCCATTGCTCACGGTGATGTCCATTAGCTCAAAGCCTGTAACATCTTCCGAGAAAGTGAAAGTGGCTTTAAATGCTCCACTGGCAGGATTTGCGACCAGACTTGTGACTGTTATGGTTGGAGCAGTAAAATCTGCTTCTACGCTAAACTGCGTGGCCACTGTATTGCCATTGGTTGCGGCATCTTGAGCTATGTTGGCCGCTACATCAACAGTAACGGTTCCATCACTTGTTGGGGTGATTTCAGCGGTGTATACCGAAGCACTAGTGGCTGCAAAACTTCCAGCGATTCCATTGCCTACATTAATGTCAGCAACATCAAACCCAGTGACATCTTCAGAGAAAGTGAAGGTAGCTGTAAAGGCACCATTGGTAGGATTTGCTACAAGGCTTGTGATGATAATATCTGGTGCAGTTAAATCTGCTTCCACACTAAACTGAGCAGCTGCTGTATTGCCATTAGTAGCGGCATCTTGCGCTACATTGGCTGGTACATCAACAGTAACGGTTCCATCAGTTGTTGGGGTAATTTCAGCGGTGTATACCGAAGCACTCATGGATGTAAAACTTTCTGCCGTTCCATTGCCCACGGTGATGTCGGCAGCATCAAAATCAGTAACATCTTCGGAGAAAGTGAAAGTGGCTGCAAATGCTCCCCTGGCAGGATTTGCTACCAGACTTGTGACTGTTATGGTTGGAGCAGTAAAATCTGCTTCCACACTAAACTGAGCAGCTGCTGTATTGCCATTAGTAGCGGCATCTTGCGCTACATTGGCTGGTACATCAATGGTTACGGTTCCATCAGTTAATGGGGTAATTTCAGCAGTATATATCAAAGCACTAGTGGCTGCAAAACTTCCAGCAGTTCCATTGCCTACATTAATGTCGGCAACATCAAATCCAGTGACATTTTCAGAGAAAGTGAAGGTAGCTGTAAAGGCACCATTGGCTGGGTCAGCTACAGGGCTGGAAATGGTGATTGTAGGAACTGTTACGTCTGCAGCAATACTAAACTGGCTAGCTGCAATATTATCTACTCCTCCAGCATCCTGAGCAACACCTGCTGCTGCATCAACTGTGACGGCTCCATCGGCAGTAGGTGTTATTGTAGCGGTATAAACACTGGTACTGGTGGCTGCAAAATCACTCGCTGTACCATTACCTACCGTCAGACCTCCTATGGCAAAACCTGTGACAGGTTCACTAAAAGTGGCGGTAATGGTAAAAGCATTGGTTGGCGAACTCGCCAGACTACTCCAAACAATGGTAGGTGCTACAGGGCTTGCCGCCACTGTTGTCCTGCTGTCTGTATCGCTAAAGGTACCATCACTGGTCACCAAGGTAAAGGTGGTCGTTTCTGTATTGCCACTAGCCACTCTGTTTTCTGTGGGTGCAAACACCAATGCACGGAGGCTTGCTTGTAGACTTGTGGCATCTGTATATGCTAAGGTATAAGGTCCCGTTCCTGTTAAATCCGTACCTGTTAAAAGACCTTTGGCATTGTCATCTAGGGTAATAGCGGCAGATACATTGTCGTCATTGGGGTCTTGAACGGTGATAGTCGCAAACGGACTAATGGTCTCATTATCATTTATGGCCTGATTGGCCACCGCCCCAGTAACGACAGGTGCTGCAAGTGAGTATTCGTTGACATTCCTTGCGGCCGAGCTTAATACAAACAATTGGGTTCCGTCCGCACTAAAGGCCAATGATGTCGGGGACAATACCACCGACAAGCGCTCAGCATTTCCAGCATAAGTTGCCGTGGACACGTCCCAGGAGGTGGTTAGGTTATATTCGTTGATACCAGTTCCACTAAAACTCAGCACAAACATTTTGGTACCTTCTGCATTAAAGGCCAGAGAGGTGGGATCAGTTACTTGTGCGGCTACCGAAAAACGCTGGACATCACCAGCATAAGTAGCCGTGGACACATCCCAGGCGATGCTTAGGGTATATTCGTTGATATCCTGTTGCTCGTCATAACCCATCACAAACATTTTAGTACCGTCTGAACTAAAGGTCAGAGAGATGGGAACGTTTTCTTGTGCTGCCACCGAAAAGCGTTCGGCATCACCAGCATAAGTAGCTGTCGAAACATCATATGCAGTAGAAAGGGAATATTCATTGATATCTTTACCTGCATTACCCATCACAAACATTTTGGTACCATCCGCACTAAAGGCAAGAGAGTTAGGATAGGATTCTTGCGATGACACTGAAAAGCGTTCAGCATCTCCGGTATAAGTAGCCGTGGAAACATCCCAAGCGATGGCTAGAGTATATTCGTTGATATCCCTTCCAGCATGTCCCATCACAAACATTTTGGTGCCATCGGCGCTAAAGGCCAAAGAGATTGGTGAGCTTTCTTGAAATCGCACTGAAAAACGTTCATGATCACCAGTGAAAATGGCTTTGGATACATCGTAGGCTCCAGGGATCGTATTGATATAATGACTTTTTTTAAGTGTTGTAGGACAACCATCAAGGGTACTTATCGTCAAGCTTACATCGAAAGTACCTGATGTGGTATAAGTATGTGTGGGGTTTGGATTAGTAGATGTGGTAGCTCCATCTCCAAAATTCCATAGTCTGCTAGTTATTGGCGAACCAGAAAAACTCTGATCCTGGAAAGTTACAGCACCCGGGCCATCTAACTGTCTAGCACTAGTAGTTCCAAAATCGACCATGGATCCAACCACCTGAACAAAATTTGTTTTTGTTATGGTATTTATGCAACCAACGGAATTGGTCGTTGTTAGCGTGATAGAATGGTATCCTAGTTTTTCATAAGTATGTGAAGGATTCTGATCTTCAGATGTACTGCCATCTCCAAAATCCCATAACCAATCTGTGATTATAGTAGAGGCTATGGTTGTTGACTCATCGATAAAGTTCACTAAATATGGAGCACATCCATACGGAAAATCGGCATCAGCTTCTTTAAATTCAACTATAGAACCCCCGATAGTTATCGTTCTTGTAATTTCATCAGAATCACCATTGGTCGTATCTTGAACAAAAAGACGGACATCAAAGCGACCTGCTGAAGTATAGGTATGATTTGGATTTTTTAATGTTGATGTAGATCCATCTCCGAAAGACCATGACCATGTATCGGGATTTTCTGATAAATCAGTAAAGGATACTGTTTGAGGCAAGTCACATCCAATTGATGGGGTTTCCGAAAAATCAGCTTTCACTGGTGGTCGCTGACTATAAACTGTAATAGAGGTAAAAAAAAATACTATTAAAAGCCATACGATTATGCCTAATTTCATTCTTTTTTGATTGATAAGAGTAAAAAGGGAACAAAACCCTTCTATAGATCTCATTGATTTTTTCATGCGCAAAGATTTAACTTCATTCAAGGTCTAATGGCTGACATACCTATTGCTGACAGCATAAACTCTCATTTGCTTTCTTCCACTATCTTAATTTCTACTCTTCTGTTAAGTTGCCTGAGTGCTTCTGAAGAATTGTCTGTCAAAGGCTGGGTTTCACCTTTTCCGTCGACCGTTATCCTGTCCTCACCAAGGCCTTTATTTACCAAATAGGCTTTCACGCTTTCGGCCCGCTTTATCGACAGGTTTTGGTTTACGTCCCGGCTGCCAGTGTTGCAGGTGTGGCCTGTCAATTGGATGTGGAGATTTGCGTGTTGTTGGAATATTGCTACCACCTGGGCAAGGTATTCCTGTGATGGCTCATCGAGTATGTCACTGTCCAATTTGAACCGCACATTCTCGTCTATGATCCTTTCTTCTTCGGGGGTTAGCGGAGCTGACGCCAGTTCTTTTTGTACTAGCCGTTCGGTTCCTTTTACTGGTTGCTCCTCAACCTGGGTTTTCGAATCCGCCTCTGCCGTCATTTCTGTAGCCCCATCGGCAGCCATGGGTTGTGCGGCTGCCACAGGCACTGCCGTTTGTACCACCATGGGCGCAGCTTCCCGTTTATTCTTCTTAAAAATCCGATAGAAAATGGCTATTTCAAGTGGACTCCCCACAGCACCACCATAGGCATTGCTTACAGGCACATCGAAGCTCACGGCGGCTTTTACCTCTGGCTGCTGGTACTGCACCGAAAACACCGCTAGCTCGCTGGTGCTATACCACCCACCTAGCCCAATCTGCTTAGCGCCATTGCCTGCAAGGTCGTAAGTGAACAAGCTGCCTGTCTGTAGCAGTTTCTTTCCATTGCCAATAATGCCCTGCGCTGTAGGTAAAATGGCAAACTTGCCATGTTTTAAAATTTCGTAGCCCAGCGTGGCTTTATAAGTGGTGGGCAGTTTTTGACTTATTTGGTCGGAGTACGACATTTCAGGGTTCGTGAAGTTAAAAAGAGAGATGCCTGCAAAACCTTTCCCACGGCCGTCATAGTCCCGCACCTGCCAATAGAGCCCGCTACTGGCTGAAATTACCTGACCACTTTTGCTACCTATCAATTCACCAGTTGGCGCAGTCGGGTCAAATATGCCATTGATAAATTGACTATCTGTTGAAATATCGCCAGTCAAACTATTGCCAAACACGACGGCTTGTGTGCCAAAGCTTAGCTCACTTCGCTCGCTTAGTGCAATGCTCAGGGCAGCCCCCAAAGAGCCTCCGGTGGTGTTGAAGAATTCAGTCACCCGGTCGCTAAAAAAACTTCCGGAGAATACCAGCCTGTGATTGCCAATTCCTACAGGGTATAGCGCTGAAGCCTGGGTAGTAATAAATTTCTCGCCCAGTTGAAGGGGCACACTGCGGTAGTTGATGCCGACCCAGGCATCTTGCAATGTGCCAGCCTGACCGGGGTTGGCAGCCAAAGGGCTAAAATGGTATTGATTGAAGAACAAGTTCTGAGCAGAAAGGCTCCACCCGAAAAATGAGAAGGTAAGGAACAAGAAAAGTCTTTCGAAGTGTCTAATTGAGATGTGCATCAGCTCAGCTTTAAGTTCTTTCAGCGTTGAAATGGGAAACGATACATCTTACCATGCGCTCCATGTGTATGTTTTAAACCCATCTATGGTTCGGTAAAGTTGGGCTTAAACAAAATGAGCAGAAATACGAGGCGCCACGTAAATGCCTACGTAGCGCCACGTATTTTTGCAGGTTTTACACCAAAATCGACTGTTTAGAGGGGTCTGATATTCTGAGAATCTGGAGCGGTGTTCGGCAGTGTGACATTGACTACCTCCATCTGTCAACCATGGAATGGTTAAAAAAACTTCATGAACTAGCAGGACTGATGGAGCCATTTTGAGGCGGAAAGAACAGGCAGTCGAGAGGACTTACTGCACGAGACCTCTACCTCGCACAACAAAAACTCTCTTTTTTAGAAATAGTTGGATATTTTTAAGAGTCTGATCAGTTTACTGAGTCGGGAGCTGTTATCTTGACAGGCTAGCAGGAAATTAGTACTGAATTACGATGGTAAAAAGCTCACCAGGAATTGTAGGATATATTGTGTTTCCGTTTTTGCTGTTGTTGATCAATGGTCGTCTGCTGTCACAGGAAGTAACGACGAGTAAAATAGATGCTTTAAAAAGTCAGCTACCGTCGGCTGGCGTGATGGATAAAATCCGATTGCTCAATGAAATTTGTGATGAGTTTGAAAATTTCATACCCGACTCTTCCCTCAACTACGCCACCAGGGCATTGATGTTAAGCGAACAAGCAGCATCCAAAGAGGGCATGATCACTAGCTTAAATAATATTGGCCACTATTATGATATCAAAGCGGATTCTGAGAGGAGTCTTGAATATTTTCACAAATCCATTTCAATCGCCAGAGAAATTGGCAACAAGCAACTGGAAGCTTATTGCCTTAACTTCATTGCAAGGGTTCAATTCTCCCTGGTTAACTACCCAGGTGCTATCGATTATTACTTGCAATCCTTAGTGTTGCGAGAGCAGCTGGGCGATTCATTGGGCATTGCCTTGATCCATGGCAACCTGGGCAATTTATATCGGACTACCAAAGATTATAAAAGTGCCGAAAAGCACTTGCTCAAAGCCCTCGAACTCAACATTTCGTTTGGCGATACTTCTCGTTTTCTCAGCGATTACCTCAACCTGGGTGTATTGAGTCACAACATGAACAAACTCGACAAGGCCCGGGAGTACGATGAACAGGGAATTTTCTTCGCAGAGAAGACAAATAACCTCAACGCACTCTCTATCATACTGGGGAATTATGCCATGGTTTTTGCCGATCAAGGTGATTTCCCCAAAGCACTTGATTACCTGGGCAGGTCTTTGAAACTGAAAGAAGAGGTGATCAGGAAACCGGCCTCCACCGTCCACGCCTATGCCAAGTACCAGCAGCTTTATCTGGACTATGACTTCTATCAAAAGTCTATCGATAGTGGGGAAAAAGCTATGGAGCTTCTTGTCAGGTATCCAAACAGGGACATGGAGCAAAAAGTATTGAAACGGTTGGCTGAGGCCCACTCGGCGCTAGGTTATTACAAGGAAGGGTATGAGTATATGCTCAAATCTGAGGCGGTGAAAGATTCGGTATTCAGCAAAGAAAAGTCTCGACAGGTGAAGCAGCTGAACGCCATCTACGAAACCACCAAAAAGGATTTGAAGATTACCCAACAGGAAGGGGAGATTAAACTTATTTCAGCTGCTAGCCTTTTCAAAACAAGATTAGCCTGGGCAATAGCCATAGGCATGTTGCTATTATTCGGCAGTGTTTATCTGTATCGCTCCAGAAAATATGCGTTGAACGCTAATGCGATGCAGGAGCGCTTTTCCCGCCAGTTGCTTTCTTCTCACGAAGAAGAGCGAAAGAGAATCTCCAGGGATCTCCACGACTCTGTAGGCCAAAGTCTGATTCTGATCAAAAACAAGGTGACTTTGAATCAGGACGATACGACGGCTACCATGGTAAGCAAGGCCCTGGAGGAGGTGAGAACCATTTCCAAAGCGTTGCACCCTGCTGTGCTCGACAGGTTGGGGCTTACTGCCAGCATCAAAAAGCTGGTGAACGATGTGGACGAAGTAACAGACATATTCTTTACTGAGGAAATTGACACGATTGACAATATCTTTTCCCGGGAACACGAACTTCAGATTTACCGCATAGTGCAAGAGGCGCTCAACAATATGATCAAGCATGCTCAAACCGAATCTGCGATTGTTCGTGTTATCCTGGAGGCGAGAAAAGTAATCGTAACGGTGCAGGACTATGGTGTTGGTTTTGATCTGACCGAAAAGCCAGAGACCATCCATAGTTTGGGAATGAAAACCCTGAAGGAAAGAACTCAGATGGTCGGAGGTAAAATTCTTATCGAGTCGACAAAAGGAAAGGGTACCAGTGTTACTTTAGTGATTAATAAGCCAGCATAGGATGATGAGTTTGAAGAACCTGAGAGCGGTGGTGGCCGATGATCACCCATTGTTATTGCAAGGACTTGAAGACACCTTGAAAAAGGGAGGGGTAAATGTGGTCGGTGCCGCCAGCGACGGGAGCACGGCGTTGAAGTTGATTACTGATTACCATCCCGATGTAGCGGTATTGGATATTGAGATGCCCTACCTTACCGGGTTTGCCGTGGCCGAAGAATGCAGAAAAAAGGGCTTACTTACGAAGGTTATTATTCTTTCTTATCACAAGGAGGCGGAATTTATCGTGCAGGCTAAAAGTCTTCACATTGCGGGGTACCTGCTGAAGGAAGATACCAATTTGGAAATTTTCAAATGTATCGAAAAGGTGATGCAAGGTGAGTTTTACTATAGCCCCTCTATACTCCACAAGGATCTGAACACAGCGAATACAAGTCTCGAAAAACTTGAGTTACTCTCACCCTCGGAGAGGAAAATATTGAAACTAATAGCCAGCCAACTCAGTTCCCAGGCCATTGCGGATAAATTGCATGTTTCGGAACGCACCATCGAAAAGCACAGAAGTAATATCATTGGGAAGCTGGCTTTGTCGGGGCATGCCAATAGTCTTTCCCTGTGGGCAGTAGAGCAAAAAGCAGTGATCATGAGCTTTTAAAGGAGTCATCCACTGTTATCGAATAAGACAGATCCCCTTGGAGGTTTTGATTAGGGAATGCAGATTAATGAGCGAGTAAAATGCTCGATTTAAGTCCCGTACTTCTTCATTCTCTCTTCATCGAGCACTTTTTTGTAGTCGAAGTCAGGTGTTGCTTCTACAATACCTCTTAGTTTTTCGACTCGTGAAGGCTTTTTTAACTTTTTTAAAGACATATGCTGTTTGTTATTTCCGATACCGCCACGCAGGGCTAATAGGAAACTTCACACCGAACAACATGTTATAGAAGTCGCCGTTTGAGCTGATCTTGGCCGACTGCTCCGGTCCATTGCCTATCTGGTAGGTGCCGTCGATTTCCGTCATTTTCTTAAAACCTTTGGTAGAGCTGCCATTGATGTAGAGAACAAAGCTGTTTTTGAATTGCCAGCTAACGGATACACCTGCCTCAATCAAACTATAGTTTTTCCTCAAACCAGGGGTTGCCACCATCGTTAACCGACTTTCATCACCTGCATGAAATGAACTACTATGCCCCCCAATATTGGTTGATCCTCTGTCTATTTCATATCGCATATTGTGGACAAAAGAATAACCGATAAATGGCGAAAGCTTTAGCCTTTCCCTGAAAAAGCCAAAGTTGGATTTTAGCCTGACTGGGATTTGAATAGCAGCGTAGGACTGCCCCGAAATCAGGCCGACATTGGGGCTTTTCAATCTAAAGCCCACCCCGTATTTATAAGCATTAAGCCCGGTTTCCAATAGAAGGCCCTGGCTGATTTCCTGCCCTACGATAAATCCACCTGCAGGACTGTAGTATATCGGCTTTTCTCCAACCATCCCACCCAGGTCATCGACAGAAATCTTCTCATACTTAGGGCCAAGCTCAAAGCCGAGGTAGGTCTTGTGCTGCGCCTCTGCTTGCAGATAAATCCCCACGAAGGCAGTCAGGATGATGAAATGAAACCGTGCTTTCATACAGAAATTTTTTCGTAAGCGTAGTAAAAAGTCACTAGTGTGTATGTTGAAGTAAAGTAGAAAATGTATCTATACCGATTAATATATAAATTTAAATAAATAAATATCTCTTTGATATTATTCCTTGATATAGTTTTTAATTGGAGTATGCGGCCAAAGAGCAGGGAATATTACAAAATTGACTTGGGCATCACACCTCGCAGCCACACCTTGAACTGTTTTGCCCGGCCCGCTTCCGAATCAGGGTTGAAGTCTAATGTGGCTTCCCAGGCATTCTCCGGCCGGATGTCGACCTCCATGGCCTGACGCAGGTCAGCGGTGACTTTGCGGTCATAAATAACTGCTATGCACTCTGTGTTCAAGTTGGCGCTGCGGGGGTCAAGGTTGAAGGTGCCAATCACGGCAATATCTTCGTCGATCACCATCGATTTGGCATGGAGGCCAAAGACAGGAGTGAAGTCCATTTTCTTCTGCAGGGCACCTGTCATCACCTCAAAGCGGACAGCGGCATCGGGTTTGAATTCGTAAATTTTTACGCCGGCCTCCAGCAGCTTTTCCCTGTCCCGCTGGTAGCCGCTGAATGCTTCCAGGTTGTCGGTCGACGAGAGGCTGTTGGTGAGAATTTTGACAGTTACCCCACGATCCACTGCTGCTTTGAAGAGCTGCTGGCTGACCTCGGTTGTAATAAGGTAAGGCGACTGAATCAGTATGGACGACTTTGCCCGCCGGATCAGGCTGACCAGCGAATCGGTAGCCACACCACTACCCGCCAGCCCCTGACTGCCGTCATTTTTGCCCGGCAGGTCGGAGATGAACTGCACGCTATCGGTCCACACCAGGGAGCCCGAGGCCTGTGCTTTCTGAAATTCTTTCGGCACCTGCTTTACCTTTTCCCTTACCTCAGGCCAGAAGTTTTCGGGGTTGCAGGCGTACTGGTGCAGGTAGGCGTATTTCACATCCAGGTTGAGCTCCTCGTCGGTTACCTGGGCGAGCTCACCCACAGGCACGCTTAGCTCGCTTTCCCAAAACAGATCGAACGACTGTTGCACGTCCTGCACTTTCTTGCCCACCAGCAGCACGTCACGGTCACGGAAGTTGTACTCATGATCGTAATCGAAGTACTCATCGGCAATGTTTCTGCCGCCGGTGATCACCACCTGCTGGTCGACAATGAACGTTTTGTTGTGCATGCGCTGATTGAAACCCTGAAAGTCGGTGGCAAGCGACAACAGCTTGCCTGGTAGGTTTTTGCCGATATTGGCATTGGGGTTGTAAATTTTCACTTCCAGGTTGGGGTGGGCATCCATGGCCAGCAGGTCGTCTTCCTCTGCTTCTACCATGATGTCGTCCACAATGATCCTGATCTTCACGCCCCGGTCGGCGGCACCCAAGAGGAAGTCGGCGGCTATCAACCCAACATTGTCTGTAGAAAAAATGAAGTACTGAATGTCGATGGTTTGCTCAGCTGCTTCCGTCAGCCATGCCCGGGTAATCATCGAGACGTCGCCTTCCTCCAGGGAATGGACGCCGGTTTTAGTGGCGAGGAGCTCAGCGTAAGGTGCCAGGTAGTCCGAGAGTTTCACAAGCGCTGCTTCCGGCAGCTGCGAGCAGAAGTCCTCGGTAATGGGAGGGTATTTGAGTTCGGTAGGGCCGCAGTTCGTCAATACCAGAAACAGAAAAAGAGAGAAGGTTTTGGATGCCTTAGGTGTCATATTGAGCCCGGCTTTGTTTGAGGTTTGGCCACAGGAAAAGGCAATTTACGGTTTTTCTGGAAGGATGCATATATGGTCGAAAATTGGTAGATTGGAGCGTTTTGTTGAAGACAGTGCCCATTAAGCTGCGTTATCTCAGCGATGATAAGAATTAAGAAAAAGTAGTTATATGAATATTGCAGTTCTAATTGGTGTTTCAGAATATTCAAACGGCATCCAAAATTTGCCGGGTAGTCTAAACGATGTTATACAATTCGAACGCCTGATTAGGGCGACAGATAAATACGAAGAGATATTAACTATCTCAGAAAAATCAAGCAGTATCACAATTAAAGATAAATTGGCAAGATTCATCAACAGTAAAAAAGATGAAGCTATTGAAGAGGTGTTTTTTTACTTTACAGGCCATGGAGATTTTTCGAACGATGAATTCTACTATATACTTCCCGACTTTTCCTTTGATAAAAAAACACAAACAAGTTTACAAAATTCGGAGCTAGATAGCTTAATAAAGTCTTTGACTCCCAAACTTGTTACGAAAGTAGTAGATGCGTGTCATTCTGGGGTAAATTATATCAAAGACGTAAAAGCAATTGATACATACATAAAGTCAACTACAAACCAATTTAGTAACTGCTATTTTCTGTATTCCTCTTTGAATTCTCAGAGTTCATATCAGAATAAAGATTTCAGTTTTTTTACTTTGAGTTTTTTCAATGCGCTAAAGAAACACATAGATAAAAATGTGAGATATAAAGATGTAATCGATTATATATCAGATGAATTTTCATCATTTCCAGAGCAAACGCCATTCTTCGTGACTCAAGCTGATTTTACAGAAGTGTTCTGTATGAAAGGTCAAAAAATCAGGGATTTTTTAGTAGATATCCCTTCAACTTTTCCTGATACATCAAAACAGGAAGAGGAAGAAAAGAAAGAATTCTCTACACTAGAAGACATGGTTAAGGCTGACGCTAAAAACCACTTAACTTTCGAAGAGGTCTGCGATATTCTAGAGGATATCAAGCAGTGCGTTAATGATTTTAAACTGTCTCCTGAAATTGAAAATTTGTTTGAGTTCAAAGTGACATACCCTAAATACATTCCTACACATGTTAATTACCATCAAATAGGGTTATTTGTAGCAAAAAACAAGGACAGATATTTTGCTACAGCTAATTACCGAACTGAAACATATGAGGAAATTGAAAAACCTTCAAATATTGAGAGAATGATAGGGCGTCAAACAGAACCGTATACCGTCACAAAGAAAAGACAGGTAATCGATGGCTACTCTCTTACTGTCAACTATCCTTATTCTCAGATTTTGATTGATGTCAATTCAAAACTTCCAAATATAGACTCCTACAATTGTACAATTGCATTTGTGACATCCGACAGAAAAATAAAGGTGTATTATTTTATAACTAATTACACCAAGGTTAACTGGAATAGTAGAGAAATGAATAAAAGATTTGAATGGAACGCAAATGAATTGTTACTAAAGGACGCTGAACAAATTAACCAGTATATAAAAGACGTGATTTTACACCTAAACAAAAGGGTTGTTGGTGACTTAAAGTTGAAATTTGATATAAAAGAGGATGAATAACACTTGACTGCGATGATCCTCAATCCTCCCCATCGCCCTCGCATGAGCGATAGCGGAAACGGCTACCGGCCCGGGAGGGCGTATGAGACTGGCGATTGTATCGCTTGTTGGTATTGCCCAGTTTTTTGGTATGAGCACATCCACCGTATCCAGGCCAGCGTCATGCCGATGGCGAGGTACGAGGGAGCCGACGTGGAACGGCATCCCCCGGATAGTAGCAGTGGCTCAGAAAAGAAAACTGCAAACACCGTGGAGACTTCTCTCCGCCAGCTGGCGAACTGAAATGACGACTGCTATAGTGGCTTGGTGCACACAAAAAAACCACCGAAGCGCTCCAGCCCGGTGGTTCTTCAAATCGTTTGCTTACGCTCTTAAATTGAGCGGCTTACCTTGAATTTAGCAGTGATTTTTACATTGCTTTCATTGGCCGTTGCATTGCTCACTTCGAGCAGCCTTGCATTAGTGACTTCGAATGTGCCCTCAACGAACCCATCGACGCCACCAAACTTTTCAATGACCAGGCTTCCCGTGCTGTTGTTCGTGATTTCTCCGTCTTCTGCCTTGTAGCTGTAGTATGACTTAGTCATATCGCCATTGGCCATCAGGAGCCAGGTACCTGCCACGTTGCTTTCGAAATTGGCATTCCATGCGAACGTGCCTTTGGGCTCTTCGCCTTCCCATAAAATAGTGAAGGAAAGACCGCTATCGTCGTTAGCGTTGCCAGAGAGCTGATACGTGTTGTCCGACAGTTTCATAGATGACCCGGTGAAGGTAACCGGATCGGCGCTGCCTATCGTCACCTCAATCTTTTCATTGCCAACGGGGTCGCCTGCGTCGTCAGAACTGCAAGCGCAAAAAAATAGAACCATCCCTGCCAACAGGGATCCAGTGAACACCTTTTTCATAGTTATTTGACCTT
Source organism: uncultured Imperialibacter sp. (assembly GCF_963974565.1). Taxonomy (NCBI): domain Bacteria; kingdom Pseudomonadati; phylum Bacteroidota; class Cytophagia; order Cytophagales; family Flammeovirgaceae; genus Imperialibacter; species uncultured Imperialibacter sp. The sequence continues at coordinate 67,333 of NZ_CAXBCJ010000016.1, read as the reverse complement.
TACTAATTGTTAAAAAATCTGCCATCTGAAATTGATAGCAGGAGCCAGGCGTTCAACAGTCTAAAAAGTTTGGGGAAGTTGGATCGCCTGAGCCTCATCTACAGACGTAAACTTTAAAAGAAGGTTTGGGAGGAGTCAAAAAAAATTTAGTACCCGGTGGTGTCTCTGCTTTTGTCTTTACCAGCTTCCTCTGGGGTCGTGAAGAAACAGGCCTGGGCATAGAACGTTTGGATTGAAAGATTACAAAAGTTTGCTAGGTTCTGCTCTGGTTGGTGCCGCCTCTAGCGTTAGTGAGAGCAGAGGGCTCGAAGCCTTTTCTGAAACTTTTGTAATCTGCTGTATCTGCCAACTTCACCCCTCCAAAAACACTTCAATCCTTCCTTTCTGTCTTTCGTGGTGCCGGAAATGCATATGGGCATATTGCAGCCATTCATCTGCGTTGAAGTACTGGTGGCCCGGGTGCTTCGTCTTTCCTTTGTTCGTACTGTTTGAATGGCCAAGTGCCAAAATTCTCTCTTTTAACTTTTCGAATCCTCTGATAATCTCTTCTTTAGATGCCGGCTGCGGTGTAGCGGCGTTCGACGGAGGGCCTTCCACCATTTTGTCGGGAAACTGGTCGTTGGCAAACATCACTTTTGCTTGCGGTGTCATTTCTTCCTGAGCGTTGTCGTCTGTTTGCAAACAGGTTTGAACTTGCGAGAGAAAAAAGCCCGTAGCGCTGATCAGGTGCATATACACTTGTCCCATCGACCACTTATCGGGCTGAGGCTGACGGAGAATCTGGGCAAAATCATACCGGTCTAACTCATCCTGCCAGTGGTCGATGGTGCTGATAAAGGAGTCTGTTTCCATTCCTGCTAAAATTCCGTCAATTCGATATCCTTATAGCTCACTTTCACCTTTCCGCCTCCGTGCACCTGCAAGCCGATAAGGCCGGTTTGTGGAATAGCGTCGTCCGCTTCTGTATAATCTACGGTTTGAACGCCATTCAGAAAGATTTGGATTCGTTTCCCCTCGGCAATAATCTGGTAGTCGTTCCAGTCGTTGGGTTTGAAAAGCTGCACCCCTGCCAGGGAATCGATGCCCGCCAGCACTTTGTCTCTTCTGGACTCGTCGTACAGCGAACCAAAGTAGCCATTGCCGATATCGGCCTGGTAGCCGATCATTTCGTAAGCGGGTTCGGTGGCACGGACGCTCCTGAACTGCACACCGGCGTTGGTGAAGCCACCTCCGGTTTCGAGTTTGTATTTAAGGGTGAGTTTAAAGTCGCCGTACGGCTGAAGTGTGCAGAGGAATTCGTTGTGAGGCACTGTTTCGGTGAGGGATCCGCCTACGATGGCCCCGTTTTCTACACGCCAGGTATTGGCATCACCTTCCCAGCCGGTGAGGGTGCTGCCGTCGAAGAGGGTGGTTGGAGAAGGGGAGGAGCAGGAAAGCATCATTCCCAGGAAAAAAGTGAATAGTAAGTTGGCTTTGTTTTGAGTCATACAATTTTTGCTTTAAGGCCTTATTCTCCCGCTTGCTTAATGATAGAGTCAAGCAGCTTTTCACTAAACCTGAAGTTTGTTCTTCTAACCTTTTCTAGAATGGGGACAACACTAGCAATAATACCTTCTTGCTTGGCCCTTAAAATGAGGCCAAAAGTACCAGCGTATTTTAATTGTAGTCTTTGAGCAACTTGCCTTCCTTTTAAATCATCGATGACCAGAACAGTATTTTCAAGATCCAATGACAAAGCAATTGCACTAGCCTCGCCGGGATCAAGCTCCATCTCCAAAATTTCTTGATAGTGGATGTCTTTCGGGTTTTTGACTTCTATCCAGTCTGGCAGTGGCATACCAAACTCGTCTTTTATTATTTGTGTGATGAAGATTTTGGATCCGAGTCTTTTCAATAGCTCTACTTCACCAATTTTATGCAAAAGGATAAGGCAGCTGGTATCCGAAATGATAACATCAGAACTGAGCGGCATCCTTGAGGATATCTTCAGGCGGGTAATTAATCAGAGAAACATCATAGTCAGCCAGTATCTCAGAAAAAGCCACCTTCGATAGCCCAGCCACCTCAGCTGCCTGCCCAAGCGATAATTTGCCTGATTCATACATCTTCGCTGCAAGGAATCTTTTCGTTTCCTTTTCGTCGAGGGTAACTCCGTCAGGAATAGTGATGGTGAATTGCTTCATGTATCAAATTTAATGAATATAATTTGACTAGTCACTAATGATTAGGCACCGCCCTTTTGGCTATTTATTTCGCCACCACTTTAAGCCACCGAAGAAACCAGCTTTCCCCCCACATAAAGCAGTATTTTCTCAACCAACATCAAGTTCAGTACATGCTGCTTGATTTCCTCTTTGTTTATTATGGGCTTATTGTGCTGTAGGGCGAGCCCTATAGCCGGAAAGGCCGCTACATGGATATTTGGCCCAACAACTGATACGTCGAGCGATGTCATCAACGATTTTGACTCAACCATCACATTCATGATCGAATCGTCAAGAAACTGTTCCACCAACTTGTTCTCGTTGGGTACCACATAAAACAGATCGTGGAACTTCTTTTGTGTTTCGTTTTGGCTCAGCACTTTCTCGCTCGAAAATAGCTCATCAAGTTTTTTGGAGAGGGTCGCACCGAGTAGGCCGTCTACAGCGCTGTCTATCAAGACGCTGCCTGCCACCTTCTCTTTAGACCCGATCACTACTGGTTGGGGAAAGCAAGATTGCTTCAGCTCCAGTGTGCCCACGGGCCCGTGGAATTGAATAACGCCCTTGTTGCTGTTTGACTGCGACCGGGAAGTGGTGCCCGCTCCGGTGACTTTGATTTCGGCGATTGTTATTGGCCGTTCGTTGGCAGTGCCCTCCAGCTGCAACTCAGTTTCCACCTTCATGTACCGCCGGTCTCTCAGTAGATATGTTTCTTCGAAAAAGTCGGGCGACATAGGTTCAGTCCTCGCATGGAACCCACGGGCTTTACCAAATGCCTCGTAAATACCCGCTTTGAGCAGTAGTTGAAGTTTTTTGAATTTATGATGGCGACGATAGCTGATGTAGATAGGGTAGCTTATGGCAAAGAGACCTGTGAAAGGTATGACAGCGATGAAAACTTTAGGCAGCGCCGGAAAAGAGACTAGCAAGACAATGGTACTCACACATAAAATACCGAGCGCAGCCATCGCCCTTCTGTAGACTCGATAATTGTAGCGCTGGATGATTTCCAGGCGTTGCTCCTCCAGGTAGGCCAGGTTAGCCGCTACTTTGTCGGCGATAGATTCGACTTGCGATGTGAGGCTATCCATTGTCGCAGGGCGTTTCTTTTACAATGGGGTAATTGTCGGGGTGAATGGCGTAAGTGTTGCCATCGAACTCTATCGTTTCATGGTCAGGATAATAAACGAATTCCACCTTTGGAATAGCTTCATTGTCTGTTGAAATAGTATAGGTGTTATCTACAGCTGAAATCGTTTTTATCCGATAGTCAAAAGCATCCTGGTACCAGACAGTTCTCATTACCCAGCCGTTGTCGTCGTTGTCAAAGGTCAGCCGGGGCACACCGCCGCCGCATATCAGAAACCTTACAAGCTGCCCATCTTTTTCGGTAAGCATTGCGATTTCCAGGCCCTGGAGATCAGCTAACAAATCAAGTGGATTTTCCGCACCCGGGTCAATTTCCATTACCTCCCCTGAGCCTTCCAATTCCTCTTCCGGTGTCATTCGGTCAGCCAGAAAGATGAAGTCGATGCCGCCCTCAGTGTCGCCTAACCACTGATAAACCCTGGTTGACTCCACGTTTCCCCAGTTATTGCACCGGGCATCGGCTAAAATATTTGTTGTGGTTACGACTACCTGGGGCACGGTGCCATCGCCGCCGCCTTCCACCGCATAAGTTGTGACGGTGCCAATACAGTCACCTGGATACTGTCGCTCTCCACCGTCTTCTTCTGAGCAACTGGCCACGCATTTTGTTACCAGCTGAGGTTCTGCTGCCCAAATCAAAGTGACCGAGTCGGTTCTTACCCAGAAAGCCGTCTCTTTCATCTTTTCACCGTTTCGGCTGTACTCATAGGTGGATAGAAAATCGTTTTTGCCTTCTCCGGAAACATCTTCGATTTCTTTTACTGTACCAGGAATTAGTTTGACGGTATTGGCTGTTGACACCAGCTGAGATTGCACCTGGCGGAATTGATCAGGCATGACAAACTTTCCCACTATCTCAGCGCCGAGTAAAACCGTGTAGTAGCTGACGGAGTCTTGCAGGCTTTCCTTTAAGTCATAGAAAGTAAGCCCGTCAGTCAGGATTGAATCGGTTTTGGAGATGGAGTGATCAGGAGCAGAGAAGCTGCTTTTTCGGAGTGAGATGAATTCGTCAACAATAGCATAGCTTGTTTTTTCGCTCGTTTGGCCACTGTTGCAGGCAGTAATCCCCATGCCAGCAAGGCCAAGGAAAAGCAGATAAAATGATTTTTTCATATGAATGGAACGGTTCAGTTGAGTTGTGGTCGGTGCTATTGTGTAGTGTTGCCTACATAGCGTTTTGTGTCAATGACAGCATTGGATTGCCTTGCTAAAACAAAATAAATTGCCAGGCCGAATGGGCTGGCTGTTATAAAAAAATAAAGGCTAATCTGCTTGCGGCAGTACGGGAAACTAAGGGAAATCTAGTCGAAAGAATTTAATGTTACAATAGACTGTAAAACAAACTTTACTGCTGATTGGCTACCGTGGTTTTTCGTCAGGTTACTCCTCCGGCACCTCAATCTCTTCTCCCCAGATGTACTTACCAAACCACTGCCAGTTGTGCCAGACAGCTGCCAGCCTTTCCTTAGGCTTGGTAATGCCATGGCCAAAGCCCTTGTAAACAACGAGTTTGGTAGTCACGCCTACGTCTTGCAAACCCTGATACAATTCGTAGGCGTTGGGAATTGGCACCCGCTTGTCGAACTCGCCATGCTGGATCAGCGTAGGCGTTTTGGCGTTGTTGATATGGGTCATGGGCGATGTCTTCAGGTAAATGCCCATGTCGGCCCAGGGTGTGGCTTTGAGGTACTGCCGGGTGAACGGGTGTATGTCGGTATTGACATAATAAGTCACCCAGTTGGAAATACCGGCGCCCACGGAAATGGCTTTGAATTTATCAGAGTTGGTGGTGAGAAAGGCAGAGATGTAGCCACCCTGGCTCCAGCCCATGCAGCCTATCTTGTTGCTGTCGACGATGCCCTTTTTCTCCAGCGACTCCACACCTGACAACACATCCCAGGCATCACCCACGCCCAGGTTCTCTACATTCAGCGAACGGAAAGCCTCGCCGTAACCTGCGGAGCCCCGGTAGTTGGGCTGTAAAATCAGAGCACCTTTGTTGACCCACTGGTTGAGGGGATAAACATAACTGGCAACTGGTGACGGAGTGGAGATGCCCGTTGGCCCGCCATGGATGATGACCAGCAACGGATATTTCTTTTTAGGGTCGTAATCCTTTGGCTTGCTGAGGATGCCTTCAATGGTAGCACCATCCTTGCTTTTCCAGCTGACTACTTCGCTGTCGGCAGTGGCCCAGTCAGAAAGCTGCCCGGTAAAGTTGGTGAGCTTCTTTTGCGCCACAGCCTTGATGGGGCTTGTGTAGATCTCTGTCAGGGAATTGTCTTCAGCACCCGAGAAAGCGACTACCTCGCCGTCGCCAGTGAACGACATGCCGTAAATTCTCGCTGGAGAAGTAAAGATGGGCTTGAACTTTCCGTTGTCGGGGTCAACAAAGAAAATGCGGCGCACCGTTTTTTGGTAGGCAATGCCAAATATCCCCTGCGGGTTCCACACGAGGGAACCCAGGTTTTCATCGAACGATTTTGCTAACTGCGTGTTTGCGGACCCATCCAGTTTTATTCTAAACAGCTGTTCATTTTTGTAGAAATTAGAAGTGGTGTCACTTAGGAAGCTGCTGTAAAGAATCCACTGCCCATCGGGCGACCAGGCCTCAAGCCCATCGGAGCTTTTGTTTTTAACAAGCGGCGTTACCTTTTTTGTGGCCACATCCAGTATCGAAATATCGGACTTAATAAACGAAGTAATGAAAGGATCTGGCTGATGGTTGAAAGCGATTTTCGTTCCGTCAGGCGACCATAGAAAGTTGGTTACCGTGTAGTTCACACTGTCCAGTAAAATTTTGGTAGTCTCGTCTTTTTTCGTCGTGTCCTTTTTGTCTTTTGGAAGCTCTTGCTTAAACAATTTCTCAGGATCAAACGTCGTCAGCCACAGCCTGTTTAGTTTGTATTCGGCATCTTCCACTTCAAAGCCGCCAAACTTTTCCTTTCTTGCCTTCTCAGCTTTCTCTTTGTCTTCGGCTTGTGTGAAGGCAATTTGTTTACCATCGGGCGCCCATTCAAAATTCGAAATGCTTCCTTTTGTGTCAGTCAGTTGCACCGACTCGCCGCCCTCCAGCCGGATGACCTGAATCTGTGTTTTGCCAGTTTTGTCTGACAGAAAGGCAATCCATTGCCCATCGGGCGACCACTTGGGGCTCGTACTGCTGCTTTTCGTGTTATTGGTAAGCTGAAACGGCGTGCCACCGTTTTTTGATAACCAAATTTCCGTATCAAACCTGTTTTCTTCCCAGTCGGTGGAATTAACCGTGAAGGCTACGTTTTTTCCGTCAGGAGATATGTGCGGGCTGCCTGCAGATTGCAGCGAGAGCACTTCTTCAAATGAAGGATTTTTCAACGACTGGCTGTGTAAAGCGAGCCCAGAAGTCACAAGAAGGGAAAGCAGAAAATACTTTTTCATAGGTGATGAGCTTAGAATAAGAATAAGAGGGGTGTTGGGGTCGGAAGCTAATATAGAGCTAAGAGCAGATAAATCACCAAAGTTTTATTTTCAAAAGCAATTCTTGAAGAGTAGATTGGTCAGATTTTTCTTTAAGAACATTATACATGCACGTCCCAATCACTCAAATACAGGAGATCAGTCAATTTCTTCAAAGCAAAACGGCTGTCCGGCCCGAAACGGGGATTATTCTCGGCACTGGTCTCCACAGCCTTGTGGATGAAGTGACGATAGCTGATGTGATTGATTACAAGGATATTCCCCACTTTCCGGTATCAACGGTTGAGTTTCACAAAGGCAAGCTCATTTTCGGGCATATTGGCCAGGTACCTGTGGTGGTGATGCAGGGCCGGTTCCATTTCTATGAGGGCTATAGCATGCAGCAGGTGACCCTGCCGGTGAGGGTGATGAAGCTGCTGGGCATTAAGCGCCTCTTTGTGTCGAATGCCTCTGGCGGGTTGAACCCCGACTTCCAAAACAGCGACATGATGATGGTGACTGACCATATTAACCTGTTCACAGAAAACCCCCTGCGAGGTAAAAACCTGGATACCCTGGGCGACCGCTTCCCCGATATGAGCGAGGCTTATGACAGGGGCATGATGAAGCTGGCGAGACAGATTGCGAAAGAGGAAGGCATCGATTTGAAAGAGGGGGTGTACGCAGGGGTTGAAGGTCCTAACCTGGAAACGCCGGCAGAGTATAAGTATCTCAGGATCATAGGCGCCGACGCAGTGGGCATGTCCACCGTGCCTGAGGTGATTGTGGCCCGACACATGGAAATTCCGGTGTTTGCCCTTTCCATCATCACCGACATGGGTGTGCCAGGCCTTATCAAAAAGGTAAACCTTCAGGAAATAGTAGATGCTGCTCAAAAAGCAGAGCCATTGTTGAAGAAGATGGTGAGCAGGATGGTGGAGTCAACGGGTGACTAAACCTGCAGCAAAAACATCATCGCAATAAAATGCGTAATGGTGCCTCCCAGCACAAACAAATGCCAGATGGCGTGGGCATACATCATTTTCTTTTGCACAAAAAAGATGGTGCCCAGCGTATAACTCACGCCGCCGCCAAGAATCAGTGACAAAACAGTGGCGTCGAGCGAGGCAAAAAGGGGCTTAATAAGGAAAACGCCCATCCATCCCATGCCTAAATAGAATATGAGAGAGGCTTTGGGGAAACGGTACTGGTAGTACACCTTGAAAATGATGCCCAGCACGGCCAGCAGCCAGATGATTCCGAAAAACACCCATCCGAGTGCTCCGCTTACTCCCAAAAGCAAGAAGGGTGTGTAGGTGCCGGCAATGAGAATATAGATGCTGATGTGGTCGAATGTGCGGAGTAGTCTTTTCACCTGCTCGTGCTGAAAGGCATGATAGAGCGTTGAAAAGGTATAAAGCAAGAGAAACGAGCCTGCAAAAATGCTGCTGCTCACCACGTGAATGGCTGAGCCATTTAAAACCGAGAAAGTGACTAACAAGGAGATGGCCACCACACTGAAGAGGATGCCGATGCCGTGGGTGAGGCTATTGGCTATTTCCTCTTTGAGGGTTTGTGGTCGATGTGCTGAAGCTTCCATAGTTTACTAATAGTTTATGACCAGGAAAAGTGCCCCAATGTAGTCATTAAAGAGGTTGCTTCATGTAGAAAGAACAGAGCAACCTCTTTAATCATAAGAGAGAAGCTTTCCGCTACCGTCGATGCTTACCTTAATTGCTTTTGGCTCATTGAAATAGATAAGATTTCCATAGCCGCTGATGTTGCCTCTTAATGTATCGATAGGGAATACTCTCATGTCATTGAGGCCTTCGTGCTCTACCACCACCACTTTTGCCCTAAGTCGGCTGCAATCCACCAACGACACCTGCTGGTTGACAAACAGGTCGGCGTAGTCGCTGGTGCCACTAATTTTTACGTTGGACTTGCCGTAGTTTCTCAGCACAAACCCACCCGTTTTTATGGTGAGGTCTATCTCTGTATAGCTGAGATGAATGGCCAGCCAGAGCCGGTCGAGGCGGATGGAGTCTTTGCTATACATCGGGCTGGTGCTTCGGTGAACAATGAAGTTCAGGTCAGGCGAAGAGATTGTCAGCTTTGGACTCTTGTAGTGGCTGTTCCAAAGGCAGGCGGTGGTATTTTCCACCCGATAGCCCTGGTCAATTTCTGTAAACGTCACATTGGGTAGCAACTCTTCATAGGTAGTAAGCACTACCTGTTGAAAGGCCCCGCTCACCAGCTCTACTTCAATGTCATCCATGATTTCCAGGCTGGTGAACTTCTTCAATTCTATTTCCTCTACCACCTCCCGGCCGTATTTTTCAAAGCACCGGTCAACAAACCCATCCTGACAGGCTGACCCAGTTAGCCCACCGAGCATTGCCAATGATATATGCAAGATGTGTCTGCTACTAAAACGCATAGGCACCTCCCCAAATTACTGCGTAAGACCCCTGAAAGTTCCTGACAATCAGGTGACTGGCTACTGAGAACTTGCCGTTGATATGGAATTTCAGGCCTGCCTTCTGGTACCAGTCGGGGTCGGCGGTTTGCTTCACCACATGGTAGCCAAGCCCTGCCTGCAAACCCATTCGCCCAAATAGCCACTCTTGTTGAGCGAGGATGCCTACTCTGTGATGAAGGCCGTTCCCACTCACGATGCCCGTGCTCACCTCATACTTAGTCGCCCAATCATAAAAGTAGTCGACGCCTATGCCAAGATAGACTTTTTCAAAAAACAGCCTTTCTCTCAGAACCCCGAGGTAAACCAGCGCATACTTTTTTGCCAGAAGCCACTCCGGTTGCCTCAGCCCCCCACCAAACTGGAGAAGCCAATGGCTTTTTCTTGCCAGCTGCAGGCCAGGTTTAGGCGCTTCAAACACCTTTTCTTTTTGCGAAAAAATGTAGCCAGCTCCAACGGCCATTTGTGCACTATTGAGCCCCAGGTTCGGAACCCTAATGCCACCATTCGAAATGTGCATAAAGGATAATTCCGCCCGGCTGTACCATCTCTGGCCCCAGTGTCTTTTGAACCCAACACCAAAATTGATTTTGTAGCTAAGCGGAGCGCCAATGGCAAAGTTGAGGTTACTTTCTTTTATGCTGAAATGAGAGCCGGAGTAGAGCAGCCCTACACCCGTGTTGGCGTAAATGGTCGATTCTTCCCACTGAACGACAGGTATGTCAAGGAAGGCCTGCAGACCGACGGCCTTCCCCAGGTTTTTGTTGTGGAAGTCGAGGTAAGTCAACTTTGCATGGAAGGAAAAAGTTTTGCGGGTGTTGGCCCAATTGTACAAAGGGATTGGTGTTTTTTGATAGCCGACACTAAAACCGCTGAGGGCGGTGTTAGTCAGGTGGGGAATTTTTTCATTGAAAAAGAAGGAGCCATACTCACCAGTCAATTCAATACTTTGTGATGCTTCGATGGAACTAATGCTTTGTCCGAAAACATTTGATAGTAGATTGAAAATAAAGATTATTGCAAGCGTGTAGCGCATCGAACAAGTGAAAGACTCAAAAGTATGATTTTGAAAGGTAAAACAGCAATTGTAACAGGAGCGAGCAAGGGAATAGGGCTTGCCATTGTAGAGGAACTATTAGAGAAGGGAGTGAAGGTAGCTGGCTGGAGCAGAACAGACCCGGGAATTTCAGACAACGATTTTCAGTTTATTAGCGCCGATGTGCAGTCGGTGGAGTCGATCGAAGCTGCCTACAAGACCACAATAGCTAAATTTGGCAACACTATCGACTTTCTGATCAACAATGCAGGACTTGGCATTCCTTCGGCTTTTGAGGACACCAAGCCCGAAGACTGGCAGACAATGTTTCGCACCAATGTCGACAGCATCTTCTACATATCCAGGCTGCTGGTGCCGCAAATGAAGCAAAACGACTTCGGGCATATCATTAACATTTCCTCTATTGCGGGACTCAATGGTGTGAAAGGCTACGCAGCCTACAGCGCCACCAAGCATGCGGTAACCGGACTCACACACTCCATGATGATGGAGCTCCGGGACTTTGGCATCAAAGTCACTGGTGTGTATCCGGGCTCTACCAATACCCATTTCTTCGAAGGCAGACATACCTCTACGCCACCTGAAAACATGATGCGGCCGGAAGATATTGCCAAGTCGGTAGTCGAGTTATTGGACACCCACCCAAATTACTTGCCAGGCGATATTGAATTAAGACCCCTAAGACCACAAGGAAAGCCTAAAAAATAATATTTTTGGGGTTGCATTCAGGATATGTCGCTAGAGGTACAAAATGTAAGTAAGGTTTTCGGCGCTCAGAGAGCGGTTGATCATCTTTCTTTTTCGGCTAAGAAAGGAGAAATTCTCGGGTTTTTAGGCCCCAATGGTGCGGGTAAGTCCACTACCATGAAAATGGCCACCACCTATTTTGTTCCCACCGAAGGAACGATTTCCGTGGCTGGTTACGACGTCGAAACCCAATCGGCTGAAGTGCGCAACCACGTGGGCTACCTGCCCGAACACAACCCGCTCTACCTCGACATGTACGTGCATGAGTACCTTGCTTTCATTGGCCATGTGCACAAAATCAAAGGCAATGCCCTTTCCAGCAGGGTAAAGGAGATGATTGACCTGTGCGGCCTGGGAGTAGAGCAAAACAAGCTGATCGGCCAGCTGTCGAAAGGTTACCGCCAGCGGGTGGGCTTAGCTCAGGCACTGATCCACAATCCACCGGTACTTATCCTCGATGAACCGACCACCGGCCTCGATCCAAACCAAATCCTGGAAATCCGCCATGTAATCAAAGAGATAGGTAAAGAAAAGACCGTGGTGTTTTCTACCCACATCATGCAGGAGGTGACTGCTATCTGCGAAAGGGTCATCATCATCAATAAGGGGAAGAAAGTGGCCGACAGCACCGTGAAAGAGCTGGGTAAGCAGGCCAAAGGCCAAACCTATGTGGTACTGGAGTTTTCGGAAGAAATGAGCAGCTTTGCCGGGTTGGATAAAATGAAGGAAGTAGTCAATATAGAGACCATCGACGCCAGGAAGATCCGGCTTACAATCGATGCTGACAAGGACATTCGACCGTCGCTGCTCAAGCTGGCGGGTGAAAATAGCTGGCCGTTGTTGGGCATCCAGCAAGAGGAGAACTCTCTGGAAAATATATTTAAGGAACTCACACAAGAAACAGTTTCTTAGCCTATGTGGACAGTTTTCAGTAAAGAAGTCAATAGCTTCCTCAATTCACTTATTGCCTACGTGGTGATAGCGGTGTTCCTTACCGGCATTGGCCTGCTCATGTGGGTGTTTCCTGAAACGAGCGTACTTGACTATGGGTACGCCGATATGGAGACTCTATTCAGCCTTGGGCCTTATGTGCTGATGTTTTTGATACCTGCGATCACGATGCGGCTTTTTGCTGAAGAGAAAAAAGGTGGAACACTTGAACTGCTGCTGACCCGGCCGCTGTCTGAAGTGCAGATTATCGGGGGCAAATACCTGGCAGGCCTCTTTCTTGTCGTCTTTACTTTGCTGCCCACTGCTCTTTACTATTTCTCTATTTCATCGTTGGGTAATCCTCCGGGCAACCTCGACACCGCTGGCATCCTAGGCTCCTATGTCGGGTTGGTTTTGTTGGGGGCCGCTTTCACGTCGATTGGTCTAATGGCATCGTCGTTATCAGAAAACCAAATCATTGCTTTTATACTGGCTGTATTCCTCTGCTTTTTCCTTTTCACGGGCTTCAACTCTATCGCTGCCATCAACGTGTGGGGCAGCTACTCATTGTTCCTTGAACAGCTGGGCATGCTTACACATTACAACTCGCTGAGCAAGGGGCTGCTCGATTCCAGGGACATTGTCTATTTTCTGAGTGTAATTTTCATATTCCTGCTGATAACCAGACTTAAACTCAACCAAAGGATATGAACTGGAAAAGCAGACAGGTGACCCGATGGTTGATATTGCTCAATGGCCTTTTTCTGGTCGTTTGGGTAAACATGCTGGCGGATACCTGGCCACTCCGCATTGACCTTACCGAGGAAGGAAGATATTCTATCTCTGAGCCAACTAAAGAATTGTTGCGTAACCTCGACGAGGTGGTGTATGTGGAAGTGTACCTCGAAGGAGAGCTGCCTTCCAACCTGAAAAGGCTTCAGAAATCGATCAGGGAGACGCTGGAAGAGTTCAGCGTGTATGGTGGCAAAAACCTTGAGTTTACTTTCAAGAATCCCGTAGCAGGAGGCTCTCGCCAGGCACAGGAAAAAATGATGATGGAGCTGAGCGCTAAAGGTATTCAACCTACAGACCTGAGCTACACCAAAGACGGCAATACTGTCCGCCGTCGGTTGTATCCTGGGGCGTTGATTTCCTACGGAGGCAGGGAAGCTGGCGTGATGCTGCTCAAGGGTAACAAAGGCGATGGCAACGAGGAGCTGCTCAACCAGTCGATAGAGGGAGCGGAATATAACCTTGCCTATGCCATCAAACAGTTGGTGAACAACGATAGAAAGAGGGTAGGGGTAGTTGTTGACCATTACGCCATTGACACACTGGCGCTGGCTGGTTTTCAGTCGTTGCTGATGGAAAAGTATGAGGTGAGTGCCATTCAGCTGGCCAGGCAGGTGCAGCCGTTGGCTGGGTTTGACGCTATCGTGGTCGCAAAGCCCTCGGTGGAATTTAGTGAAAACGAAAAATACCTTCTCGATCAGTACGTCATGAGTGGGGGCAAGCTGCTGTTTTTCATTGATGCGCTTAGCGTCGACATGGCAGGGGCAGAGGGCGCAGGCACCATCGCCTTCCCCATTGAACACAACCTCACTGACCTGCTTTTCAACTACGGGGCACGTATCAACCAGAACTTTGTGCAAGACTTAAGCTGCGGAGAATTCCTGGTCATCGATGGCATGGTGGGCGACCAACCTCAGGTGAAATTGATCCCCTGGCCGTTTTTCCCGGAGGTCAATCGGTTTTCAGATCACCCTGTGGTCAAAAACCTTGATGCAGTCATTTTCCGATTCACCTCTACCATCGACACAGTAAAAGCCGACGGCATCGTAAAGACGCCTTTGATGTTCACCTCGGAAAGATCCAGGGTGCTGTCGTCGCCTGTCAGGGTCAACCTCAACGATATCCGGGGAGGCATCAACCCCGAGGCGTTCAACCAGGGTAGTCAGCCAGTGGCCTATTTGCTGGAAGGCCCGTTTAATTCGCTTTATAGAAACAGGACGCTTCCAAGAGGCGTAAATAAAACCGGTTTCAGGGAAAAGGGAGTGCCCTCAAAAATAGTGGTGGTGGCAGATGGCGATTTCATCCGCAATGAGCTGAATCCGGAAAACGGGCAGCCAATGGAGCTCGGTATCGACCCTATTTCACAAAAAGTGTATGCCAATAAGGACTTCATTGTCAATGCCCTTGAGTACCTTATGGACGACGATGGGTTGATTTTAGCCAGAAACCGGGAGGTGAAGATACGACCGCTCGATAAGCAGAAGATCGATGAAAGCCGCACATTCTGGCAGGTGTTGAATCTGGCAGGCCCTTTGGTGCTTTTGCTGCTCTTCGGCATCGCTAAAATGTTCCTAAGAAAGAGAAAATACACCAGGTTCTAAGGCCATGCATAAAAACACCACACTACTTATTTCTCTGGGCGTTTTGCTGCTGCTAATTGTCGGCACATGGTGGGCTGGCCGTCCATCCGAAACATCCATTGTGGGGTACGATTTACTGGAGCTATCCGACACAACCAAAATCTCACGCATTGAGATGATTTCCGATGAAAACAGCGTGATATTGAGCAAAGTAAATGGCAAATGGCTGGTCAACGACAAGTACAAAGTGGATCGATCCATCCGAAATTTCCTTGTGGGTGTGCTGAAACTGGTGAGGGTAAAAAGAGAAGTGGGGCCAAGTCAGCTGGCTGAAGTAAAGCAGTGGATGGCCTCAGGCAGAAAAGTAATTATCAGTGGAGGGCAGGGTATGCTCGCCGAGTTTACTGCCGCTGGCAACCCTTCGAAAACCGAATCCTACTTCACCTTGGCGGGGGAGAGCAAGGTGTATCAGGTGGAGCTGCCCGGCTATCCCAACTATGTTTCCGGCATCTTTGAATTTACCGAAAACCAGTGGCGCAACAGGCTGCTGTTTTCCAGCGACTGGCGCTCGATCCAGTCTTTAACAATCGACTATGTCGATGATCAGAAGAAAGATGTAACCATCGCCTTTGACAAGACCACCCTGAAAGTGGCCGACTTGCCGGAAGCAGACACCCTTGTGCTCGAAAACTACATTCAGCAGTACGAGTCCTTTTTTACCAATGAGTTCATCAGCAAGGGGCAAATTCCCGTTTATGACAGTCTGATGGACGCAACACCTGTGGCAACCATCAGGTTGAGGGACATTGATTCTGCGAAGAATACGGAGCTTGATGTCTACCCCGGCCCAACCGATCAGCCCTATGTGCTGCTAAAGGATGAAGCAGGAAATTACTCTGTTTGCGATGCAGGGCGGGTCCGTTCGCTACTGATTTCGCTGGATGATTTGAGGCCTGAAAAATAGGTTAGTTTGCCTCTTTCGTTGTTTAAAATTGGAATAGCATTTTATTACCCTCAAATCTAATTTTTGTTATAACTTTGCCGGGTTAACAATCTTACCTTACAATACAGAAATTCTATGAAATTCATTGTTTCGTCATCATATCTACTCAAACAACTATCAGCTATCAAAGGAGTGATTACCACTAATCCGGTAGTGCCTATCCTTGAAAACTTTCTATTTGAGATTACCGACGGAACATTGAAAGTGACGGCTTCTGACCTGCAAACTTCTATGATTACCGAAATAGAAGTGGAGGCCAAAGAAAACGGCAGCATTGCAGTGCCAGCCAAGATTTTGCTGGAAACCCTTTCTAACCTCCCTGAGCAGCCAGTAACCATTTCTGTCGACGAAGACACTTATAGCATCGAGATCAGCTCCGACAACGGGCGCTACAAGCTTTCAGGCGAAAACGCTACCGACTTCCCTAAGGTGCCTGAAGTAACCAACGGTTTTTCGGTGAACATATCTTCGGACGTGCTTGCAACAGCCATCAATAATACCTTCTTCGCCACCAGCAACGATGAGCTTCGCCCGGCCATGACTGGCGTTTACATCAAGCTTGACGAAACCAATACCACTTTTGTAGCCACAGACGGCCACCGTCTCGTACGCTACCGCCGGGTTGATGTGGCTGCCGACGTAACGAACTCAATGATCATCCCCAGAAAGGCGCTGAACCTGCTTAAAACAACACTTCCGGGAGAAAACACCAATGTAAGTGTGGAGTTCAACGTGTCAAACGCTTATTTCAAGTTTGATCATGTTAAGATGATCTGCCGCCTCATCGACGAGCGCTTTCCCGACTACGACAACGTCATTCCGGCGGAAAACAATAACATCATGACCATCGACCGCCTGGAGTTCCTCAGCTCCATGAAGCGGATTGCGATTTACGCCAACAAAACCACTCATCAGGTAAGGATTAAAATCACAGGCAGTGAACTGATGATTTCTGCTGAAGATCTTGACTTCTCGAATGAGGCCAACGAAAGACTTTCGTGTGAGCACGATGGAGAAGATATTGAAATCGGATTCAATGCCCAGTTCCTCATTCAGATGTTGAGTAACCTTGAGTCGAAAAAGATTTCGTTTAAACTTCAGGCTGCCAACAAAGCAGGCTTGCTTGTCCCGGTTGACAAAGATGAGAATGAAGACCTCCTCATGCTGGTAATGCCGGTAATGCTTAACAATTACGTGTAAGCTAAACTCGTTTTGAGCCGATCATCTTTTTTCTCGCCAGTAGCCTCTACTGAGGCTTTAGTGTGTCATTGTTTTTCATTAATTTGAGTTATTAACTCAAACACACACCCATGAAGAGATACACTTTACTGGCAATTGTCTGCATAGCCCTTGCGGCCTCGATTAGTTTTTCGTTCACCTCTGCTGACTCGTATCGAAAGCTGGATCTTTCTGGTGCGTGGAGTAGCTCAGCTTCCGTAGGTGGAAAGCCTGCAAAACACATGCTTGTGATGACCGAAGGATACTTTTCCATGGCTACCTATGCCGAAGCTGACGGTTCATTTATCACCACCCTGGGAGGTAGCTATTCTAACACTGACAACTCACTTTCAGTCACGCTGGAATTTAACAGTTCAGACCCTTCCTCTGTCGGCCAACCAACGACACTGAATTTGAAAGAGACCAAAGATGGTTTTACTGTCAGCAGTTCCGATGGGTCAATTTACTATACCTTCACTAATGTAGATAAAGGAAAGCCCGGAGCGCTGATGGGGCCCTGGCTCATGTCTGGTCGCAAAGCCGACGACGGGAGCATCGCTAACCGGGATACAAGCGGCCCACGTAAAACCATGAAAATCCTGTCAGGTACACGCTTCCAGTGGATCGCCTACAACACTTCAACTGGAGAGTTTTTTGGCACCGGCGGAGGCAATTACACCACCAAAGGAGGAAAGTACACTGAGAACATAGAGTTCTTCTCCAGAGACAACACTCGGGTAGGGGCAGCCTTGCAGTTCGATTATTCACTGAAAGAAGGAGCCTGGCACCACAGCGGTTTGAGCAGCAAAGGTGATCCTATTTACGAAGTGTGGTCTAAGAGATGATCGTTCTCCGATGCAGTTTTTGAGCATCTTATGTTGGCTGGTTTTGCCGGGCTGTTTTTTGGCCTGGCAAGACCCGTCTGATGCACCTGCCGGACCCACTGCCAATAACGAATATGTTGGTGCCTGGATGAGCGAAAGTGTTGACAAAGGGCGACCCGTCACTCAGATTTTGATCGTCAGTGACACGTACTTCACCACAGCTTCCTTTCTGACAAAAGATCATCATTTCCTTTCTACTTCCGGAGGTACTTATAAGATGGAGGGAGACAAAATGACTGTGACCATCGAATTCCACTCTCCCGATCATTATCAGGTGGGGAAACAGCACGTGTTGCACACAAAGCCCACTGAAACCGGCTACAAGCTGGTGGCCAGGGACGGTATGGTGCTGGGCGATTGGAAGCGAATTGATGCTGGAAATAAAAGCCAGTTGGCTGGCCTTTGGTACGCTGCGGCGTATAGGAATGAAGCAGGCGACACAGTCAGAACTGACTATAAAGTAAAGACCATCAAGATATTATCCGATAGCCGTTTCCAATGGATTGCCTTTGACACAATTTCCCGGAAGTTTGTGGCAACCGCTGGTGGCACTTATTCCATCACTCCGACAGGTTATGTGGAGAGCCTGGAATTCTATGCGAATGCGGACGAAAGGATCGGTAAATCGCTTGGATTCAGGTATAAGCTGGAGGGAGGTAACTGGACTCACACAGGAAAAAGCAGCCAGGGGGCGCCGCTTTATGAGCTTTGGAGTAAAAAATAGTGCGGATGAGAAGACTCGAACTTCCATGCCTTGCGGCACTAGACCCTGAACCTAGCGTGTCTACCAATTTCACCACATCCGCATCTAAGGAGCTGCAATATTAATATAACTGCACGAAAACCATGCTATGAAACTTACAGAATATCGATAACGATAAATTCAACCCGTCGGTTCTTTTGTTTGTTCTCTTCGGTTGTATTGGGTAGCAGTGGCTTTGTTTCGCCATACCCTTTAGCCGCCAGCATTTTTTCGGGCACACCCTTATCCTTCAGCACTTCCACAATAGCTTGCGCCCGGCGCCCGGAGAGCTCCATATTGTCATCATGAGTGCCTGTGTTGTCCGTATGCGCCGCAATTTGAACAACCAGATTCGGGTGCTCCCAAAGCAACTCATAAACCTCTTGTATCTCAGCAAGAGACTCTTCCAGCATTTTAGCCGAGTTGGTTTCAAAAAAGACCTCTTTTAGCTGGAGCTTCATGCCAATCTTAATCGGGCTTAGTTCCAGCGTTATTTTAACATCAGGCCCCAGGTTTTCTTTCGCCAGATTGAACTCCACTTCGTTAAAAAGATGGCTGTCGGCCTTGCTAACAATGCGATAGTCTCCGCCTGCAGCAAGGTTTAACTTAAGTGTGTCGCCAAGCTCTTTGGCGAAGAGCACCTTTTTATTCAGCATGTCGAGTACCTTAACCTTGGCAGTGATTTTTTTCTTCGTCTCGCTGTCGACCACTATCAAAGTTAATCTGAGGTTTTCAGGAGGTGTTTCTTCGGAATTGTCGGTGGACGTTTTTATTGCTTCCGGGCTAACTTTAGCCGTAGCAATTTGCGAAACGCTCAGTGTAAACATAAGGTACACGGCTACCCGAGCGAGTAGTTGGGACATTGGTTTCATGCAGGAACAGGTCGATAAAAAATTGAATATATAAAAAAATATGTGCCTGAGCCAAAGTCAGGTATTAACGACTCTTTAACGGGGTTAAAACCTCTCTATTTGTGCGCCAATGGCATTTAAACGTTTTTCTATGTATTGATAGCCACGGTCGATTTGCTCCACATTGTGGATGGTGCTGGTGCCCTCGGCAGACAGCGCAGCAATTAACAGCGATACGCCTGCACGGATGTCTGGAGATGTCATTTGTATACTGCGCAGTGGAAATGCCCTGTCCAGGCCAATCACTGTTGCCCTGTGCGGATCGCAAAGAATGATTTGAGCACCCATGTCGATAAGCTTATCCACAAAGAACAGCCGTGACTCAAACATTTTTTGATGGACAAGCACTGTTCCTCTGGCTTGAGTGGCGGTCACCAGAATGATACTGATGAGGTCGGGCGTGAAGCCAGGCCAAATAGCATCCGCAATGGTGAGGATGGAGCCATCGATAAAAGAATCTATTACGTAGTGCTCCTGAGCGGGTATAAAGATATCGTCGCCTCTGAATTCCAGGTTGATGCCCAGTCTTCTAAAGGTGTCAGGGATGATGCCCAGCTGATCGATACGGGCATCTTTGATGGTAATTTCGCTTTGGGTCATGGCAGCGAGCCCAATAAAGCTGCCGATTTCAATCATGTCGGGCAGCATGGTGTGCTCGGTGCCTCCCAGGCTCTCCACACCCTCAATCACAAGCAGGTTGGAGCCAACGCCTGATATTTTGCCGCCCATCCGGTTGATCATTTTGCACAACTGCTGGATGTAGGGCTCACAGGCTGCATTGTAAACGGTAGTTGTGCCTTTGGCCATTGAGGCCGCCATAATGATATTGGCAGTACCCGTAACGGAAGCCTCATCCAGGTGAAGATAAGTGCCAGTAAGCTCTTTGGCGGAAACATTGTAGAAGCCGGTACCGATATGGTAGTCAAATTTAGCTCCCAGTTTTTGAAAACCAATGAAGTGCGTGTCGAGCCTTCTGCGGCCTATTTTGTCTCCTCCGGGCTTCGGTATTTTTCCTTTCCCAAACCGGGCTAGAAGCGGGCCGAGGATCATGATAGATCCACGAAGCGAAGCCGCCTTTTCCTTGAACTGATCGGACTCAAGGAAGTCCAGGTTGACGTCCTTAGCAGTAAAAATGTAGGATTCAGGGCCCGTTTTCTCAATTTGCACACCAAAGTCAGCCAACAACTCTATGAGTTTGTTCACATCCCTGATATCAGGAATTTTCTTGATGTGTACTGGTTCTGCTGTAAGTAAAACTGCCGAAATTATCTGAAGAGCTTCGTTTTTAGCGCCCTGAGGTTGTATTTCCCCCTTAAGGCGCTGCCCTCCCTTTACCCTGAAAGAGGCCATCTAGTTTCTCCTGCGCTTTTGGAAATTACGTTTGTTTCTGTTGTTGTTGCCGCCTCTGTTGTTATTGTCCCTCTGCTGGCGGGGTTGGTTGGTGGCAAACTCTCTTTCTTTCACCAATGGGTCGAAAAGGTTTTGCTCCTTTACTTTCTCAATACCAATGGTGAGGTCTCCTTTAGAGAGCTGTTCAATGTTTTGAAGAATCACTTCATCGTCAACATTATCACGGTTCCAGGCCAGCTGGAAAGTTTTCATCAGCTTGCCGATGGAAATGACAGCAGCCTCACGCTCTTCAGCATCTTCCAAAGCCAGCGCCTTCTGGATCATCAACTCCACGTTTTTTCCGTAGTGCTTGAACCGCACATTGTGAGTGTTGTAATCCATTTTTCTTGGCTTGCGACCAAGTATGCTCTTTTCAGGCATAGGAAAAGGTCCGTCCACTTCAAGCTCGAAACCCGCCATGATGTAGAGGTCGTCCCAAACTTTCTGTGTGTACTCCGGATAATCTTTGGTGTTAGGATTGATCATCTTCATCAAATCCACAAGGGTCTCCGCAAAGCGGGTCCTTTTTTCTTTGTCCTCAATGGTCTTCACATAGTTGACCAGCTTTTGGACATTTCTTCCGTATTCTCTCAAAACTAAAGGGCTTTTATCTTCATTGAAGTCATTCATAGGAACGCCGTTTTGGTGCTACTCTAACCGGGTTCCTAGCAATTTACAAAAATCGCAATGAAAAGTTTCATCTAAAGGTAGAGTCTTCTTACTCCGAAATGAAACTTTTGGCGAAACTATTCTACTATTCTCAATTTGGCAAAGCTTAAAAGCAAAGTTTTTTCACCAAACTGCTCAAAATCAATGATGGCCTTCCTGTTGGCACCATCCACGTCCATCCTTATTACCTTTCCAAAGCCGAATTTGGGGTGTTCCACTCTGTTGCCGACTATTAAATTGCTGGTGTCGCTTGGTTTGAAATCGGATGAGGGTTGGTGTGCGGTTTGCTTTACAAAATGTCTTGGTGCTTGTGGTTTTTGCTCCGGGAAGCCGGCAATGAGCGAGCGCTTTCCGAAGTGTTGTGCCTGCACGCCAGGCAGCGGTTCGTGGCTGCCAATAGATTTGCTCACTTGCAGATAGGTCGTGTCGATGTCTGACAAAAAGCGGCTCGGTTCGCAGGTTTTCAGTCTGCCGTAGCGATAGCGGTTGAGCGCATAGCTGAGGAAAAGATGCTGTTCTGCCCGGGTAATAGCCACATAAAACAACCTGCGCTCTTCTTCCAGGTCGGCCCGGCTGCTGAGCATCATTTGGGAGGGGAAAAGATCTTCCTCCATGCCCACCACAAACACATTTTTGAACTCCAACCCCTTCGCCATGTGGATGGTCATCAGCGTCACGGCGTCGTCCAACTCTTTGTTTTTGTCGTCGGCATCCGTCAGCAGTGATACTTCCTGCAAAAAGGCCCCAAGGGTTTTGTCGTTGGTTTCCGGGTTGTCGACAAACTCTTTGATGGCATTGAGCAATTCCTGCACGTTTTCGTACCGGTTCAGTCCCTCCACTGTTTTATCTTCGTAAAGCTCCTTGAGCAAGCCTGAGTTTTTCGCAACCATTTGAGCTGTATCGTACGCATCACTTTTTTCCATGGTAATGCGGAAGCTCTTGATCATGGTGACAAAGTTTTTGATCGCTTCACCTGCACGCCCACCCACAAAATGGTGGATATTCTCAAGAATCTCCCAAAGGGAAACGCCCTGCTCATCGGCGGCAACGATAATTTTATCAACACTGGAGTCGCCAATGCCCCGCTTTGGTAGGTTGATAATGCGGCGAAGCGCCTGTTCGTCGTTCTGATTGACGGCGAAGCGCAGGTACCCAAGCAGGTCTTTGATCTCCTTCCTTTGGTAGAACGACAGGCCTCCAACCACTTTGTACTTGATGTTCATTCTCCTGAGCGCTTCTTCCATTGCCCTCGATTGGCTGTTGGTGCGGTACAGTACAGCAAAATCGCTGTTATGGTACTGGTGATTCATTTTTTGCTCAAAAATGGTCGAGGCCACCAGCTTCCCTTCCTCATTGTCGCTCACGGCCTTGATGAGCTCTATCAACCGACCTTCCTGGTTGGAAGTCCAAACGTTTTTGTGCAGCTGGGCTTTGTTCTTCACTATCACAGAGTTGGCAGCATTGACAATGTTTTGCGTCGACCGGTAATTCTGCTCCAGCTTGATGATTCTCAGGTCGGGGTAGTCTTTTTCGAAATTTAGGATGTTCTGAATATTGGCTCCCCGGAAAGCGTAAATACTTTGTGCATCATCGCCTACCACAGCTATGTTTTGGCGGACGGATGCGAGCCTTTTTGTGATCAGGTACTGCGAAATATTGGTATCCTGAAACTCGTCCACCAGCACATATTGAAAGCGTTGCTGGTATTTGTTGAGCACGTCTGGGTGTTCTTTGAAAAGCAGATTGGTATTAAAGAGCAGGTCGTCGAAATCCATAGCGTCGGCCTTGAAACAGCGCTGCACATAAAGCTGGTAGAGCTTGCCAATATGCGGCCGCATCTGGCTTTCGTCGTCGGCCTGATACAGGGGATTATTGATGTAGTCTTTCCACGATACCAGATTGTTTTTGGCACCAGAAATGCGGCTAAATACAGCGTTGGCTTTGTAGACTTTGTCATCAAGCCCTTGTTCTTTTACTATAGATTTGATGAGCGACTTGGAGTCGTCGGCATCGTAGATGGTGAAGTTGCTCGGATAGCCAATATGATGCGCTTCCGAACGAAGGAGTCTGGCAAACACGGAGTGAAAAGTGCCCATCCAAATGTTTCGGGCATCATTGTCCACTACTTTTTCTATTCGGTTACGCATTTCCCTGGCCGCCTTATTGGTAAAGGTTAGTGCCATTATCGAGAAAGGATCAACATGCTTGTACTTGATCAGGTAGGCGATTCTGTAGGTGAGTACCCTGGTTTTTCCCGATCCTGCGCCCGCAATGATCATGGTCGGCCCTTCCGTATTGATTACCCCTTCTCGCTGAGGTTCGTTTAGTTCTTTTAGAAATTCCTCTTCCGCATCTAGACTCATGACCGCAAGTTAACAAATGACGGGCTTCACATGCGAGTAAACTTTTGGAGGAATTTCGATATCAGGAAAATTAAGGCGACGAACGCTGTGGAATCTGCGTCTGGCAGGAAGGCTAATGTTGGAATGTTTTGATAATGCGTTAAATACTGTCCGATTATTCTACTCGTTTATTAATTTGCCAGCCTTTTATTAAAGAACAGTGTATGAATTTGACTATCCGTGAGGCATCATTGGGAGATGCCAAGATTATTATCGACTTCCAGATAAAAATGGCCTGGGAAACAGAGAAATTGAACCTGGACAGGGCTGTGGTTGAAAAAGGCGTTATTTCTGTTTTCAACGATCCAAATAAGGGCACGTATTTTGTAGCTGAAGGGGAAGGTAAGATTGTTGCCTCATTGCTGATCACCTTTGAGTGGTCCGACTGGAGAAACAGCACGGTGTGGTGGATTCAGTCGGTGTTTGTGATAGAAGAGTCCCGGGGAAAAGGTGTTTTTAAAAAAATGTATCAGTTTCTCTCCGATAAAGTTAAAAGGATTCCTTCTTTGGCAGGCCTGAGATTGTATGTGGACAAAACAAACACATCAGCTCAGGGAGTGTACAGCAAACTTGGCATGAATGGCGACCATTACCAGTTGTACGAATGGTTAAAGTAGAAGGAAATGAAAAAGGTATTATTTGTACTGGGTTTGGCACTGCTGGTCTACGGTGGCTATACAGCTTATGAATTCTATAATTCTCTGGGGCTAAGCCCAAGGGGGCAGGCGACTTACCAAACACAGGACATTACCATTGATCTTGACTATGGCAGGCCTTACAAGCGAGGCAGGAAGGTCTTTGGTGGGCTGGTGCCTTACGGTGAATATTGGAGAACAGGAGCCAACGAAGCCACTGAGATTGAGTTTAGCAGAGATGTGGTTTTTGGGGGTAAACCGATCAAAAAAGGAAGATACAGACTCTATACTATTCCGGAATCTGCCCGCTGGACAATAGTACTCAACAGCGAATTAGCTCAGTGGGGCAAGTTCGAACCCAACTACGACCTGGATGTGCTGAGAGTGGAGGTGCCGGTGCTTAACCCAAAAGAAGAAGTAGAGCAGTTGACGATGGAGTTTCAACCTGATGAAAACGGAACCCAACTTCTTTTCAAATGGAACAGGACGCTGACCAGGGTGCCTATCAAATGGGAGAATCCGCCAGTCAGTTCGCTCAAATGAACAACCTGTTCAATCCCTCAATTATTCATTTCAATACAATAGATCTACCGGCACGGTAACGGAGAGCGTAAAGCAATAGTCTAAAGCTCATAACTTAAAAAGGACTATTATGCTTAAGAATTACTTCAAGATTGCTTTAAGGAGCATGACTCGTCAAAAGCTGTTCAGCTTTGTTAATATCGCCGGATTGTCATTGGCGATGTCGGTTTCGTTGCTGCTTATCACCATCATTTACAATCAGTACAACTACGACAGGTTTCATGCCGGCGCTGATCGTATTTACAGGATAGAGAGCTTTAACCCCAATGCGCCCCGTATTTTCGCAGGAACTGCCAGCAGTCCGTTGCCGTTCAAAAAAGCGATGGTTGATCAGTATGCCTATTTTGAGGCATACACAAATATGCGATTTGATCTCGGCCGGGAGGTGCAAACGGACGAAAAGATACTGGATTTAAAGAGTCTTCTTGTTGATGACGAGTTTTTTGATGTCTTCTCTTTCCCTATGATCGAAGGCAACAAGGAAACGGCACTCAATGAGCCTTTTTCTGTGGTGTTGACGACTGAGACTGCCGAGAAATTTTTTGGTGAAAAAGATACCTATCTCGGACTGATACTTGACTACACGGGCGTTGGTCCCTTCAAAATCACCGGAGTTGTTGATATGGAGGGAATAAAAACGCACATGAAATTTGATGCGCTTGCTTCAATGAGCACACTCAACTCGATGTCTGAGGGTGGCCCATTTGAAGATAAAAAGAATGATAACTGGCAGAACTTGTGGGTAGGCTACAATTATTTTAAGCTAAACCCTGGTGTAGACCCCAACCAGGTAGCGACAACCGTGGCCAGCCTCGCTGAAGAAAACATTGAATGGGCTGAAGACAGACAACCCTACACATTTGGCGTGGCTCCGGTAACAAAAATTGCCATGGGGAATTTGTACGGCAATGAGCTCGGGTTTTACATACCCAGCATTGTGCTGGCGTTCTTTGGGTTTCTTGCTCTTGTGGTAATGGTAACTGCCCTGTTCAACTACACAAATTTATCGCTGGCAAAATCACTGACCCGGGCACGGGAGATTGGTATTCGCAAAGTGTCGGGCGCCACCCGGCGTCAGGTGATTCATCAGTTTGTCATCGAATCCGTCATCATGGCCATGCTGTCACTCATTCTTTCAGTGGGTATTCTTAAAGTGATGATCCCCGCCTTCAATGGACTGGAGATATTTACTCTGGCAGAACTGAGTGTTGATTTCTCTTACGGCGCTTTTCCTTACTTCGTTGGCTTTAGTGTATTTGTTGGACTTATAGCGGGTGTTTTTCCTGCTCTTTTCCTTTCAAAGTTTAGCCCCATTCAGGCATTGAAAGGCTACCATGGGGTTTCGGGAGGTGCAGGTAAGAGGGGATTCATGTCGAACTTCTCTTTCAAAAAAGTGCTGATGATTGTTCAGTTTGGCCTATCCATCTTTATGATCATCTCCATCCTTGTGATGAGGGAGCAAACCAGCCTGATGGTAAACTCTGAGTACGGATTCAATGAGGAGAACCTGCTGGTGGTGGAGCTGCAGGGCAGCAAACCGGAGATAGTAGCAGCTGAGCTTAGTAAGAATCCGGCTGTTACTGCCTACACTTTTTCGTCCCACAACCCTGCCGTTGGCCGTTCGCATGGTGCCGATTTTCAAAGAGATATGGAGGATGAGCGATTCGGGCTCAATCACTTCTCTGTCGACGAGAATTATATTTCCACTTTCGGGATTACGCTTTTGGCAGGACGAGACTATGCGCCTGGGGACGGCGAAGGCACAGAGAAATTCATCATCCTTAATGAAACCGCTGTAAAAACGGTCGGCTTTGAAACACCCCATGAAGCCATCGGACAGGAGATTATTTTGGATAAAGAAAATCGGTTGCAGATAATTGGCGTGGTGAAAGACTACCATTTTGAGCCGTTGATGAAATCCATAGAGCCGATGGCTCTGCGGTTCATGCCGGATAATTATGAGAACATTAACCTTAAAATTACTTCTGCCAATGTGCCATCGGTGATAAGTGACCTGCAGGAAGCGTGGAAGTCGATAGACAGCAAAAGAGATTTGAAGTATAGTTTTTTGGATCAGGAAATGGATCATTTTTACTTCTTTCTCGGTGATATCACGTCAATCGTAACTGCTGTCTCACTCTTCGCCATCTTTATTTCCTGCCTTGGGTTGTTGGGCATGGTGAGCTTCCATCTTCAAACAAAAGTGAAGGAGATTGGCATCAAAAAAGTGCTTGGTGCCACCACTCAATACCTCATCATATCACTCACCCGCCAGTTTTCCATGGTAATTATCATTTCGGTGGTGGTGTTTGTGCCCATTGCAGTGCTGGTCAGCGATTTATGGCTGAACCTGATGGCTACCAGAGTATCGATTGGGTTTGGCGTCATAGCGATGGCTTTGCTCATTGTTGGTTGTCTTGGCCTGGTTACTATTGTTTCGCAGGTGATCAAAGCAGCCACGGCCAATCCGGTGAATGCGCTTCGAAATGAATAAATTTTCTTAAGCATAGCGATAAAGCTCTGACCATTGGTCAGGGCTTTTTTTGGCTCCAACCCATAGCCAGTACTTTCAATCAATAGTTTCATTAAATTGTGCTACTTACTCAGTGGACTAACCAGGCATTTATATGAAACTTTTGAAATTCATCTTTCTATTCTTGTTCGTTTTTTTCATTTTCAGTTGCGGCACCGATCCCCACGTTGGTGAGGGCTATGACTATGCTATCACCAATGTTAACCTGATCACCATGACCTCCGATAAGGTGGTAACCGGCCAGGTTGTTTACGTGAAAGGTGGTGTGATTCAAAAAATAGTGAATGAAAAGCATTTCATGCCTAGCCAGGCGGCCACTATTATAGATGCGAAAGAAGCCTATCTGGTGCCGGGCCTTACCGAGATGCATGCGCACATACCCCAGCCGGGCCCGGGCCCCGATAAAACGCTTGAAACGCTCTTCCTTTATCTTTCTCAGGGCGTCACCACCATTAGGGGCATGCTTGGCCATCCTGAACATTTGAAGCTCAGGGAGCAGGTGATGGCGGGGGAAATACTCGGGCCCAGGATTTTCACTTCAGGCCCCTCTTTCAATGGGAATAGTGTGCCCACCGGAGCGTCGGCAGTGAAACTGGTGAAAGAGCAAAAGGAGATGGGCTATGATTTCATGAAGCTGCACCCTGGCATTAAGCTGTCGGTTTTTGATTCCATGGTGACGGCAGCCAAAGAGGTTGGGCAGACTTACAGCGGACATGTATCGGTGTTTGTTGGCATACGCCATGCGCTGGAGGCAGGGTATGGCACAGTAGATCATGTCGACGGCTATGTGGAAGGCTTGGTGCCCGACACGCTGGGATTGGATCCGGAAAGCAATGGGTTCTTTGGTGTCGACTGGGTGCCTTATGCTGACATGAACCTTTTGGATGACCTTATTCAAAAGACGCTGGCCAACAAGGTGGCAATAGTGCCTACTCAGTCATTGTTTGACCGCTGGATATCAACCAAATCGGCTGATGTGTTGCTGGCGGAACCGGAAATGATTTACATGTCGAAGCAGACCAGGGCCAACTGGAAAAGGTCAAAAGAGAGCTTTTTGAGCGGCCCAACTTTTAGCGAAGCCAATGCCAACAGACTTAATGAGATCAGGAAAGTAATGATCAAAAAGATGCACGAGGCTGGTGTGCCCATTATTCTGGGGTCTGATGCGCCGCAGGTATTTAACGTGCCCGGGTTCTCGGCTCACCACGAGCTCAAGTCGATGATCGACTGTGGGTTGACTCCTTACGAAGCTTTGAAAGCAGGAACGGTTAATAGTGCGGTATTTTTTAATCAAAAAGGAAAGTTTGGGGAGGTGAGTGAAGGTGCTTCGGCCGACCTGGTGCTGGTGAAGGCGAACCCGTTGGATGACATTGCCAATATGAGCAAGATTCAGTGGGTGATGGTGAGGGGCAAACTGCTGGACAGGCAGTTTATCGACGGCGAGTTGGCGAAGATTGCTGCTTTGTATGAGGAATAGACTTTCTGGAACCAGAACGAATACCAGGGAGAATTTAGAGAGTAAGTATTTGGCTACTACTTTCGGCTACTTTTAACTATTCTTTCCAACTCGTTATAATCGACAATTCTCGTGTTCTCAAATGCGCCCATCGTCAGTAAGTCTTTGTCTCCTGTGACCAGAAAGTCTGCGTCTCCGTCAATAGCTAAAGCAAGAAGATAGTTGTCCTTGGCGTCCCTGCAGACGTTAATTTGTGATTGTGGTTGGACTGTTGTTGATCGTTCTTCTACCAGGATAAGGAGTTCCCGAACAAGTTCCTCAGAAAAGTACTTATTAAATTTTGGCCTTGATGTAACTTCGATAAGTTCGCTGATCAATTCATCCGACATAACTAGCTCAACAGCACTTGAGTGAAGGTATTTTGGCAGATCCTTCAAAACTTTGCCAATCAGGAGGGAAATAAAGATGTTAGTATCGACTACTACTTTGTACTTGATGCTTCCCTTCATCGTACCTTTTTTGTCTTACCAATTCAACCTCTTGGGAGATTTCTTCCATAGTTAAATCGTCTGTGTGGAATTTCTGAAGTAAATCTTCGAAGCGCTGCAAATAGGTTCTGTCTTGAAGGGCTTTTAGAAGATCTCTCTGATCCTTCTTGCTCATTTTACTCACTAAATTGAAAAGCTGAGCTCGGCTTATTTTGAGGTTGAATGTTTCGTTGGAAGCCATACTTTCGGTAAACAGTTAATTTATAAGAAGCGTTTCTACACTCTGCCCTTTCTTTCTTGTTATTTACAAATAACGATATTTTCTGAATTTGATCGGCATATCTCGTTTTAAACTATTCCCTTAGAGCTCTGACAGGTTGAAGATAATATGGAAATGGCAAGCGTCTTAGGGTGAATCATTGTTTTACTCCGTAAATAGCGAGAACTTTGCACCATGATATTGGTAGAAAACGCCGTCATCTCTGACGACATCAAAGAGCAGTTGTTTGTATGTGACCTTACCAAGTGCAAAGGCGCTTGCTGCGTAGAAGGCGACCTGGGGGCTCCTTTAGAGGAAGACGAACTTCAGCAAATTGATAGCATTTTGGATGAAGTGAAGCCTTTTATGTCCGATGCTGGGGTGAAGGCCATTGAGAAAAGTGGGGCTTACCTGCTCGACGAGGAGGGTGACTTTTCCACCACTACTATCAATAATAAGGAATGCGCCTTTGCTATCTATGACGAAAGAGGCATTTTAAAATGCGCCACTGAGCAAGCCTGGCTGGCAGGAAAAACAAAGTGGAGAAAACCTATTTCTTGCCATTTGTACCCAATAAGGATATCGAAATACGATAACTACGACGCCCTCAACTACCACCGCTGGCAAATATGTGCGCCTGCCTGTGACCATGGCAAGGAGCTGGGTGTGCCTGTCTACAAGTTCTTGAAAGAGGCGCTGATCCGCAAATACGGAGAGGCCTGGTATCAGCAGCTGGTGGAAGAAATCGAAGGCTGAGGGCTTCAGTTAGAAATAAATGGGCACCAGTAAGGAAACCTGATGTGCCAGCACATTGTCGCCACCCGTGACACCTCCCAATTGTGAAATGTTATCCAGGTAGTCAGTGGCTGTGTTCAGCAGGGTGAATTTGTAGCTTACGCCGAAGTTGTTTTTGAACCGATAGGCTGTTCCGATGCTGGTAGGCAGAAGCAAAGCAATATTGCCTGCCGACTCATTAGCGGCCCGGGTGTTCGTTTGGTTGGCCAGGCTAACCCCCTGCTCGTCTTTGGCATTGTATCTCATCAAGCCGATTCCCTGGCCCAGGAATACCCTGAGGCGGCTCCTCAGATAAACGTTCCAGTGAACCTGGTAGTAAGCTGCTACAAAGGAATTGCTGAAATAGGTATTGGGCTGTCTGCCACTTTCAGGGCTGACGTTGAAAACCGGATTGAGGTCTTGTCCGGTAACATTACCTATGATAAGATTCACGCTGCCATTCCATTTCTTCTGAGTCTTAAATTGCAAGCTCGTGTACAGCCCACCTGTCCATTTGCTGTATTTGTCCCCAAGGTCTCCTTTGTATGCTTGGGTATTGAACCCAGCCGACAGCCACTTTAGCGTGTCCTGAGCGACCGCACTGTTGAAAGACATCAGAAGAAAAAGGAGGAAAATGATGCGCATACAACGAAGATAATAGTTTAAAGCGACTTAGAGGCATCAGTTATCCATGCCCACACTTCGTCAACATGCCTTTGCTCCAGGCTGGTGTTGCCGAGCACCATTCTGATGCAGTAAATGCCCTTTACTTTGGTGTGGGAGAGGAAGACTTTCCCCGAGGTGTTCAGGGTTTTTATCAGCAGCTCATTTAGCTGATTGAGCTTTTCTAAATTGTTTTCATTTACTGGCTTAAAACGGAAGACCACTACATTCAATGATCGAGGCAGGATGAGCTCAAAATCGGGGTGGTTCACCACTTTGGACTCAAAGTCTTCAGCGCAGGACATGTGTCCTCTTAAGGTCTTTTGCAGTCCATCGATGCCAAAGGAGCGGATGACAAACCACAGTTTCAAAGCCCTGAACCGACGACCCAGTTGCACGCCCCAATCCCTGTAGTCGTTCACCTGTCCACGGGTGGCAGTTTTCAGGTATTCGGGCAGGATCTCAAAAGTGCGAATAAGCGCTTCCTTGTCCTTCACAAAGTAAGCCGTGCAGTCGAAGTGCGTAAACATCCATTTGTGCGGATTGAACACAAAGCTGTCGGCCAACTCCTGACCTTCCATCATCCAGCGGCACTCTGGCAGCAGCAGGGCTGTGCCTGCATAAGCAGCATCGACGTGCAGCCAAACATTGTATTTACTGCAAACAGCGCCAATCGCCTTCAAGGGGTCGACGGCGACAGTACTGGTGGTGCCGATAGCGGCCACCACTGCCAACGGCGTATACCCGGCCTGAATATCCTTTTTTATAGCCGCTTCCAGTTCGTCGGGCTTCATCGCCTGCAGGTCATCTACAGGCACTTTTACCACATTTTTCTTTCCTATCCCAGCGACTTTGGCACCCTTCTCTATAGAGGAGTGGGTTTCGCTGGAACAGTATACCCGGTACTTTTCTGTCCCGCTGAAGCCTTCGTCGTTCACCCGGAAGCCGCTCTGTTTTTCCCTGGCTGTTAGGAGTGCCACAAGGGTTGCCATGGAGGCGGTATCTTGAATGACCCCGTGCCATGCTGCGGGCAATGCCATCATTTCCTTGAGCCAGTTCATCACCATCTCCTCCAACTCTGCGGCTGCTGGTGAGGTCTCCCAAATCATGCATTGTGCGCCCAGTGTGGTGGTAAGCATCTCTGCTAAAATCGAAGGGTAGCTTCCGTTGGCCGGGAAATAGGCATGAAAATGGGGGTGCTGCCAATGCGTAATCCCCGGCATGATGATGCTTTGAAAATCTTTAAAAAGCCTGTCAAAGCTTTCGCCTTGAAGAGGAGGGGAAGCCGGTAGCTGCTTGATAATGTCGCCAGGCTTTGTGGCGGGTTTTACCGGATATTCCTCAATGTTTTCGAGAAAATCTGCCATCCAGTCGACGAGGCGGTGGGCTTCCACTCTAAAAGTTTCTGGTGTCATCATACACAACACTAATCGGGTCTTTTCAATATAATTTCAAGGAGGCGTAGAATTCCATCAATTTTATGAAGTCAGCTGAGTCATTTAGTTGAACATGTTCTTCTTTCATAAAGGACTTTATTTCAGGTTTTTTATCTGAAGTAAGTTTGAAAAACTCTTTTTTGGTCATTTCGTGTAACCTGGCGGTGGTCATATCAATGAAGTATCTTTCATAACCCTTGATAACGTTTTTCTGAGTTATCACAGCATTGGCATTGAAGCCGTAGCCTGGCTTCAGTCCAGTTGTTTTCCTCCCAACCAATGAAATGAATTGCGTTTCGTGAAGTATCTCCATGAAAATTTCATTTGTCATCTCTGTCATCTCGCTGTAAACGGGGAAGGATTGAAACTTGCGATAGACTTTACGCTCTTCATCATAAAAGCTAAAGGATGAGACTTTGCTTGGGCCAGCTGTGTAGTTGACTCCTTCGTAGCTGAATTGCAGCAGGCCTTCTATCGTAAGCGGGTTATATGCAAAGTCGCATTCGATCACGTCTCCGGAGGCCATTACGATAGTTCCAAAGTACCAATCCTCTAGTTTTTCATTGAGCCTTTCAGCATTTTGAGACCAGGCTTCGTAGGAGCTAGCTAAAAGGACGATACACAAAAGCAGGCTATTTTTCATTTCATCTGAACTTCGCAATTAGAATTCAAAGTAATAGAATTCGGTGGTAAGCATTGTTACTTTTATTGATTGATTTCAAATTTGGAGGCGCACCGGTTTTCTTCAGGCGAATTTGATAATGTCAGCCAAGATAAAACAACACCCAGCAGTAAAGATATATGCCTTTTTGATGACCTTTTTTTCAGTCGGAGGGCTTGTTACGTTAATTTTAATTCCGAAGGGCGGCATTGTTCTTCTGCTTAATCAAAGCCACAACACGCTGGGAGACTACTTTTTCAAGTACTTTACTCACCTGGGCGATGGTCTTGTTAATTTGATGGTGCTCATTGCCTTTCTTCTTTTTAGCTACCGGCTCAGCATTGTTTTGTCGGTTGTTTCCATCATGCAGCTAGTTGTATCGCAGTTGAGCAAAAGAGTACTTTTTCCAGAGATGATGCGGCCCAAAGTCTTTTTCAAGTCAGGTGAGTTGCAATTTATAGAAGGAGTGGATATTCACAGTAAATTTTCGTTTCCCTCCGGTCATACCGTCACTGCTTTTTCGATTGCTACGTTTCTTGTCCTGGCCTTTCCCAAGAGCCGATGGATGGCTTGGGCGGCATTTGGCTATGCCTTTTTGGTGGGCACTTCCCGTGTATACCTCTCCCAGCATTTCTTTATGGACGTGTATGCTGGCGCTTTGCTGGGGACTTTTTTCACGGCCTTGATTTTTTTATTGATCAGTGGGAATGATTGGTTCCAAAAACCCGGTCTGAAGGCAGGGCTGCTTAGCAGTACTTAGCCAAAATCACGTTGACGAAGCGCTTCGTAGATGAGAATGGCGGCCGCATTCGAAACGTTCATAGAGTCGATTTTACCCTTCATGGGGATGATCACCTGCTGATTAGCTTTCCTTAGCCAAAAATCGGAGAGGCCGGTAGCTTCCGTCCCCAGCAGCAAGGCCGAAGGCGTCTTGTAGTCAAAGGTGTGATAGGGCATGGCTTTGTCGGTCAAAGCTGCCGCATAGGTGGTGATGCCGTGGCTTGCAAACCAATCTTTTGCATCCTGATTGCTTGCCGATGCAACCGGCACGGTGAAAAGACAACCTACGCTTGACCTGACCACATTGGGGTTGAAAAAATCGGTGTTGGGGTCGCACACGATTACTCCGCTAAGCCCGGCGGCATCCGCCGTCCGAAGCATCGCTCCAATGTTGCCAGGCTTTTCCACATTTTCGAGTACCAGATAAAGTGGGTTGGTGCCGGCAGGCAATTCTGCCAGGCTAAGCGACCTGGTGGCAGCGACGGCGATTACTCCACCCGTACTTTCTCTGTAGGCAACTTTTGAGAAAACAGCGTTGCTCAGGTGGTAGGTAGTAGAATGCTCGAAGGAGATAGGGTAGTGGGGGTCTGCCTGGTACAGGTTCGGGTTGAGGTAGATCTCCTGAAGTTCGTAGCCACTTTGCTGAGCGAGCGAGATCTCACGGACTCCTTCAATAACAAACGCCTGCTGCTCTTTGCGCTCCCTGGGCTTCTGAAGGGCGATCAGGTTTTTAATGCGTTGGTTCTGTGGACTTGATATTTCAAGAATCATGGAAAGCAAAAGTACAGGGTATTGTGCAAAGATCATCTCATGGCCACAACTAAATCGCCAGGTGGGCTGCATTGCGTAATGTGAAACGAGAAGGCGTCCAATTCCAACAATTCCGTTACTTTTGCACCTTACTTCCCGATGCTACATATGCAGCTTCTTTTTCCCCGACATTGGCAAGACTATGAACTGATCGATTCTGGCGACTTTCAGAAGCTGGAACGGTTTGGAAAGTATACGCTCATCCGGCCCGAGCCTCAGGCTATTTGGAAAAAGAAACTGTCGGACGACGAATGGAAAAAGCAGGCATCTGCGGTATTTGTGCGTGACTCAGCGAAGGCGAGGAAGAGCAGCAGAGAAGATGAAGGCTGGACTTATTCACAGAAACTCAATCATCGTTGGCCTTTAAAGTACCGGTACAAAGACATGCAGCTCACCATGTCGCTGCAATTCACGTCTTTCGGGCATGTGGGCGTTTTTCCCGAGCAGGCCGAGAACTGGGACTTTATTTATGACACGGTGAAGGCCTGGCCTGAGCCGGGAAAAGTACTGAACCTGTTTGCCTACACCGGCGGCTCCTCTTTGGCGGCCAGGGCTGCTGGCAGCGAAGTAACACACGTGGATGCTGTAAAGAACATGATCACATGGTCCAATGATAACCAGCAAGCCAGTGGTTTGAAGGATATCAGGTGGGTAGTAGAAGACGCCCTGAAGTTTGTGAAAAGGGAAGTGAAGCGGGGCAAGCAATACAATGGCATTATACTCGACCCACCCGCCTATGGCAGGGGCCCCGATGGTGAGAAATGGGTGATTGAAGAGAGTTTGACAGAGCTGATGGAGCTGTGTAGTCAACTGCTGGCACCCCGACAAGCGTTTCTTGTCCTTAATATGTATAGCATGGGGCTTTCGGCATTGGTTTCGGCCAACCTGGTTGAATCATTCTTTCAGCCTGACAATATGCAGTTCGGAGAGTTCTACCTGCCGTCTACGTCAGGGCAAAGGCTGCCTCTGGGAACGTTTTTAAGATTTACACGATAATTATGAAGCATTTAGCGAAAAGAGACGGCACCATCCTGGAGATATTGGGCGACGCCTACGCAGGCACTTCCACAACCAAGCTGCGCAAAATGCTCAAGTTTGCCAATGTGACGCTCGACGGGGAGCAGGTTCGAATGGCTGACACGCCTGTCAAGACCGGCCAGCTCGTTAATATTGAAAAGCAGGAGAAGCCCTCTCTTAATGTGAAGGCACCGTTTCGTGTTATTTGGCAGGATCAGTATATTATTGTTTGCGACAAGCCAGTGGGCCTCATCACAGCTGGCGAAGGCATCACACGGCGGCCTACTATGCACAAGCTGGTAGACGACTATGTAAAGGATGCTACCAAAGGTGCGCAGAGCGCCTTTCCTGTGCACAGGCTCGATAAAGAAGTAAGCGGCCTGGTTGTTTTTGCAAAAAGCGAAGAGATACAGGAAAAATTGAAAGCTAACTGGCATCAGTTTTCTAAAAAGTACATAGCCATTACCGAAAAGGAGCCCAACCCCAAAAAAGGCACCATTAGCACGTTGCTTGAGGAAAGAGGCTTGAAGATGTTTGTGGCCACCACACCCGGACCCAATACCAAGGAAGCGGTTACCTATTATACTTATAAGGAGAGGATAGGCAGATACCACATGGTAGAAGTAGAGTTGGCTACTGGCAAGAAAAACCAAATACGGGTACACCTCGGTCATATTGGCTGCCCTATAGTAGGCGACTACAAATATGGGGCGAGTAATGCTTTCAAAAGGCAGATTCGATTAATGGCCACCCAGCTTTACATAAAACACCCGATAACAGGCAAAGATTTAGCTTTCAAAATTGAGCCATCTACGATTTTTACTCACCCAAAGGAGAAAAGTGAGGACTATAGATAGGTAATCTGTCCTGTCAATTCGTTCCTCCATTTCTTTTGTTCCGATCTTTTGGTTTCGCCTTGTCAGAACGAAATTCCCACCGCAAGCGATTCCGGGATTTATGCAATCAGTTTCGAAGCGTTTAATTCAGAATAATATTCTGTTGTTAGGCTATTATTTGAAATAAATCAGAATAAACAACATGGAGAAAAATATTTTATGTAAAAATTATAAAAATCAGACGTTTGCATTGGTGTAACTGCCAGCGCAAACGGTTACGAAAAAGTGATATTTTAATGAATTCGTAAATTTTTATATATTAACTATATATTCATTTAAAATTAATGCCTGTTATTTGAACAAAATCATAATTTTTACGTCTTTTGATATATAATTGATAAGCTCAAAAACGAAAAGTTATGAAAAAGACAAAGAACTTTATTGCTGTACTCCTAGTAGCTATGGGTACTTCTAGTGTTGCATTTGCTGGAGGAGACTCACTTAAGGCTTCATCTGCTGTGAAGGTGGTTTCTTTCAATAAGAACGACTCTTACAAACTAATATATAAGAGTGAAGGCAAGCAGAATGTAACGGTTAACGTTTTGGATGAAAAAGGCGTCTCTATTCACAAAGGATCTGTTAGAGTAGTCGAAGGTTTCGCACAAAACTTCGATCTTTCAAACGTTCCTTCAGGATATTACACTTTTGAAGTAGTTTCAAAAGGAGAAAAGGTAGCCCAGACTGTTCACCACGTTTCTGAAGTTGATAAACTGGTTGAGCAAGTGGCGCTTAGCTCAAATGCGAACACAAAGAAAATGGTGCTTAGATCAAGTGCATCTGTAAGCTCACCACTTTCAGTGGCTATCTACGGTGGTCAGGATGAACTTTTGTTCACTGAGGAAGTGAAGTCAGCTGATTTCTTCACCAGAGTCTATGACCTAAGCCAAATCAAAGGAGCGGGTGTTCGTTTCACTGTATCTTACAATAACACTGTAGTTAAAGACCAAAAATTCGATTTTTAAGCACAAAGCAGACTGTAAATTATACTGAAAACATTCATTAATCCGCTTATCAATCTGGCTAGCCGCTCTTTCAAAGGGCGGCTAGTTTTTTTTTGTGCTTTCCTTCACTTACAACGGTTTGAATGACCCCATTCCCGATAAGTATAGACATGAAAAAAGGGCCGAAGCCCTTTGTTAATTTGCAGTCTGTCAACTCTTAATACCTCGAAAACCGTGAAGGCATCGCAGTCGATTGAGAAGAATCCCGCTGCGGCCTGTCCGAAGACCTGTTTCCGTTATTGTTTGGCCTTCCGTTGTTGTTCCACTTCTTTTTGAACGACGCCGAGTTGCCGCTGGAACCAGACTTGGGTCTTGACGAATAGACTTCGCTGGACGTAGGTACAGGCGTTGCATTCACAAATGGGTGCTCGTCAATTACTGGAATGGTCTTTCCTATCAGCTTTTGGATGTCCTTCAAATAAGGCCTTTCCTCTCTTTCGCAAAAGGAAATTGCTTTTCCGTCTGCTCCTGCACGTCCTGTTCTTCCGATTCTGTGCACGTAGGTCTCTGGAATATTAGGTAGCTCGTAGTTGAATACGTGGGTCAACTCATCGATATCGATACCTCTGGCGGCAATGTCGGTAGCCACCAACACCCTTGTTTTACGGGTTTTGAAGTTGGTGAGGGCACGCTGACGTGCGTTCTGCGACTTGTTGCCGTGGATGGCTTCGGCAGTAATTCCTTCTTTGTTAAGGTCTTTCACTACCCTGTCGGCACCGTGTTTTGTTCTAGTGAAAACCAGCGCTGTTTCAATGCTCTTATTTTCCAGGATATGGTTCAGCAAGTGCTTCTTATCTCTTTTTTCTACATAGAAGAGCGACTGCTCTATTTTTTCGGCTGTTGAAGACACAGGCGTAACCTCTACTTTTACCGGATTTGTAAGAAGGCTGTCTGACAGCTTTACAATTTCGGGCGGCATAGTGGCCGAGAAGAAAAGCGTTTGTCTTTTAGCAGGGATTTTGGCGATCACTTTCTTTACGTCGTGCACAAATCCCATGTCGAGCATGCGGTCCGCTTCGTCCAATACGAAAAACTGGATGCTGTCGAGGCGAACAAAACCCTGGTTCATCAGGTCAAGTAAACGACCCGGAGTAGCAATAAGAACGTCGACACCCCTGCGGAGGGCATTGGTTTGTGCATTTTGCGACACGCCACCAAATATTACTGTATGGCTGATTCTGGTATACTTGCCATAGGCGGCAAAGCTTTCGTCAATCTGTATCGCCAATTCCCTCGTTGGAGTAAGAATAAGCGCTTTGATACCTCTTTGTTCGGTTCTCGCAGTGTAAATGTTCTGTAAAATAGGAATAGCAAAGGCAGCGGTTTTTCCTGTGCCTGTTTGTGCGCAGCCCAGTAAGTCTCTGCCTTCAAGAAGATGTGGGATGGCTTGGGCCTGAATAGGCGTAGGCGTAACATAGCCTTCAGCCTTCAGGGCTTTCTGAATGGGCTCAACAAGCCCTAGATTTTCAAATGTCATTAATGTTTTTTGTTTAAATATGGCTGATAACGAGCCGGGAAGGGTCACAATCAGCAGTCTGTCCTTAAAAGATCCTTGGTTGAATGGCAGACATCGACTTGAAGCGTGCGGCAGGCTGAGTATGTGAAATAATTGGCCTGTCAACTGAGAACCTGGCGCAAAGGTACGTAAAATAGTTGACAATAGCTCCTGGGCGCTCGTTATTAATAAATAATGGGGGCAATGGTATTCTCCAAAACTTCAATTTCAACTGTCGTGTATTCGAAATAATAAACTGCTTGTATATTTGAACACTTTTAAAGAAGAAGCACTATCGGGGCAATGTTGGTTCCGGTTGATTAAATCTAAACGACGGTAATGTTTGAGGAACTTGATTACAAAGCATTAATATCAAGAACATTCACAGAGCTTTACGGCTCAAGTCCAGCCATTCTTGTACGGGCACCTGGCCGGATCAACCTGATCGGCGAGCACACCGACTACAATAATGGCTTTGTGTTTCCTGCTGCAATCAACAGGGAGATTATTTTTGCTATGTCGCCTTCAACCCGGCCCGAAACTTCCCTTTTCGCTTTGAATATTAACAAGGGAGCGCTGGTGAACCACAAGAAGCTGGTGCCAAAGTCCAATCCGGCGTGGACTAACTTTTTTAGCGGCGTGGTGGCTGGGTTGCAGCAGCGAGGTTTCGATGTGCCGGCGGTTAACTGCGTGTTTGGCGGCGACATTCCGAATGGAGCTGGCCTGTCTTCATCAGCGGCCCTTGAGGTTGGTTTTGGAACGGCCCTGACGCAATTGTTTGGGCTGTCTGTTGAGCCCTGGGACATTATTCAGATAGCTCAAAAGGCTGAACACGAATATGTCGGAGTTAAATGTGGCATCATGGACATGTTCGCCAGCAAAATGGGAAAGAAAGACCATGCCATGTTGCTCGACTGCCGGGACCTAACCTTCGACTATTATCCGCTGCAGCTTGAGGATCACAGCCTTTTACTTATCGACACACGGGTGAAGCACTCTCTGGCCAGCTCTGAGTACAATACGAGGCGACTTGAGTGTGAGTTGGGAGTTACGGTTCTTAAAAAGCATAAACCTGAGGCAAACTCCCTTAGAGACTTTAATTCGTTTGAGGTAGAAGAACTGGCTGACGAGCTTCCTGAGAATGTCTTCCGCAGGTGCAGGTTTGTGACGGGAGAAATACAACGTACGCAGGCTGCTGCCCTTGATTTAAAAAAGGGCGATTTGCGGGCGTTCGGAAAAAAAATGAATGATACGCACCGTGGGCTTTCGTCCGACTACGAGGTGAGTTGCCGGGAACTAGATTTTTTAGCCGCTGAAGCGGGCAGGTTTCCCGAAGAGATACTGGGTGCCAGAATGATGGGAGGGGGATTTGGTGGATGCACCATCAACATCGTGAAAAAGGAGTTTGAGGAGGAGTTCAAACGCCACATAGACCTCTCATTTACCAAACAATTCCATACAGCACCTTCCTTCTACGACATTTCAATACAAGGTGGGGCATCAGTGATTTCCTGACTCGTTTGGTGATTTCATCGCATGCCAGGTGTTAACAAACGTTAATTTGTTGTACAAAAAATAATTAAATTATTAATTTGTATCTTTGTACAATAAATAACTTGTGCAGTCATGAAAAGAGAATCATTGGGCGAACTTGAGGAGCTTGTGCTTTTGACCGTGGGCTCATTGGCAGGGCAAGCCTACGCTGTAACTATCCTTGAGGAAATTGCCGAGCAAGCTGGTAGAAAGCCCGATGTTACTGCCATACACTCAGTGCTCCGACGGTTGGAGGCCAAGGGATTTGTCACATCGTCGATGGGCGGCGCCACTGCCGACAGGGGAGGAAGAAGAAAACGCTTTTTTACGCTAACAGTAGCCGGCCGCAAAGTGATTGATGAAACGATGCTGGTAAGGATGGGCTTGTACAAAAAGCTTCTAACGATTCAGGGCTCATGAGTTCCAATCCTCCGAGGTGGGCCGATCGGTTTCTGGAGTGGTATTGCCACCCGGACCTTCTGGAAGACCTACAGGGCGACCTGTATGAGGTTTATCAAAAGCGCCGGCTTGAGAGCGGAAAGCGAGCCGCTGATTTGACGTACGTATGGCTCGTGATTCGGTCGCTCAGAATTTCGGCTATAGGAAAATCGAAAAGACTCAAAAACTCAATATTTATGATGACCGCCAACAATTTCAAAATTGCTTTTAGGGTGCTGGCCAGAGACAAAGTCAACACAGCTATCAACCTGGTGGGCCTGACCATCGGCATTGCCTGCTTTCTACTGATGGGGCTCTATGTGAAGCAGGAGCTAAGCTTCGACCAGTTTCATAGCAAAAAAGACAGGATTTACCGCAGCTGGCTCAAGGAAGACTATGGTGAGGGTAAAATCTTTTTCAACTCAATTACTCCTCTTAGGTTCAGAGACTTATTTGAACAAAATTTTCCTGAAGTCGAAAGTGCGGCTCAGTTGGTGATTGAAAACCACCTTGTAGGCAGAGGTGAAGGTCGTCTCGATGAACGAATAGCCGTGCTCAGCCCGAATTTTTTTCAAGTATTTGATTTCGAAATAATGAAAGGGAATAAAGAAGCTCCATTCCCCGGGCTCAGGAGTATTATCGTCTCTGAAAGCTATGCAAGGAAGTACTTTGGCGATGAGGAAGCAATGGGCAAGACCATGAGTCTTCAAATTGGTGAGAGCATTGAAGATTTTACTGTCTCAGCTATCATGGCAGATATCCCGCATGAATCCAGCATCCAGTTTGATATTGCAATTTCCACTGAAAATAATAGACAACTGTATGGACAAGGGTCTATGAACGCCTGGTTCAGCATTATCCCTGAGAACTACGTTTTGTTGAAAGAGGGCGCCAGTGTAGAAAGCGTTGATGCAAAAATGCAGGATGTGGTGATGGGGTACCTCAGCGAAGAGGTAGAACGAGGCCAGTACAATATTGGTTTGCAGCCGCTCACTGACATCCACCTCAATCCCGATGTGCCGGCTGGCTATGCACCGGTAAGCAACCCTCAATATGTGTACATACTTGGTGCCATCGGTTTGCTGGTGCTCATTATAGCTTGCATTAACTATGCAACGCTTTCAATTGGGCAATCTCTGCGCAGAGCCCGTGAGGTGGGCATGCGAAAAGTGCTGGGTGCCGGACAAAGCACGCTGGTGGTGCAATACCTGAGCGAAAGCCTTTTACTGGCGTTAATTGCCATGACTGTCGGCACGGTTCTCACAATCCTGCTTGTTCCAACATTTAACGCCTTAACGGGAACCCAAATATTTTTCACGCTCAAGTGGTGGCATCTGCTCGCTTACCTGGGTGTTGGGCTGGCCATAGGTGTCGCTGCCGGAATTTACCCGGCCTTTGTGCTGTCGGGTTTTCGCATCGTATCCATTTTGAGGGGAGGAAGCCAGGGCGGTGGAAGGCACGTGGCCCGAAGGGGCATGCTGGTGTTTCAATTTCTCGTTACAGTTTTTCTCATCAGCACCACACTGATCATGAGAAAGCAGGTAAGCTTCATGCAAGAGAAAGACCTGGGATTCACTTACAAATCTGCTGTTTCTGTTAGGCTTCAGCCGGATCCGGCTGCGCAGCGCCTTACTCAGGTGATAGCTTCGGGTATGGAAAATGGCAAACTGCTGAAGGCGGCCTTGCAAAAACACCCCGATGTTACCGATATTGGCATGGCCACCCACATGTTTGGCTCGAATGGATGGACGCAGCTTGCTTACACCGACGACAAGAATGTGTTCAGACGTTTTGCCTTCCTGAATGTTGATGCTAATTACCTGAGGTCATTTGGAATAAAAGTAAAGGAGGGCAGGGATTTTGAAGAGGGAAATGGCCTCGACGAGCGCCAGTCAATTATCATTAATCAGGCGGCGGCCGACTACTTTGGGCTCGAAAATCCGATTGGCGACAAACTGCCAGGTAAAGAGTTTGGTGAACACCGGATCATTGGTGTGACTGATAATTTCAACTTCACTTCCCTTCATTCCCAGGTGGAGCCACTCGTGATAGCCGAAAACGCTATGCCAATTTTGCAGGGAATCTCCGACTTCAATGTGGAAGATTCGCCGGTTCCCAAGCTCGTGTTTACTTACACTGGATCGAACCTGGCGGAGGTGCAGGATATTCTTGGTAAGGAGTGGGAGGCAATTTTCCCAAATGAGGCTCTGGATTTCAGCTTCGTTGATGAAAAAATACAACAGCAGTATGAAAATGAAGCAAGGCTAAACAAGCTGATTACCGTAGCAACAATCCTCTCGATAGTGATTGCAATTTTAGGCCTGCTTGGTCTTATGGTGTTGGTTGTGAACAGCCGCATCAAAGAAATTGGCATTCGGAAAGTGATGGGTGCTACTCCAATTACAATTTTTGCATTACTTTCTAAAAGCTTTATTTCTCAGCTGCTAGTCGCTATTGTGTTGTCGGTGCCGCTCACCCTTTGGCTGATTAGCAAGTGGCTGGCAAACTTTGCTTATCGCACCGAAATTGGCGTTGGGCTTTTCGTTGTTAGTGGAATGACCGCACTTTTAGTGGCTGCGTTGGTCATTGTCTATCATACTTTGCGTGCGTCACGCATCAACCCTGTTGAAAGCCTGAGGGTGGAATAGCTGAAATTGAAATATGCTGGCTTTAGCGAATTGCTAGCATATCTCCATCTCTCTTATTTTCTCAGCCGTGAGTGGTTTTTCAATGAAACCTTTAACGAGTGGATGGAGCTGGGCTCTTCGCTTATCCTCCGGGTCCACTGATGAGGTGGTAATGTAAATCGGGAAGTTCAAGTTTACTCCAATGCCGGCGCCTGAGAGTTTTTCTAAAAACTCCCAGCCCCCCATAATCGGCATATTCACGTCCAGAAGAATCACATTTGGTTGGGCACTGTTGAGTTGCAACAGGCCCTCCTGCCCATTGGTTGCCGTAAGGATCTCCACATCGCTGCAAACAGTCTTCAGATTCACTGTGGAGATCATCAAAAATATCTCGTCGTCATCTATCAAAAAAATTCTCCGGCCCTTTTGCATTGAAATAAACTTTAAAAGTTGTGCCTTTGCCTGGCTGGCTCTCCACCTCTATATCTCCTCCCATTGCCTCTATTTGCCTCTTTGACATGTAGAGACCCAAGCCCTGGCCCTCGCTTGAAGAATGGAACCGACTCCCAATTTTAAATAATTTATCCTTAAATCTATCTAAATCAATGCCACTTCCATAATCTTTTATTTGCAACTCTATCTTGTCACGTACCTTCAGCCCGTTGATTTCAATGATGTTTGAGCGTTCGGTGGTTCCATATTTTATAGCGTTTGTAACAAGGTTTTGTAATATACTATCAAGGTAAGCAGGTATACATCTGATACTTAAGTGCTTCTCTACCGTAGTTCTGATATCCAGCCCTTGCTCTTTGATGATCTGGTTGTTTTGTGCAAGCACGTTGTTGACGGACTGAAGAATATTATATTCGATCAGGCCTTTTTCTCCAAGGTCGTTTTCAAAGTGGATCAGCTCATTAATATTCCTGATGGTTGTGTCTAATTTCTCCGTGCTGGTGCGCAGCATC
Source organism: uncultured Imperialibacter sp. (assembly GCF_963974565.1). NCBI lineage: Bacteria > Pseudomonadati > Bacteroidota > Cytophagia > Cytophagales > Flammeovirgaceae > Imperialibacter > uncultured Imperialibacter sp. The sequence continues at coordinate 22,693 of NZ_CAXBCJ010000016.1, read as the reverse complement.
CGCAGGTACTCAGCATTCGTCGGATCCAGAATCAGGAGTTCTGTGAGTCCCAGTATGTTCGATACCGACGACCGGATATTGTGAGACGTGATGAAGGAGAAATCCTTCAACCGTATGTTTTGATTAGTCGTTGTTTCAAGAAGCTCTTTCATTGCCTGTTCGGAATTAATCCGATCCGTAATATCCAGCACAGTGCCCGTGATTACGTCCTTACCCTGGAGGTCAATTTTTGAGCCATGAATTTCCACCCAGATAGTCGTGCCGTCTTTCTTAAGCCCCTTCGCTACATAGTGCACAAAATCGAGCTCACCGGTTAGCCTTTTGTCAATCAGGTCGCTTGACCTTGAATACTCCGACTGTGTCAATACATCCGTAGGTTTCAATGTGGTGAGAACCTCATCTACTTCGTAGCCAAACATATCGGCGAAATGATCATTGACGTAAATGAATTTTCCCTTCTCAAAAATATAAATGCCAGTTAATGACTGTTCTACAAGCGCCCTGAACCTCTGTTCACTTGACTCGACGGCAATGGCTGCTAATTTGCGCTCGGTAACATCTTGAAACATCGACACAAAAAATCCCTTCTTTGGACTGAACACGGAGGAGGATAGCCACACATTCAGTCCTTCTACTTTTACCTCAAACCTTTCAGGAATCCCAGTTTCGCATACCCTGCTCAATAAGGCTATTTCCTCCTGGTTTGCTTGTACCACTCCGGGGATCAACTCCGACACTTTCTTTCCTACCGGTTTTTTGAGGCCAGTAATGTCTTCAAATGCTTTATTTACTTGTATATACGTAAAATCAACTGCCTTGCCTTTCTCATAAACCATTTCGCAGAGAGCAAAACCTTCATTCATGTTCTCGAACAGCGAGCGGTACTGTTCCTCACTGTGCTTCAAAGCTTCCAATGCTTTTTTTCGTTCGCTGGTATCAATTCCTACTCCCATGAGACAGGTTTCACCATCGTAGGAAATAGCCTTGCCTGTGAAGTAGTAGGGGATCATCTGGTCGCTTTTGGTGAGAAAGTGCGCATCGACACTGTCTTCTCCGGCAACAAATACATTTTCTATTTTTTCTGTCAGCAATTCCTTTTCACTGTCGTGGAAGAACTGGATAGGGTGCATGGTGCTGATTTCTTCAGCTGTGTACCCTGTGACTTCTTCAAGGTTCTTGTTCCACCTTAAAAACTCACCTTCCTGAGTATATAAATAAAATGCACCGGGTAAACTGTTGATGATATTGTCGGAGAGCTCTTTCTCCAAAAGAATATTGTCTTTGGCATTCTTAAGTGCTGTAATGTCCTGAAACGAACCCCTGAGCTTGACCTTTCCATCGTCGGTTAGTAAAGGAATTCCAATGGTTCTAACCCACTTGCGATTACCTTTTGCGGTAATTATCTCCAATTCGAGGTCATATGCTTTACCCAGTTGAAACGCATCATTTATAGCTTTTTCCAAGATACTCCGTGACGAGGGGAGGTAGAAACTCAGCCCAAGTTCAAGTCCGGCCTCAGTGCCAAACGGCAAATCATGTATTTCGGCGACTTCTCTGGTCCAGGTGCCTTCGCCTGTTTCCGGATCCAGTTCCCAACCCCCAATTTTGGCTATCCTCCCAACCTCATTTAACAGGTATTCACTATCTCTCAAGGCTTTTTCAATTTCCTTTTGTGGTGAGATGTCCAGACCGTACAGGTTCACATAATCGCCTTGTTGACTTCTGGCTGACGTAAAAGAATAGGTAATACCGCCAACCGAGAATTCCGCTCGCAATATTTCGGAGCCGTCAAAGGTTTGTTTTACAAAATTCCGGAGCTGCTCAGGCAGTTTTGGCGCTTTACCTGAAATCTTGCTGACCAAAATTGGCTGACTGGCTTTGTTGGAATAACTAATTGTATAGTCTTTCAGCACCCTTAGCACTGGATTTGGGTTTTCGGAAGGAAAGGTTGATAGCCTTAGTATTTCTTGTTCACGTTCTTTTCTTTCTGTGATATCCTGAACCGTTCCTTCCAAACCAATCACCTTTCCACGTCTGTCAAGCAAGGGAAGGGTCCTTACCATGAAGATTCTGACATCTTTTCCAATCAGAAACCGAAATTCGATCGTGGTTTCTGACTTTTCCTCGGATAATCTTTTCCTATAGGCAGTAAATGTGGGCTGATCCTCGGGATGGATGGCTGCAAAAAGGGCCGCCTCAGAAGGTATTTTGTCTGTTTTGCAGATAGCGTAAAGCTCCTCAGACCAAAAGACGGTTTCCTCCTTCCAGTTCCATTCCCAGTACCCAAGGTGTGCAATTTTTTGAGCAGCTTTTAGCTGATTGTTGACCTTTTTTAAAAGGTTCGAGTTTTCCAGCCGGTGGGTTACGTCATGAAAGTTATTAACAACGCCACCTATATGAGGGATTTCTAAGAAGTTGGTCAGCGACCCTTCCATCCAGCGCCAGTTTCCCTGCTTGTGCCTGGCTCTATATAACAAACCGGTTATAGGAGTCGTCGGTTGTTGTAGTGCCAAATGGAAAGCATTTATTAATCCTTCGATATCTTCGGGGTGAACCATTTTTTCAAGATCGATTCCAACCATTTCGCTATCCTGATAACCGAGTATTCCTGCAATAGAAGGGGATATGTAATCAATGTTGCCATCTACAGAGAGTATCACCAGACCATCTTTGCTATTTTCAATAAGTGACCTGAAACGTAGTTCCGAAGCTTTGATTTGCTCTTCTACGGCTTTGCTGCGGGAGGTGTCCTGCGTTGTAAAGAAAATGGTTGACGGTTTTTCATTCTCATAGATTATTTTTCCCTGAGTTCTGACCCAAATCAAAATGCCGTCTTTTCTTGTCATTCTATACTCAACCGGTGGAATTACCTCCTGTTTATTTGCGAGGCAATTTCTCACACAAGACTCCAATTTGCCGGAGTCTTCAGGGTGCTGTGCGGCATCCAGCCATTTTTTTAACTCGGGGCCCTCCATATTCTCAACCCTGACAAGCTCCAAAAGCCCTTCTGACGCTAAAAACTCACCAGTTATTAGGTTGATGGTGGAATCGCCCATTTTCGCCATTTTTTGTGCCTCTTTAAGCTTTTCTTCACTGGCTGTCAATGCTAGCTCGGCCTCTTTCTTTTCGGTGACATCGTATTGAATCCCAAAATGGCCCGTGATTTCCCCGGCAGAGTTGTAAAGGCACACATATTCGCCCTCCACCCAAAATGTTGATCCATCAAAACGCTTTTCGAGCGTATCCACCTTTAACGAACCGTTGTCAAACAGCTCCTTCCAAACAGTTTTGCCATAATCAATGTCATGGTCGAAAAAATCCTTTGGGGTTAAGTCAAGAAACTCTTTTTCCTGTGCACCATATTGCGATAACATCGCCCGGTTTATTTTTGTGATTCTTTGGTGTTCAAATACATACGCAAGCGCCTTTTTCTTGTCCACAGTGTCGTCCCATGCTACTGGCTCATCCAGCATCATAAAAAAGAAACCATACAGAGAGTTGTTGAAGAATACGTCCAGCGCTCGTTCATTTTCGACCAGTTTATACTCAATTTCTTTCTGGTGTGTAACATCTTGAACGAGTGATATAATAGAGATCACCTCGCCTTTTTCATTTTTGATGGCGGAGTTGTACCATATGCAAGTAATGATTTTGCCGCTTTTTGTGTAGTTGCGATTCAAGGAGACGTTGCCGTCTACCTTGCCCGACATCAGGTCAAGGGCCACGTTGGTTGTGGCGTCGAGATCATCTTCATAAATGAGATTGAAGGCTGAAATATTGGCGCTTAAAATTTCATCCGCTGTCCATTCAAAAATTTCCTCACATTGCCTCGACCACTGCGTCACAATCAGGTCTTTTGTATATTCGACCGTTCCCAGCGGAGAGTTATTGCGGTGAGAACTGTATTGCTGCAGGGCTATTTCGAGCCTTTCATTAGTTCTTAACTGTTCAGTTACATCACGTACGAAAGAGGCCAGTAACGGCTTCCCATTATGATCGATAAGGGTTGTCCTGATTTCGATATCTACCAGGCGGCCATCTTTTGTCCTGGCTTTTGTAGATATTGTGCCGCCGTTCTTGGCTAAAACTTTGTTAATGAAATCCTGAACCTGATCAGGTGTGAGTTCAGCCGCCAAATGAGTTAGGTTCATTGTCAAGAGCTCGCCTCTTGTGTAACCAATCAGTTTGCAAAAGCTATCATTGGCATCCAGTATATTGCCCGTGTCGGTAAGCTGATAACCCTCATGAATGGAATAGAGCACCTGGTTGTAAAGTTCATTGACAAAAAAAGGTTGGTTCTTACTTTTGTTGTGCAGTGCGAGAAGCCTGGCGGCCTTTCCTGCTTTGTCTCTTATAATTTTTGCGTGTACCGCAAAAGATAGGTGCTGATTGTTTTTATGACGGTATTTGAGTGTAAGAAGGAAGCTATCTTCTTTTGAAAGCTGTTCGATGGTTTGAAGTAGTGCCGTTAGGTCGTCAGGCAAAAGTACCTCCTCCAGCGCTGGCAGTGGTGCATCGGTTTCGCCGTCTGAAAAGGAAAATCCCAGAGAATCCCAAAATCTTGGATTTGCCCACCAGTTGGTCTTGGCATTGAGATCCAAATACCAATATCCTTTATGTGCATACTCTTCTATTGCTTCATAAATGCTTTCATTAGTACTGGTAAGTTGATAGACTTCATTTTTCAGAGCGATATTGAGCGATTTATCCATACGAAGACAAAAGATACCTCTACAACTTCACGTAGGCGGCACTGCTGACTGCACTACCATAGGCTGGTTGGAAAAAAAAACGTTAAAAATTAAGACTGTCAAGTAACCCTACCGGAACTTCTTAGATCAGATGATCGGTACTAGACTATGGCCAGTGGCTAATTATAAAGATAGAAAGTGTAGCATTCTAGTAAAAGAATTTGTTTTCCGCAAATGATGGCTTCGAAATCTTTAATTGCGTACAATTTTTCACAGTCAATGTCCATTTATGGACACGATGCTAACTTTAATTTATTTTAATTATCTGACAATCAATTGTTTATTGTTTTGGCACAATTATTTGCAGATCAATCTTGAGGATTAACCATTACTACTATGCTTAGGAACTATTTTCTTACTGCTGTACGGAATTTTTTAAGGAACAAAACCTATACCGTCCTCAGTCTTGCGGGTCTTACATTAGGTGCTTCCTGCGTGATAGCCATTTACTCGTTTCTAACCCTACAGCTGAGCTACGACAAGCACCAAAGCCACCTGGAGCAGGTATACAGGGTAGTGAGCCACTGGAAAAGTGGGGACGACGATGTGAAATTTGCCACTGTTCCCCATCCATTGTCCGGCGCTATAAAGAGTGAAATCCCAGGCATTGAAGCTGCTACAAATTTGTACTCACTTTCAGCGCAGGTGAACATCCCCCAGGAAGGAGGAGCATTAAAAAAGCTCAAGGAAGAGGATATAGGCTTTGCTTATCAGGATGTGTTTGAAATCCTTGATTTCGAGTGGGTAGCGGGCTCCTCTGCCAATGCGCTGTCAGATGTTAATTCGGTGGTTATTTCAGCAGCAACCGCCCGAAAGTTCTTTGATATCAACAATGAGTACGACAGAGCGCTGGGCCGGATTATTAACCTTGGCAACAAGCACGACCTGGTGGTGAAAGCTGTTTACCAGGATTTTCCAAAATCGACCGACTTTCCGTTTAATATGGTAGCGTACTATGAAGCCCAGGAAGGAGTGAATGCCTACTTTGGAGAAGGCAAGATATGGGACAGGCTCAATGGCAATACACAGGCTCTCATTAAGCTGAATAGCCAAACCCAGGAAAGTGTTGTCGAGGCGGGCATAAAGGATGTGGTAGAAAAAAACAATACTCTTGATGGTTACAGTGTATTCCTACAGCCCCTGAGCCAGGTTCATACCACCGACTACGGCACCTACAGTGGCATGTCTCTTGAACCAGCCACCATCAGGGTTATCGTTGCTCTGGCTGTATTGCTTATAGTGATTTCCAGTATCAATTTTATTAATATTTCTACCGCCAGAGCTGTAAAAAGAGCAAAGGAAGTGGGTATCAGAAAAGTATTGGGCGGGCATCGCCCGGCGCTTATTGCCCAGTTTTTGTTAGAGTCTTTCATCATTGTGGCACTGGCTCACGGGGTTAGCTTCCTCATAGCCGATGTGATGCTTGGGGCGGCTGGTGACCTGATCGACTACCCAATGACTATCAAGGACGTTCCGTTGACTAACTGGATCGTCTTCTGTGCCATTTCGATCACAGCGGTGTCCTTATTGTCTGGTTTGTACCCGGCTTTTGTCCTTTCAGGTTTTTCACCATTAACAGCCATAAGAACAAAGATCTCTAACATCGATAAGCAAAGTAAGTTTCCGCTTCGCAAAGTGCTGGTAGGTTCTCAGTTTGCGGTGTCCATAGGTCTTATCATGGGTACCATCATTGTCATTTTCCAACTCGACTACTTCCGCAGCCAGGATATGGGATTCAGAAAGGATGGTATTGTGACAATCCAGTTTCCTGAGCCGGATTTAAAGCGATCGGAAGTGCTAAAAACCGAGCTGCTGAAGCACCCCGAAATAGCGCAGGCTAGTCTCAATTTGGGAGGGCCGCTGGCAAGTACTAACAACACCGGTCAGCATTTTAGCCCTGAAAAAGGTGAAGATGAATTGTTTACCGTGAACGTAAAAGAGGTGGATGAAAACTACCTTGACCTGTTCGATATCAAATTGCTTGCAGGAAGAAATGTGAATGCTACTGACACCTATCAGAGGTCGCCGGAGGGTGAATCAATTATCAATCAAAGAGTTGTTGTTACTGAAACACTTATTCGGAAAATGGGAATTTTTAATCCACAGGAAGCGCTTGGGAAGCTGTTCCAGGCAACCTGGGGAGGTAAATTTCAGATAGTAGGAGTGGTGGAGGAGTTCAATGCCAATTCACTTCATCAGGAGGCTGTGCCTGTAATGATGAATTATGGACCAAACGGCTTTTATGAGTTGTCTATTGCACTTGCTTCCACCGACCCCGAGGCAGGGCAAGCGGCCGTGGCAATTATCAGTGAAGAATGGGAGAAAGTGTTTCCTGAATTGCTTATTGAGTATAACTTCCTTGACCAGAGAGTTGCCAACCAGTACCGTATGGAGGACGTGATGGGCAAAGTGATGAGGTTCTTCGCTTTGATGGCCATAGTGATTTGTGCGATAGGGCTGTATGGCCTTACAGATTACATGGCAAATGCCAAGCGCAAGGAGATAGGCATTCGCAAAGTAGTGGGAGCCTCTGTTGGTCAAATACTGAATATTTTCGCAAAGGAGATTCTGGTTGTCTTGTCTGTCGCCTTTTTATTATCTGCGACTGGCACTTTCCTGGGCATGCAAAAGTGGCTCGAAAGCTACGCCTATCACATTACCATAGGCTGGGAAATCGTGGCTATTTCCCTCGGGGTTACTTTGCTCGTCACCGTAGTTACCATGGGCTACCGCTCTTACACTGCCGCCCGGCTCAATATGGTGGATGTGCTCAAAGACGAATAATTATTGGACTTGAAATAAATGGAAAGGAGGGTGCGCAGCCCTCTTTTTTTTGCTTTTACATGTTTAACGCTGGCTCCCTGGTGCTGGAATACCACCTTCCCACCCCTCTAAAATACCGTCCGGCACGGATGTCGTACAGGCGTCAGCAAGGCTAACTTTGGCATCAAAAAATGGTATGAAGAACCTTAGTTGGATGCTGCTCACACTATTGATACTGGCAGGCTGCGGCAAAGATGACGACCCGGAAGGAGATCTTACTTCTTCCACCGGTGCTTTCAGCATCGCAGTGCCGCAATTTGGTCAGTTTCCCGTGCAGGATGTTGCCGTGAGTCCAAACAAGCAGAACTTCGCCGTGAAGGTAAACCCTTTAACGAGCACAACTCCCAGATTTTACTACAGCGACGACGCAGGGCAAACATGGAAGGAGTTTTCCAGTGCCAACAACAGCTTTGCCAGGAGCTCACCTAAAAAGGTTACCGACGAAGGTTTGGTATTTTTGCAGGTGGAGCACGCTTACTACCTCTATGATGGTGCCTCGGTGGCACCTGTGCAACATCCTAATGCGGGTTGGCTCGACAGTGCATTTCTCGACGATGCCGGCAATCTGTATTATTTTGTCAACTGCAATTGCAGTATAAGCAGCCAAAACAAGCTCAGTTTAAGGAAAAAGGGAGAAACGGCATTTGCTGACATATCAATACCAACCAATAGCTCCGCTATGGATGTAGCGCCTGGTGGCGGGATTTTTTTTATCAACTCCCAGACCGGCGACCTCCACAAGCACAACCCGGCGAGTGGGGAGTGGACGGTGTTGGCGGGCATAGCCAAAGGGCTGCCAAACAAAAAGCAGCTTGCAGCAGCCGACGGTAATTTTTACTTTGCCAGCTCAGCCGGCGTAACCAGGGTAACTGCCAGCGGCGCTTTGACAACTATGCCTTTTGTGGGAGCGATGACCAACTACCAGAATCCTCAGCAGGTTTTGGTGTCGCCCTCGGGAAGAGTATTTGTGCTGCAGGTTGCACCCAATGGAATTTACGAGTATGCGGACGGGGCCTGGGAAGTTTTTGCGACGCCGGGCTACCACAACAATGTGACTGGGGGCTTTTTTTCTGCTGCTATCGCCGATGAAACCGTCTATTATGCAGGGCTGGCGGAAGGGAAGATCGCTTATGGTCTGGTTGAACATAACCTGGATACCGATGAGAAGATAGTGATTGGCGAAGCGCTTGTTGGTCAGGAGGCCACTTTATCTGACGCCATTGAAACGTCGAACGGCAAGACATTCATGATCCTCAATGGGGCCCTGTATGAAATGCTGAGCGACGAGCGCCTTCTTCCCATCGACCTCAAGCAATCAACTACGCTTTCCACACTTTATGAAGATGCTGATGGAAACCTTTACGCATTCGGTAACAATGTGTACCGAAGCAGCGACGGTGGCGTCACCTGGAAGGAAGCTTCTATTGGCTTCCCGAGTTATAGTGGCCATTCTGTGCAGCAACTTAGTGACGGAAGCCTTGTCGCCATTGCCGGTTATAGTTACGACTACTACCTGGGCGGAACGGGCTTCAGCGTGCCGAAGTTCAGCGCATATGTGAGCAAGTCTTCGGATGGAATCAGTTGGTCCGCTTCTTCTGTACTTTTTGAAGGAGGCTCACAATATGTGACGTGCATCGACAAGGAAGGTATTCTGTTCGGTGTGAGGGTAGATGTAAACGGAAACTATCAGCAGTTCAATCAGGGCATCAGAAGCGACGATGGAGGACAAACATGGAAAGAAATAGAGGGGAAGATTCCGGACTTTGTTGGCCACGATGGTACTTTGTTCAGTGTCAAATCGCTGGGTTATGTAGATGGCCTTTCTGGCGAAAGGTTTATCTACAAATGGAACGGTAAAGAGTGGCTGGAGCTCCCATCTGAAGTCGGGCAGTCAGGTCAATTGTATACAATCAGCAGGGTTCATCAACTGAAAAACAAACAGCTTTACTTCTGTACGACGCAGGAGGCTTTCAAATCGGTGAAGACGTATTAGAGAGCAAGAGCTTGTGGCTTTGAAATGAGAAAGATTCAACGTTGGCTTGTTTTTTGCTTTTTAGATAACTTTCTGATATTTTCCACCTAAAATAAACTACCATGAAGTGTTTCTTTCTTGTTTTCTCCGCACTCTTTCTGATTTCTACTTCTCTACTTGCTCAAGAGAGCATAGCTGAAGATGGGGAGTATGTTATGGTGTCTACTGAGGGCGCCGAAGAGTACATTTCAACAAACAACATTGTCGGTTATTGGTACAATAGGAGCGCTCAGGACACTTTTAATGCCATCCAAAGCAAAAATGAGCCCAAATATTTGTGGGTGCAGCAGGGGCAAACGGTCACAGTGAACGACGACTGGGCAAATGACTATGCTACAAAACTTCAGAATACAAGATGGCATGTAGTTGGAAATCAGCTTTATATATATCAGCCAGAGATAGGACTGAAGCCAGTTAGTATTGAAAGAGTAGGCAAGTCAAAGAATTATGTCCTTACAGTGAACAATGTTGAATATTCTCGAAAAATCAGCCTGACAGGTGTGGCCTCCCTTCGGGACTAAGAGGATTCGGTTCATCAGAATGGTTAAGTTTTTTCTCCAGGAATGTGCTGTGAAGCACTGCCGGTATTCAGTCAATCATGTAAATCTTGCCGACCATCGTGTAAAAACGACGTATTGTCTATTATACCTCCAAAAGCTTGCTGATTGCCGTTTGCACAGCTAAATTCATGTATCTTAGTTCTTCTGGAATGTTTGGCTGATGGTAAGTTGGCGCAAACCCGGGAGAATTAATTCTGTTTGTCTTATACGTCGTGTCATTTTAACTACCTACTTCAATGAAAAATAACGAACAACACCTGGCTTCACGCCGGAATTTTATAGGCAAGTCGGCTACAGCAGCGGCCGGTATTTTAGTAGCCCCGTCTCTTTTAAGAGCAAGCGGTTTCCCCAACATCATCAAAAGCTATGGCAAGCCTGACTCCATGATCAACGGAGTACAGTTGGGTGTCATTACCTACTCGTTTCGCAGCCTGCCCGATCAGAGCGCTGAGGCTACACTAAAGTACATCGTGGATTGCGGTATCAGCGCCGTGGAGCTGATGGGCGATCCGGCTGAAAGTTTTGCAGGCAAGCCTGAGAGCACTATTGACCGCAGGGCAATGTTTGGCCTGTATGGTAAGCAAAGAAGAGGGGAAGAGCTGACTGACGACGAGAAGAAACAGATGGCTGATATGCAGGCGCAGTCGGCTTCCTACAACAAGGAAGTGGCCGCCTGGAGGGCAACGGCTTCCATGGACAAGTTTGCACAGGTGAAGAAAATGTACAACGACGCCGGTGTGCAGATTTACGCTTTCAAACCCAATGCCTTTGGCAAAGACAATACCGATGCAGAAGTGATATACGGGCTGAAGGCAGCAAAAGCGCTTGGTGCCAGCCACGTTACCCTGGAGCACCCAAGCGACGATGCGCAGACACTCAGATTGGGTACCCTGGCGGCCAAGCACAAGGTGTCTATCGGCTACCACGGACACGAGCAACAAACCCCTACCTTGTGGGATACGGCTTTGAAGCAGTCGAAGTACAATGGATTGAATCTTGACTTAGGCCACTTTGTAGCTGCAGGAAATGCCGATCCACTGGGCATGGTGAGAGCAAAGGCCGATCGCATTTTAAGCATGCACATGAAGGATCGCCAGAACCCTGAGCATGGGAAAAAGAACCTGGTGTGGGGGACCGGCGATACACCGCTGACGGAAGTGCTTCAGCTCATGAGCGAGCAGAAGTATAAGTTTCCTGGCACAATAGAGCTTGAATACGAGATCCCTGAAGGTTCAGATCCGGTAAAAGAAGTGCAGAAATGCGTCGAATATTGCAGAAAGGCGCTGGCTTAGTTGAATTAGCTAAACGAATCGTTGGCCCTTGCTGATTGACAAAACAGCAAGGGCTTTTTTGCTCCCAGTTTTTTCTTCCTACTCATACCTAATCGCTTTCGACGGGTTCATCTGTGCCTTTTTGTAGGTAACCAGACAAGTGGTGAGCACAATGAAAAAAGAGAAGACGATACCAATAACAGGGAAGAGCCAGATGGTCAGCGAAGTTTGGTAAGGATACTGCTCCAGCCATTTACTCAGAGCCAGCCACGCCAGCGGAAGTGCCAGTAAGTTTGCGGCAATCAGCAATTGAACAAAGTCTTTTGAGAGCAGCACGAGGATGCCCGACGCTGACGACCCCAGCACTTTGCGGATACCAATTTCTCTTGTTCTCTGATTGGCGATGTAGGTGGAAAGTCCGACTACGCCAATAAGGGCGATGCAAACGGCCAGTATGGAAAAAGTAGAAAACACCCTGCTGATACGTTCTTCATTCTGGTATAGCGCATTGAATTCCTGATCGAGGAAGCTGTATTGAATGGGGCTGCCCTGCATCCATTTGCTCCAGGTGGCCTCTATGCTTTGCACCGTGGCTTTTGTAGATGCGCCCGAACCGATTCGAACGGATACCAGATTAGGACTGAGTGTAGCCAACTGCTGGGGAGAAATGCCAAAGACGACCAGCGGCCCGACCTTCTCGTGCAGCGAGGCAAAGTGAAAGTCGTCTACCACGCCAATGATGCGCTGGAGAGTGCCAGCAGTGGGCAGAATTTTTTGTTCCAGCGGATTGTCCCACCCCACCATGTCTACTGTGGCCTGGTTCACAAGAACGGCCGCCGTGTCGGAGGCCATATCCTTCGAAAAGAAGCGGCCTTCGTTTACTTTGATCCCGTACGTGTCAGCAAAATCGTAGTCGGCGTAGATAGCAGTAAAAAGATATCGCTCTGTGGCGGAAACTCCCTGGGCATGAAAGCTGCCACCGCTCATTTGTCGGCCGGGTACATGAAAAGAGGCCGACGCTTTTTCCACGCCGTTGACTTGCTGTAATTCGTCCATAAAGGCCCTGAGGCTGCCACCCAGCTGGTTGCTTCGTTCGATGACGAGCACCTGATCTTTGTCGAAGCCCAGTTTTTTATCCATCATGAAGTTCATTTGACGGTAAATGAACAGCGTGGCTGCCATCAAAAAAATAGAGACCATGAACTGCGCCACCACCAGGATGTTCCTGAACCCCCATTTTTTGTGGCTTAGCTTCAGTTCTCCCTTGAAAATTTTGAGCGTGGGAAAAGACGAAATGAAGAAAGCAGGATAAAGCCCCGAAAGGGTGCCTAAAAGAGCTGTGAAGACCAAAAGGAGTCCGGCGACATTTAGCAGGCTAAAGTCTGACAAAGCAATGTGCTTTTCTGCCAGCTGATTGAAATACGGAAGTAGCCAGATAAACAGCAGACAAGAAATGAGGACAGCTATCAGTGTGATGACAATGGACTCAGTAATAAACTGGATGATAAGCTGAAGTTTGCTTGAACCCACCACTTTTCTGACAGCCACTTCTTTGCCTCGTTTGACAGAGTTAGCAGTTGACAGGTTCACAAAGTTGAAGCAGGCTGTACACAGAATGAGCACCGAAACGACCATAAAAAGGTAGACGTAATTTTTATCTCCATTCGGCTTTATTTCGTTTTGGAAGTTGCTTTCGAGATGGATGCTTTGAATAGGTTGAAAAACATAGTTGTGCCGGTTGCCTGCTGCTTCATACTCGTCGAAAGTGATGTTGAGGAGGGACTCGACCTGCGGTCCCATATACTGCTTAACAACCGATGGGATTTTTGCCTTCACCTGCTCCGGGGTTACGCCGGGCTTCAGCAGGAAGTAGTTGAGGCATTGGTAAGACCCCCAAAAGGTGCCATCGTGGGCACCGGGGAAGGAGCGTAGTGAGAAGAGCAAATCAAACTCAAGGTGAGTTCTGTTCGGTACATCCCCGGCTACACCGGTTACCCGGTAAAGGGTGGAGTCACCCACCTTGATCATTTTACCAAGAGCCTCCTGATCTCCAAAGTACTTTTTGCTGGTGCTCTCCGTCAGCACCACGCTATTGGGATCTTTCAGGGCGTTGCGGGGATCTCCTTCCTTCAGTTGAACTCCAAACAGCCTGAAGAAAGTTGAATCTGCGGCCAGCCGGTTAGTTTCGTAAAACTCAATATCGCCAATTCGTACTCTCGGCGGACTGGAGGAGGGTGTAAACAGACGGCAATAGCTTTCTATCTCGGGGATGTCTTGCAGCAGAGTAGGCCCTGCCGGGAAAGGCGTTGTAGCGAATGACACATCACGGCCCGGAAAGCTGCGGTGCAGGGCCAGGCGGTAGAGTCTGTCGTCATTGGGATGGAAGCGGTCGTAGTGGAGTTCGTCCCAAACAAAGGCGAGAATAAGCAAGGAGCAAGTAATGCCTATCGCAAAGCCTGATAGGTTGATGGCGGAATGCAACTTGTTTTTCAGCAAGTTTCTTATTCCGATAAGGAGAGCACTTTTAAACATGGTTGAGTTTTTGAACCTTTTTTAAAGATGCATAATCCTCAATTATTTAGAAATGAGATAGTAAAAAATGGACAGAGAGGAAGTGAAGAGTGAAAGGTAAACAGTAGTTGGTAAGCAGTAGGCTTTAGAAGGCTGGGTGAAGGCAGTCAACCACTCTGCGCCTTAGTCTGATGAAAATTGAGAAATAGCAATGAGGAGTTGGGAGCCTGAAAGCGCTCCCGCACTCCTCTTTTTCTTAGGTTTGATGAAGATAGTTGCGCCTATAAATATTTTTTGAAGACCTTCTCCCAGATATCGTAGCCTTTCGACGTCATGTGAAGGTTGTCTTCTCTGAAAATGTCATCCATTACCTCGCCGTTTGGCTGTAGCATAGGTGTCCACACATCAACGTAGCCGACATTAGCCTCAGTTTTTGTCCAGGCTTCCAGCTGGGTATTGAAGTCAACGTACTTGTCTTTCAGGCTCCAGCGGGCAACACTTGGCTTAGCGGAGATGAAGTATACCTTTACATTTTTGGGTAGTTTTTCTCTTATCTGCGCAAGTATGGTCTTTGCGTCTGTCAGGATTTGTTCGGCTGTCTTTCCTGAGGCTATGTCGTTGTCACCCTCATAAATAAAGATTTTTGACGGGGAATATTTGAAGATTAGCTCATCTGTGTAGTACAGCAGATCCGACATGGACGAACCACCAAAGCCCCGGTTGAGTACGTTCTTTTTTGGGAATCTCTCCGCCATATCATCCCAAATTCTGATGGATGAGCTGCCAGTAAACAATGCAAGCTTTTTGTTACTTACTGAGGCGGCTTCCTGTGCGTATTTGTCAATTTCTCCCTGAAAACGTTGCGGGTTTTGAGCAAGCAGCGTGACGCAACCAAAGAAAAGGGCAGTTAGGAATGAAAGTCTTTTGTACATGTAGGTATCTTTTTTGGAATGAGCAATTAAGATAAATAAACCCTAACGAAATCATCGACTGATTTCTTTTCAACGGTATCGGACGAATGCTGATGAGGCGTCGAGGATGACGTCTGACGGCCCCAGCGCAACCTGCCTGCTTGCCGCCCCGACGCCTGCTTCGGTCTCCGGTCTTACCTAAGTCGTATACACCGAGTTAAACAGCACGTAATCCGTTGTCAAATCAGTACCCCAGCCGGTGGCTTCTGCCTTGCCTTCGTTCAAATCGAGGTTGATATAGATATGTGACTCCCGAAGCACTCGTTTCATATAGTTGCGGTCGTAGTCGAGCGGCTTGCCTTTTTCCAGCACCTGTATCATCTCTTTGTCATCGCCAAGGTATAGGTCGGCTTTTTCGAAGTTGAATGGGACGTTGGCATTGCCTGCTGCGCAAACAATGCGTCCCCAGTTGGGGTCACGGCCAAACATGGCAGTCTTTACCAGGGTGGAGCTCGACACGGCCCGGCATATTTTTCTGGCCGTTACCTCATCTGTTGCATTCTTAACGGTATATTCGAGAAACTTCGAAGACCCTTCCCCGTCCGAAACGATCAGCATACAAAGGTGCTTCATCATCTCCTCTAGCTTTGCTTTGAACACGTCATAGCCCTTGTCTTTTTCCGACTTCAGTATGTCATTTTCAGCCTTGCCGTTGGCCATCACCACCACCATGTCGTTAGTTGAGGTGTCGCCATCTACCGTGATCATGTTGAAAGTCCGGTCAACTACCTCCTTCAGGGTTTTCTGCAAAAGCTTCGACTCTATTGCTACGTCGGTGGCAATAAATGCCAGCATGGTGGCCATGTTGGGGTGGATCATGCCCGATCCTTTGGCGATACCGCCCATGTTGATTTCATGGCCATCGAGCTCAAACTCCAGAAAGCCCTCTTTTGGAAAAGTGTCGGTCGTAAGAATGGCGTTGGCGGCAAACGACCCAGCGTTTGATTTGCTGCTCAGCTTTGGAGCTGATTCGATGATGCCTTTTACCACATCTTCAGTGGGAAACGGCTCCCCAATAATGCCAGTGGAAGCAATAATGATAGATTTTTGATCGATGCCAAGCGCTTCGGCGGCGGTTTTCAGCATGGCCTGAGCGCCGTCTGCTCCTTGTTGGCCTGTGCAGGCGTTGGCGTTGCCAGCGTTGATAATGATAGCCTGAACGATACCGCCTTTGATGTTTTCTCTTGATACCTTGATGGGCTCAGCCACCACCTTGTTTTGGGTGAAAACAGCCGCACCATTGGCGGGTACTTCAGAATATATCAAAGCCAGGTCACGCCGCAGTGATTTGACACCCGAATGAGCGCCCCAGCATTTGATGCCTCTTACATTGGTAATGTTCTTGATCATGGGTTGACGGGTATTTGATTTAAACCTAAAGATTCTTCGAAGCCGAGCATGATGTTCATGTTTTGAACAGCTTGCCCGGCGGCACCCTTCACCAGGTTGTCGATGGTGCTGATGAGGATGATATTGCCTGTTCGCTCGTCGAAGTCGGCGTATATATTGCAATAGTTGCTGCCCCGCACGTCTTTGATGGCAGGTGGCGTGCCGCAGATTCTTACAAAGGGCTTGTCTTTGTAAAAGTCCTGATAAAGTGCTTTCAATTCAGCACTGCTTGTAGCGCCCTTAGGCCTGGCGTAAGTCGTTGAAAGGATGCCACGATCTACCGGCAGCAGGTGAGGGGTGAATTGAAGTGTCACCCCGGCTGTTATGCCATCCAACACGCCTTGGATCTCAATGGTGTGGCGATGGTTCTTTAAACCATAAGCCTTGAAATTGTCGTTCACATTCGAAAAGTGAGTGGTGGTGCTGGCTTTAATGCCGGCGCCAGTGATGCCCGACTTCGCATCGATGATGATGCCTTTGCTTTCAATGATACCATTTGCAAGCAACGGCGCCAGGGGCAAAATAGCGCTTGTGGGGTAGCAGCCCGGATTAGCCACCAGGTCAGCACCTTTGATTTTGTCGTAGAAAAGTTCCGGAAGACCATAAACGGCAGTATCGAAGCCTTCGACGAACGTGTGTGGCTTGTTGTACCATTCCTCGTAAGTTTTCGGGGAGTCGAGCCGGAAGTCGCCTGAAAAGTCAACGATTTTAAAGCCTTTGCCGGCAAACTGCTTCACGTATTCCATCGACACACCGTGAGGCAGAGCGAGGAAAACCAGGTCAAGGTTGAGCTCGTTCACCTTGTCGGCCTTGTGTAAGGGTTGGTCAACGATGTCTTTGAAAAACGGGTGAACATCTGAAAATTTCTCACCCGCCCGACTTTCTGACGTAATGACGGCAATCTCTACTTCGGGGTGGTTGGCCAGGATGCGAACAAGCTCTGAACCAGTGTAACCAGTGGCGCCAACAACGCCTATCTTTTTCTTAGGCATGGGCTTTTATATTTATTAATGATTCTTTTAATACAGTAATGGCTTGCTCCATCTCGTCATAACCGATGGTGAGCGCTGGTACGAACCGCAGCACATTGCCTGCGGTGGCATTGGCTACCACGCCGTTTTTCAGCATTTCCACCACGAGGGGCTTGGTTTCAAAATCGAACTCAGCACCGATCATGAGCCCCCTTCCCCTTACTTCCTTGAGGGAAGACTCGTTCATGTCCAGCAGGGCCTTTTTGAGCCAGATTCCTTTTTCTGCTGCGGCCGTCAGTAAGTTCTCTTCTTCAATCACTTCCAGCACGGCCAGCGACGTAGCGCAAACAAGCGGATTGCCCCCGAAGGTGGTGCCATGGTCGCCCGGTTTCATGACGGAGGCCATTTTCTCACTGCACAGGATGGCACCGATGGGAATACCACCTCCAAGACCTTTGGCGAGGGTCATAATATCAGGCTGCACGCCGAAATGATCCTTAGCGAACCACTTGCCCGTGCGGCCGATGCCAGATTGGATTTCATCAAAAATCAGCACAATTTCTTCGTCGTCGCACAATTGACGCAGCGCTTTGAGGAATTCAAGGTCAGCTACATTGATACCGCCTTCCCCCTGAATGGGTTCCACGATGATGGCGGATATTTGGTGAGTGCCGCCTTTCGGATTATTGTCCTGCAAAGCCTTCTTCAGTGCGTCTATGTCGTTAAATGGCACTTGCATAAAGCCCTGAGGAATGGGTTCGAAGCCATCTTGCATCGTTTTTTTGCCAGTGGCTATCGTGGCCAGCGTTCTGCCATGAAAGCAGTTTTTCATAGAGATGACGGTGCCGCCTTTTCCTTTGCTATGGCCATACTTGCGGGCAATTTTTATGGCACCTTCGGCCGACTCAGCTCCACTGTTGCTGAAAAACACCCTGTCCATGCCGGAGATTTCGCTGAGCCTCTTGGCCAGTAGCGCCTGGGGCTCGCTGAGGAAAAAGTTGGAGATGTGCATCAGCTTGCCTGCCTGCTCCCGGAGCGCCTTCACCACTGTTGGATGACAATGGCCTACATTGCAAACAGCGATACCGGCCAGCATATCGATATACTCTTTGCCATCGGTATCCCAGAGTTTGGCACCTTTTCCCCGCTCGAATGTAATGGGAAACCTGCCGAAGGTGGGGAGGTAGTGTTGTTTGTCAATGTCGTGAAGCTGCTGATTGTTGTATATACTCATGGGTAATAAATAGCTGCGACATGCCCTCCGGCATGTCAGATAATGTTAATAAAGTGAGTTGGTTAATGCTTATAAAAACAAGGAATCACCACTACGGCCTCGGGTGGTAAAGTGGAAGCGAGGGGCACGAAAAAAACTGGCACTTGGGGCATTTTGATGATTCATTGTTTTGGGGTATTAAAGGGGTAAACCCTTTGAATATCTTTGATCAACTACCTCAAAGATACACAGTTCAGCCCGGAAATGTTCCATTTAAATGATTTAAAACGACTTTTTCAGGCGTATTGTCGGTAAGAGAAGTTCATTGAGTAACCGACCATGCTTTTATAGTACCGCTAACCCTTCCCTGCGGCCGCTCGTTTCTTTTTTTAGAAGGGTTAGATATGATGGAAGGATAAAAATTAGGTGGGAGCGGTGAAAATGAGATTTGGAGTATAGCTTGTGGTTTCCGGCACAGTACGTTGGGGTGTCAAATATGCATTTTCGACACTTACACGTTGCACTAAAGATTTAACGTGATTTATACACCGCCCCCGTAATCCCGGACTAACGGATTTTAGAAATTACCTATATTCGGCCCTTATCCAAACCAACCGTTTCAATGAAGAGATTTTCATCGCTTTTCCAGCTTTTAGCCTTGCTCATTCTAGTCGCCAGTTGCCAGCCTGAGCAGCCTAAGCAAGAGGTAGTCACCGCCGCTGCGCCAACCACCAAACGATACGAAGACCTGGTGGCGCTGTTCAAAGAGTGGAGGAGCTTCGAAACCCCACCCCTGAAGGATGGAGCTCCGGACTATACTGTAGCCACGTTCGAAAAGCGCTGGACGGAGTTTGAGCAGTTGCAGGGCCGGCTGATGGCTGTGGACACTGCTGGCTGGTCAGTTGAAGAAAAGGTTGACTGGACAGTTGTTTGGGCAGAAATGAACGGCTACGATTTCAATCATCACATATTGAAACCATGGGAAAGAGATCCGGCTTTCTACAAAGTGCTGTGGATGGAGCGCAGCGACGTGCCTGCTCATGAAGGACCGACAAACCATGCCGCTTTGGATGTTTGGAAGTACAGCTTTCCCCTCAATACCGAAGGCAAGATTCAGTTCCTGGAAGAGCTGTCCGTCATTCCAGCTTTTAACGAACAAGCAAAAATCAACTTAACCGGTAATGCCAAAGACCTGTGGGTAGCGGGCATCAGGGATATCCGCACGCAAAGCGAAGATTTGAAGGGGTTGCTGATGCTGCCTGGTGTAAAGGACGACGCTGGTCTGGTGCAAGTTATCAATGATGGTATTGCGTCTACTGAGGAATTGGTTGAATGGCTGGAAGAAAAGGCGGAGTCCAAAACCGGGCCTTCAGGCGTTGGGAAGGAAAATTATACATGGTACCTGCAAAATGTTCATCTGGTACCCCTCACGTGGGACGATGAGGTGATGCTGCTAAAACGGGAATTGTCTCGTGCCTGGGCTTCTCTTAAACTGGAAGAACACCGCAACCGTGACTTGCCTGAGCTTACCGCTGCCGACTCTCCAGAAGCATTTAAGGCCATGGCGGAAAAGGCGGCTGTGAGTATGATGACGTTTCTCGAGCAGGACGAAATTTTGACGGTGAAGCCTTATATGGAGCCAGCGCTGAGAGAGCACTTGGGCAGCTATGTGCCGAAGGAAAGACGTAATTTTTTCCTGATTGGCATGCACTATGACCCACGGCCACTGTACTCACATTTCTATCACTGGTTTGAGCTGGCCCGGATGGACAACGAACCCCATGAAAGTGAAATTCGAAAAGGGCCTTTGTTGTACAATATCTTCGATTCACGCAATGAGGGCACTGCCACAGCTGTGGAGGAGATGTTTATGCAGGCAGGCTTTTACGATGAAGACCCGAGAGTAAGGGAAATTGTCTACATCATGATTGCTCAGCGGGCCGCCAGAGGGCTGGGTTCGCTTTACGCTCAGGCCAACGAAATGAACAGTGTGGAAGCAGGTGGTATCCATTCCGAATATACACCAAGAGGCTGGATGAAAACAGAAAAGGAATTACTGCTCTTCGAACAGCATTTATACCTCCGCCAGCCGGGTTATGGCAGCAGCTACATTACAGGTAAGTATTTACTGGAAAATGCCATGGCAGAGTTCGCCAGAATGAAGGAGGCCAACAATGAACCATTTAAAGTAAAAGACTTCTTTGACCAACTTAATGCCATAGGATGTATCCCAATATCGTTGGGACACTGGCAAATGACGGGCAATGATGATCATTTGAAGGTGATCAGGGAGTAAGGAAGCGTTCTTCTGATCCCTACCCGAAATTCTTGAGAATGTCATCAATTGTTGTGGCACAAGCGCTGAATAAGTTGGGCGCCTTGCATTAAGTTTTTTTTACTTTTATATCGAACTCACGTTAATTTAAGTGTTATGAAGACCAAATTAACACTGAACCTTGACAAGGAAGTAATTAAGCAGGCAAAGCTGTATGCCAGGTCCCATAAGATAAGCCTCTCTAAGTTGATAGAAAGCTACCTATTGTCTCTGACGGACAGAAGTTCGAAGGCTGGAGAAATAACGCCGCTTGTGAGAAGCTTGAGTGGAGTCATTAAAATTGATGGTGATTTTGACTATAAAGAGGGGTATACTGACTATTTGCTTGAGAAGTACAAGTGAAAAAGCTACTGCTAGACACCAACATAGTCCTTGATTTGCTAGCCACAAGACTTTGAGGATGGGTTGCATATTATACTGCTGTAGAAAACAGCCTCGATACAATCATCACCAGAGACCTTAAGGATTTTAAAGCATCAGGAATCCCAGTAATGACAGCTTCCGAATACCTGAGTTCAACCAGTACATAATTGTCCTCCCTACTTAGGCGATAAACCAGTCTACCAGCTAAGCCCAATGCCAAAGGCCATCATAACAGGAGGCGCACCGTTTCCTTTGAATACTTGTTTCTCAAATTCTTCGTCGATAGACAGAATTTTTTGAATACCTATTTGAGTCACAAGTCCAAGGTCGCTGGATTTACTGAATACCAATCGACCTCCAAATTCCAATCCCAGGGTTGTGATTTTTCCGAAGCCACCGTCTTTGAAGCTTAGGTTGAAGAACGAGCTGTTCTTTTCGGGGTTGGTGTGAATTTTCATTCCCACCGTGAATCCAGCCAATCCACCTCCCAGGTGCACACCGAAATAGTCGCTGGCTCTGATTTCATAGTCTACACCTATCAGCGTTATGCCGCCAATTTGGTAACCCACTGCCGTGATATTTCTATTCTCTGAGTAGGTTTCAGTTGTTGCCTCTTCCTGTGATTCCGCAGGGGCTTGAGTTACTGAATTTGCCTTGCTTTCTGAGGCTTTGTAGTTAGGATTGTCTCCACTCACAGGCTGAGTGACAGAGTATAGCGCAGCATCGGATCCAGGCACCGTATTTCTGGACGGTTGCGGTTTCTCTGTTTTGCCATGCATCACCGACACCCAGTTGGAGTCGTCAAACGCAAAAAGGCTTTTTGCTACGGCCTCCCGTATGTTGGCTTCGTGCAATTTGGTTACGTCGTTGCCAGTGACCTCTACATGCTGATCGGTGCTGAAGAGCTTGATTTCGCCAGTAAAAAAGTCAACAGAAATGTCGGCGTACCCAACCTCGCCAACATTTGCCGGTTTTTCGGAAATCTCCAGTCGGTTGATCACCATCACAATAG
This sequence comes from uncultured Imperialibacter sp., assembly GCF_963974565.1. Lineage (NCBI taxonomy): Bacteria > Pseudomonadati > Bacteroidota > Cytophagia > Cytophagales > Flammeovirgaceae > Imperialibacter > uncultured Imperialibacter sp. Next base: position 491 of record NZ_CAXBCJ010000016.1, on the reverse strand, counting down.
GAATCTCCTGGGTTGTGGTTGGAAAAGCAGATTTCAAGTAGCCTTCCAGCGAGTTTTCCAGTCCGTACTCAAACTGGGCAAGGCGCTGGGTACCGTTGTGCACAATGCCAATCCGGCTTTTATCGGTTCGGTTGTCAATGACCTGGTCTATATAAAAACTCCTGTTAGGAATGTTGATATAGTCGGGGTTAAGCTTTATCACGTAGGTTTTTTGAGCGAACGAGGTGCCTGAGAGCAGGCCGATAAAGAGAAGGCAGAGTAATAGCTGGTTTTTCATGTGTATATAATTGTTTTTCAATGGCCACCGGTTCGCCGGAGCGATCGGTCGCTCGGCGAACCGCCGCCGAAGCGGGAATAGCTGAACCGGTTTGGGATTGAACATTTCTCGTGTTAGAGGCATATTCATCGTTCCACGCCGGTCCGTTGGGTATGGTATTCCTTATGGCTATTTCATGTGTATATAATTTTGTTTCGATCAAGTAGTAAAGTAT